>JAGBIA010000049.1 GCA_017935225.1 Clostridia bacterium | reverse complement strand
GCTACCTTACAGCAATGCTCGGCTTTAAGAAAGGAAAAGGTGAATTTATGACAAAACAAGCCGAGAATAATAAAATAACCGCCCTTTACTGCCGTCTGTCACAAGATGACGGTAGAGATGGCGATAGTAATTCAATTGTGAATCAAAGGGAGATCTTAACTCAATACTGTCGTTCCAATGGCTTTCACAATACTCAGTTTTTCGTAGATGACGGTGTTTCGGGTACGACCTTCGACCGCCCCGACTTTCAGCGTATGCAACGGATGATTGAAAACGGCGAAATAGGAACGGTCATCGTCAAAGACCTCAGCCGCTTCGGACGTAACTACCTTGACGTCGGCAAGTATGTGGAAATCAAATATCCCTCACTTGGTGTTCGCTTCATAGCCATTCAAGAGAACGTTGATACCTTGAAGAACGTCGGTACGGAGATGATGCCGTTCAACAACATCTTCAACGAGTGGTATGCCGCGCAGACGAGCAAGAAGATACGCGCAGTATGGAAATCCAAGGCGGACAAAGGCGAGCGCGTTTCCTCTACCGTACCATACGGATACAAAAAATCCGAGGACGATCCTACACAATGGATTGTGGATGAGCCTGCGGCAAGAGTGGTTCGCCGTATCTTTGAACTTTGTATCGAAGGACTTGGACCTATGAAGATAGCGCGAAGATTGGAAGATGAAGAAGTCCTAACTCCAACGGCATATTTAATTGCAAACGGAAGAAAGGCGAAAAACAAAATATCCGCACGTAGTGAATATGCTTGGGGAACAAGCTCCATTGAGCACATCTTAGAGAACAGGCAATATACGGGTTGTACCGTGAATTTCAAAAGCTCTATCCTCAGCTACAAGGTACACAAGAAGGTTATCAATCCCGAGGACGAGTGGCAGATTATCCCCAACACCCAAGAAGCAATCATTGACGAGGATACCTTTAACCGCGTTCAAGAGCTGCGCGAGAACCGCAGACGGAATACCGCTACGGGCAGAGAGAGTCTGTTTTCGGGATTATTGTACTGTGCAGATTGCAAATCCAAGCTCTATTTCTGCGCGGCAAAGAGTGTAAAAGAAAATCAAGAATTTCATAGGTGCTCCGCATACAAGGAAAATCGCGGTACTTGCTCTATCCACTTCATTCGCGAGGTGGTTCTGAGAGAAACGATGCTTGAACTTGTAAGGCGCGTGGCTTTGTTCATTCAGCAGTATGAAGCGGTGTTCCTCTATATGTACTCTAAAAAACACACTCTTGCGAAAGCAGCGGATATGAGGAATATGAAAGCGGAGATTGAACGCAACAAGCGTAGGATTTCTGAAATCGACACGATGATTGAAGGTCTTTATGAAGCCAACGTTCTTGGTAAGATCAATGACGAGCGTTTTTCCAAAATGATGGGAAAATACGAAACTCAGCAAAAGGCACTCGTTGAGGAAACCAAGAAATTGGAGCGCGCGTTGGAACAAGCGGAACAAGACAAAGTTGATCTTCGTGTGTTCCTTGAAACAATCCGTAGGTGTACCGACATTAAGGAGCTTACTCCCGAAATTGTCAACAGACTTATTCAGCGCATTGAGGTTCATAAGAGCGAGAAGGTCGATGGAAGAAAGCGCGTAAAACTTGACGTTTACTTTACTGCGGCAGGGCTTATTGACATCCCCGATGAAAAGGAATTGCGTGAATTGATGGACGAAATCCGTAAATCCGCGTAAGAACTAAAAAAGCAAGAATACGGCATACCTCTTTCGAGATATACCGTATTCTTGCAAAACTGTCCTTTAGCACGTCTGGCTAATTCGTTCTCGTTTTTTGTTTATACGTCTTGTCTGCCTTCAAGTGCGCGTCCGAGCGTTACCTCGTCGGCGTATTCGAGATCCGAGCCCACGGGAACACCGTACGCGAGTCTTGTGACCTTGACTCCGAGCGGCTTGAGCGCGCGCGCTATGTACATCGCGGTGACCTCTCCGTCGGGTGTGGGATTGGTCGCTACGATGACCTCCCGCACATTCTCCTCGCCGACTCTTACGACGAGCTCGGGAATTCTTATCTTATCGGGCGTAATTCCGTTGATAGGCGAGATAGTTCCGCCAAGCACGTGATAAACTCCGCGGAATTCCCTTACCTTTTCTATCGACATAACAGCCTTCACGTCCTCAACTACGCAGATAAGGCTTCTATCACGCGTTTCGTCCTCGCAAACGAAGCAAAGCTCGCGGTCGGTCAGATTTGCGCAGATCGGGCATTCGTGGATCTTTTGCTTTGCCTCGATGATCGCGCTCGCGAACTCCTCCGCCGCATCCGCGTCAAGTGAGAGAGTGGCAAATGCCATTCTCATCGCGCTCTTCTTTCCCACGCCCTGAAGTCTGCCGAACTGCTCGGCAAGGCGCTGAAGCGATTCTATCTGCTCCATATTTTATCAGAAAAGTCCGGGCATACCCATGCCCATGCTACCGGTGATCTTAGACATCTCGGCGCTATTGGTATCCTCAACTCTCTTGATAGCCTCGTTCACTGCCGCAACGAGAATATCCGAAAGTGTCTCGATATCGTCGGGATCTACGATCTCGGGCTTGATGTCGATAGCGAGGATCTCCTTCTTGCCGTTGATCTTGACTCCTACGACTCCGCCGCCTGCGGATACGTCGTATTCTCTTTCGTCAAGGTCAGCCTGAAGCGCTTCCATATCCTCCTGCATCTTCTGTGCCTGCTTGATCATTGCGTTCATATTCTGGGGGCCGCCGCCCATACCCTTCGGAATGTTTGCTCTCATTTCTGTCTCCTTATATTTTCTGTATTTTAATCTAAACTGAATTCATCGAGGTCGTCGATCTTATCCTCGTCTCCCTCAAGCACGCCGAAAACTATCTGCTGCGCGTTAAAGCTCTTCTGCGTGACCATACAGATCGCCGTGCGAAGATTTTCTCTTATATCGGGCTTGTCCACCATCGAGCGTGCGAAATCGTTCGGGAATCGAACGTACACGCACTTTCCGTCGGTAAGTGCCTTTGCCATACGCAAAAATCCGAGTGCCGCGCCGTTATCTGCCGCCGCCTTGTCGCATATCTCGCCCCAGCCGCGAAGCACCTTGAGCTCGCTTGCCGCGGTCTGTGCAGGCTTCGGTATATCTGCGGGTGCAGGCTTGCTCGGCTCTGCTACAGGCTTTTCGTTCGTGGCAGGTGCGCTGAGTGTTTTCGGTATCTCTACAGTCTCCTCGCGCACTATCGCGGGAGCAACGAACCTTCCTGCCGCCAATGCACTCTCGAGCTTCGAGATGCGAGCCATAAGGCTCTCGACCGAGGGTTCAAGCGACATATCGTACATCTTGACGAGTGCCATCTCGGCGACCGTGCGCTTTGCAAAGCCAGCCTTTTGCATCGAATAGAGAGTATCGTCAAGTATTCTGCAATGGTAAAGCAGAGTTTCCTTAGTAAACAGTGAAGCTACCGCCAAGAGTTTTTCAAGCTCGTCGTCGGTGAGGTCGAGGTAGTTCTTTGCCTCTTTTGTCGTCTTAATGACGAGCATATCGCGATAGAAGGATATGAGATCCTGCCAGAACACAGAGATGTCCTTTGAAGAGCGCACCACGTTCTCTACCGCGCCGAATATAGTATCAAAATCGCTGCCCGCGATCGCTCTTACCACCTGCTCGGAGGAGTCTCTTCCGCCCGTGCCGAGTGTGGAATTGACAAGCTCGGGAGTTATGATCTCGCGGTTGCCCGCGCAAAGCTCCAAGAGGCTGATCGCGTCTCTCATTCCGCCCTGCGCCATCTTCGCGATTATGCGGAGCGCGTCGGGGGTGTATTCTATCTTTTCCTCATTCGCGATATAAGAAAGTCTTGCGACGAGCGCGTCGGTGGCTATTCTTCGAAAATCGTGCCGCTGACAGCGCGAAACGATTGTCGACGGGAGCTTATGAAGCTCGGTGGTCGCAAGTATGAATATCGCGTGTGCAGGCGGCTCCTCAAGCGTTTTGAGCAGTGCGTTGAAGGCACTTCCGCTGAGCATATGGACCTCGTCGACTATATAAACTCTGTATTTGAGTGCCGACGGCGTATACACGACCTCGTCGCGTATATCTCGGATATTGTCAACGCCGTTGTTGGATGCGGCATCCATCTCAAGCACGTCGGTCGCAGTTCCTTCGTCGATAGATCGGCAGGAGGGACAGCAGTTACACGGGCTTCCGTTTATGGGTGAGGTACAGTTGACAGCCTTAGCCAAGATCTTGGCGCAGGTGGTCTTTCCCGTTCCTCGAGAGCCGCAGAAAAGGTATGCATGAGAGAACTTTCCGTTTGCCGTTTCGTATTTGAGTATTGAAGTTATGTGCTCCTGACCGTACACGTCGTCAAAGACCTGCGGTCGCCACTTACGGTATAATGCCTGATGCATAAAGCTCCCTCCCCTATAAAAATACAGTCTCCACTATAAAAATACAGTGAGCTGCAAAGTAAGACCATACACCTTTCAATCGAACCTCGTCGCCACGCGATCTCCGTACCTCCTGCTCAGAACAGGCTACCTCACGGCACATCGGGGAGACTGCTTAATGCTGCTTGGTTCCCCACCTGACATGGTTCACAATTCCCGATTGCGCAAGACCCGTTCGTCAACGCAGCAGGCACGGCTCAGGCCGTTTTGAGTTGATCCTCAAGAAAGGGATTCCCCCCTGCTGTAGCGGATTTCAGGTACAGGGCTCCGCTAATTCCCCGGCTAGTATGGCCTTATTTTACAGCTCACTTTCGTGTCTGACTGACACCTATATAGTATAACAGATTTTTCTCACTTTTGCAAGTGTTTTTTTAATTTTTCTTCGATTTGTGCAAAATGTGCAAAACTACTCAAGCATATACTTGGTCTCTACAGCTTCTCGCAGTTCACCAAGAGCCTTGAGGACCATAGCGACGAAGAAAACTCCGCACGCGAGGTTGACAAGTCCGAGCCAACCGAAGTTCTTATTGAGAAATGCGTAGAACGCTCCGTAGAGTGCGTACGCAACGTCCGAGAGCACGTAGAGGATCGCGGCGTCGACCATCCATCCAAAGCCTCTGCCAAGCTCCTTATGTACCTCTGCGATGCGCGCCCTCTCGCCCTCGCTCTCGATCTCCTTACCGCGAACGTATCCCGTATGTGCCTCGATAACCTTCTTGTACGCCGAGCACCAGCTTGCGAGCAGGCAGATCAGCACTATTCCGTGGAGCGCGACCGAGCAGACGTAGATGAGATATCCGCCGAGAGCTTCGCTGCTTCTCGCCATAGCGTTATAGGTGATATACTTCTCTTCGTAATATATCTCGGTAAACACCGTCAGCACCGACGTCAGCGCGTAGAGTGCGGAAGTCACGATAAGACTCGTCTTATTGATCTTAGTGCTCTTCGCAAGATAGACATACGCAGGCACGAGGGCTGCAAGCACAAGAATATCGGGCAGGATGTTCGCATCGTCGATCTTGAGGTCTATCGTCAGTGCCATAGCCGCAAGGAAGAGCCAGGTCGCGATCTTGACATTGCGGATCACGAATATTCCCTCCTTGGGAATTATCTTCTCACGGTATGCCGCGCTCACGCTCTCACAGAATTCGGTATCGCGTCTGATGCGTGCGATATATCTGATAGCGCGAACCAGCCAGCAGATGCCGACAACAAGCGTAGGAATAAAGCAAAATCCGCGCATTACTCCGATATATCTGTAAAGATCTATTACGTTCGAGTTTTCAATCGACGAGGTGCTTCCGAGTGCCGAAAGCTCGGGCAGAAGTGTCATTACTGCCCTGAACACGACAAAAAACACGCTCAGGCTCTTGAGCTTTTCGGTGTGGCTTTTACCGTTTATATATTTCGAGCCGTGAATTGCAAAGTTCACGTGAAAATTGCCAAGCTCGCCAAAGCCGTCGAAGAGCTTAGCAAATGACGGAGCTAAGAATGCGACCTCGAGAAGTCCGAACACGAAGCTCCAAAGCAATAGCGAAGAGTTGCGCTCGCTTGCAGCATCTATGCCGAACACCCATATAAGAGCCAGGAACTTTGCGCCGTCGATAAGTATCATTCTCTCGAACGCGCGTCTTGCCTCGGCAATTCCCTCGCTGAGCATTGAGAGCTTGACGAGAGATATACTGAGTATGATATATCCAATGAAGTCGGGGAGAGGATCTACGATGCTGATATAGGGGTTGAACATAAAGACAAAAGCAAGAGCTATCGCGCTCCACGGTATGCGTGCGCTCTGAACCGATCTCTTTTCTGCTCTGTTTTTTTGTCCGCGATCGTATCTGTTATTCTGCATATTCTCCTCCTTACTTACTTCTTTTTTTCTTTTTGGCGTTTGCCGCCGATCTTCTCTGCTGCTCGTCGCTATATAGCTCGCCCTCGAGCTTTTGCTCGGTTGCGGGCTTTGCAACTTTCGCCTGTCTCGCCTTTTCTTTTTCCTCGCGTTCTCTGCGCATCTCGTTGACGAACTCAAATCTCGAGGGCTTCTGCGGCATATCGACGTCCTCCTCATCGCATATTCTTCTGTAGCAGGAGAATATCATAAGCGAATTTAGCAGAAGGAGCGCAAAGCTGACGAGCTGAACTACCGCGGGGAGCGCGGTGAGCTGAAGGAGCGTTCCGACGTATTCGTGCGGAAGCCAGCAGATAAACTGAAGAACGAAATACACGCAATAAAGCACGAGATTTCGTATAGCTACGTAGCGGAGCTTGAGCTCGCCCGTCTCCTTTGAGATAAGCGAGACCGACACGCACAAGATCACGGTAAAGACAAGCTCTGCGCCATATCTTGCGTAGCCGAACGCGTAGGAAAGTCCGTCACTGATCAGCTTTTCTGTGATTATCAGATTATCATAGAGAAACACCGAGATCTCCGACACAGCGCCAAGCACCGACACGGCGATAGACAGCAGGCTCGCATAGAAAAGGAGAGAAAAGCTTTTGTGATAATCCGAAAGCTTTTTTGCGCCGTATGCAGCAAGCGAAAAGCCTGCAAGTCTGAAGAACGCGCCAAACACGTTGAGCGACATCAGTGTGCCAAGCAAATACCCTATAAGCAGCACTCCAAAGCCCATATTCTCTCCTCCTCTCTTTTAGTGTGAAGATCAGTTGCCGTTCGCGCCGGGAGCGCCACAGCATTTCTTATATTTCTTACCCGAGCCGCAAGGGCAAAGATCGTTTCTGCCGACCTCAGTTCCCTTCTTTACGACCGTGACCTTTTTCGGCTTTTTTTCGCCGCCCTCTCCCTCAAAGCCCTCGCTTATCGGATTTGCGAGCTGTACTCTCTTTACCTCGGGAGTCTTGACAGTAACCGAAAGTATCATTCTGACAGTAGTATCGCGGATATCCATTACCATCGCGTCAAACATATCCGCACCCTGAATACGATACTCAGTGACAGGATCACGCTGTGCGTATGCCTGGAGTCTGATGGTATCCTTGAGATCGTCCATCGCGTCGATGTGATCCATCCAATTGCGGTCTACGTTCTGCAGAAGTACCGCTCTTTCGATCTCTTTAAATCTCTCCTCGCCGACAAGAGCGATCTTCTCGTCGTAGAGTGCGAACGCACGCTCCTCGAGAAGCTCTGCGATCTTCTGCGGCTTTGCCTTTACGCTGCCGTTCTCGTATTCAAGGAAGTCCTCGTCGCTCGTAAGCAGTCCGCGGTAAAGCTCGCGAAGTCCTGCGAAATCCCAAGCTGTCTGCTCCTCACCGTGCAAGTGAGCAGATACGTTGTCGTTTATAGTTGCGCTTATCATCTTGCGGATAGTCTCGCCGATGTCCTCGCCGTTGAGCACGCTGTTACGCTGACCGTAGATGATATTTCTCTGCTGATTCATAACGTCGTCGTAGGTAAGGACATACTTACGGCGCTTGAAGTTCTGATCCTCGATGCGCTTCTGCGCGCTCTCGATGGTATTCGAGAGTATCTTCGCGTCAATAGGCGTATCCTCGGGAAGTCCGAGTCGGTCGACCATTCCGAGAATTCTCTCAGAGCCGAACAGACGCATCAGGTCGTCCTCGAGCGAGATATAAAATCTCGATTCACCCGGGTCGCCCTGACGTCCCGAACGTCCTCTGAGCTGATTGTCTATACGGCGGCTCTCGTGCCTCTCGGTACCGAGAATGAAAAGTCCGCCCGCCGCCTTGACCTGCTCTGCCTCGGGTGCGATCTCAGCCTTGAACTTTTCAAAGAGCTCGTGGTAGATCTCTCTTGCCCTGATGACCTCCTCGTCGTCGATTACCGCCGTGCCGGTAGCCATAGCGATGAGCTCCTCGTCGATCTCCATCTTGCGCATCTCGCGCTTTGCCATATATTCGGGGTTGCCGCCGAGCATAATATCTGTTCCTCGTCCAGCCATATTGGTGGAGATGGTGACCGCACCGAGCTTACCTGCCTGAGCGACGATCTCAGCTTCTTTATCGTGATGCTTTGCGTTGAGGACTGTGTGCGCAATTCCCTCTCTCTTGAGTCTGCGCGAGAGCTCCTCGGACTTGTCGATCGAGACCGTACCGACGAGCACGGGCTGTCCCTTTGCGTGACACTCCTTGACCTGCTCGACAACTGCGTTATACTTACCGTTGACCGTCTTGTAAACTATATCGTGGTGATCAACTCTTATCATCGGGCGGTTGGTGGGGATCTCTACTACGTCAAGCGCGTAGATCTCACGGAACTCGGATTCCTCTGTGAGCGCCGTACCCGTCATACCCGAGAGCTTTGTGTACATTCTGAAGTAGTTCTGGAAGGTGATGGTCGCAAGCGTTTTGTTTTCCTTCTCGACCTTGACTCCCTCTTTAGCCTCTATCGCCTGATGCAGACCGTTTGAATAGCGTCTGCCGGGCATAAGACGACCTGTAAACGCATCAACGATCATAACGCCGTGCTCGTTGACAACGTAGTCAACGTCGAGCTTCATAATGCCGTGCGCGCGGATAGCCTGATTGATGTGGTGTGAGATCTCGGAGTTCTCGGGATCGGAAAGGTTCTCGATACCGAAGAATTCCTCTGCCTTCTTAGCACCGCTCGGCGTGAGGATAGCGTTGTTTGCCTTCTCGTCAACGATGTAGTCAGCCTCGATATCGTCGTAGCTCTCCTTGTTGTCCATCTCCTTGATTACGAACTTGCGCAGCTTTCTTGCAAACGCGTCGGCTCTGTCGTACATCTCTGTCGACTTCTCGCCTGCGCCCGAGATGATAAGGGGTGTTCTCGCCTCGTCGACGAGTATCGAGTCGACCTCGTCCACGATAGCAAAGTTGTGACCTCTCTGCACCATTCTTTCCTTGTAGACGACCATATTGTCACGCAGATAGTCAAAGCCGAACTCGTTATTAGTTCCGTACGTGATGTCAGCGTTGTAGGACTCCTGCTTCTCGACAGGATCAAGTCCGTGAACTACGAGTCCCGTGCTAAGTCCCATAAAACCGTAAACTCTTCCCATCTCCTCGCTGTCACGTCTTGCAAGGTAGTCGTTGACCGTAACGACGTGAACGCCCTTGCCCGAGAGCGCGTTGAGGTACGCGGGCATAGTTGCAACGAGCGTCTTACCTTCACCCGTCTTCATCTCGGCAATTCTGCCCTGATGCAGAATGATACCGCCGATAAGCTGGACGCGGAAAGGACGTTTGCCAAGTACTCTGTCATCTGCCTCGCGGATAGCCGCAAACGCGTCAGGGAGAATATCGTCAAGCGTCTCGCCCTTAGCAAGTCTCTCCTTGAGTATACGCGTGGTATCCGACAGCTCCTCGTTGCTCATAGCGGCATACTTCGGAGCGAGGCTCTCTATATAGTCAACTACCTTAACGAGCTTCTTGAGCTGACGCTCGCTATAGGTACCAAACAGTTTTTCACTAATTCCCATTTATCTTATCTCCTTAAAGAAATTATAAGCATTCATTATATTATACCGCAAAAGTGCAAAAATTTCAAGTCCTTTCGCTCTAATAGCTACAATTTAATTGTAAACTTTTATAAAAAGGGGCTGCTTCATTTAGCGCAGAACAAAAACACACGAATAATTAAAGAATAAAAATACCGCTTTTCCCGTCGAAAAATGATGGAAAAAGCGGTTTTTAAGGTAGAAATCCTTACGGATTTCAATTTTTATGTGTGTTTTTTAGCCCCGAGATTGATCACTGTATTGCTTTGTCCTTCCACTTACCAAATCGGTAGAAGATAGCGGTGAGGACCGCGCCGATCACCCAGGATGCGAGAAGCGAGATCTGAATGCATTCCTGACGGCCGTAAGGAAGCTCTGCGGTGCGGGTGAGGTAGGAAATTCCGTAAGCCACGGGAACGCGGATAAGCACGGTGGTGATAAGCGAGATCCACATAGGAGTCATCGTGTCTCCCGCGCCTCTCATAATACCCGAAAGGCTCTGAGTAACCGCGACCGCGATATAGCCGACCGCGAGGATGAGCATAAGTCTGTAGCTGAGATCGACAAGCTCGTTGGTGTCGGTAAACACGTGCATAAGCGGCTTGCCAAAGAAGAGTATCGCGGCGGTAATTATCGTCGAGCACGCGACCGCGAGGAAAGTTCCCTGCTTTGCGCCCTTGTTGACTCTGTCGTAAAGTCCCGCGCCTACGTTCTGACCTGCGTAGGTCGTCAGCGCAGTACCGAACGAGAAGTTGGGCATCATAGCAAATCCGTCGACACGCATAATTACTACGTTTGCCGCGATGAACTGCTCGCCGAAGCAGTTGGTGAGCGACTGAACGATGATCATAGCCGAGGAAAATATCGCCTGCGTCAGTCCCGACGGAATACCGAGTCGGACGAGCGTTTTTACGTAAGAGCCCTTCATCTTAAGGAAGCTCTTGCCGAAATCAAAGTGTGTGCGCATTCTTGCAAGTCTGATAAAGCAAAGAATGGCGGAAACGATCTGCGCTATAATGGTAGCAAGCGCAACTCCTGCAACTCCCATCTGCACGACGGCAACGAAGAAGATGTCGAGTGCGATATTTATTACCGTAGCAACAAGCAGATATATGAGTGCTGATATCGAGTCGCCGAGTCCGCGCAAAATACCGCTGAGAATGTTATAGTACGCCATTCCCGCGATACCGATAAGGCAGATAAGCAGATAGTCCGCGCATCCGTCGATGATAGTATCGGGCGTGTTCAGCATCTCGAGCACGGGGCGGATAAAGGGCGCGGCAATAATTATCAGTCCTACGCTCGCGATAGCTGTGACCGTGATACAGTTACCTATCGTGTAGGAGAGCGCCTCGCGGTTCTTCGCGCCGAAGTACTGCGAGACCATAATGCTCGCTCCTGCAGAGATACCGATAAAGAGAACGAGAAGCATATTGACGATAGGTCCTGCGCTTCCGACCGCGGCAAGCGCGCTGTCGCCTATGTACTTACCTACGACGATACTGTCGACGGTATTGTAGAGCTGCTGTGCGATATTTCCGATAAGCATCGGAATGGTGAAAAGAATGATCCCCTTCCACGGAGCGCCGACCGTCATATCGGTGGGCGTGTTAAGTTTCTTGATCGCTTGAATAAATTTTGACACTTACTTTTCCTCATTTTTTGACATTACGGGAAATAGTATAACATAAAGCTCAGAATTTATCAAGAGATTTTTTGATTTATCGCAAAAAAATTCCGCCTGCCGAGAAAAATCCTCGGCAGGCGGTGTTTGGGATTATTTAGCAAAGCTGATATTAAAAGCTCCCGTCTGGTAGTACCAATTCGAGCGCTTCTCCACGCTCTCCCAACCTGCGCGGTCACCTTCATATACTACGAGCTGCAAGCGTGTGCAGTAGCCGAAGGCATATGACATTATCTCCTCGAGCCCTGCGTTCAGACTCACGGTTCTGAGTCGGGAGCAACCGAAGAATGCGCCGACCTCGATAGTCTTCAGCGTCTCGGGGCAGGTGTAGGAAATGGCAGTGCCGTCGCAAAGTGCGTAGAGCACCGTCTTATCGGCGCTGTAGAGCGCGCCGTCCTCGATCAAAAAGCTCTTATTCTGGGGGCTGAGCACTATCTCGCCATCAAAATCCATAAATCCTCTGAGGTAGAAGATATCGCCCGTCGAGGTGTTGAGAGCTCCCTCGTCGGAGTCGCGGTGTCCGTATCCCGCGTTGAGCGTGCCGATGCGAGCAAGCGACGCGCCTAATGTTATCGAGCGCAACTTCCCTGCCTCGCTGTTGCCAAAGCTGAAGCTTGCAAGCTCGACCGTCTCGTCGGGGATGATATAGCTCTCGCGCGTGCTTCCTATCGGATACTGCACGAGAGTGTAGAGCGACTTTGTAAAGAGCACTCCGTCCTTCGAGCTATAGGTCTCGTTTGCCGCGTCGACCGTGATATACTCAAGTCCGCCAAGCATCAGCGCCTTGTCCCAGATCAAGCTAACGCTTGCGGGGATGCTGATCTTCGTGACTGTTTCTGCGATCTCAATAGGAGTCGACTTGAAGAGCTTGCCCTCCATACCGCCGATAGATACGACTGTGTATTCTATATCATCGTAGATAACGCTTTCGGGGATATTGACCTCGCCGCCGACCGTGAGTCCCACGAGCTGAACCTTATACGGCGCGATGAGCGCATATACCCCGCCGTCGACCTCAAAACGCTCTCTGAGGATGATCAACTCCTCAAGATCTATCTCACTCTTTGCGCGATCAGGCAAAGAATACTGCTTATTTACACCATCGTCGGCAGGTGTGAAATGCTCGTGAGTTGAAGCAAAAGTCTTTGGCGCGGCAGACCAAGGTCCGTCTACCCAAGCGACATCGGACACATCTGTCACGCAGAAATAGTTATAGGAAACTCCCCACATCCAATTGGGTAGGTCATCCCAGGTCAGATCAAACCAATACCACTCACCGTCGTCCATCTTTGCCATATTCCACGCGTGATCCTCGCCGTTCGAGACACCCGTGACGAGAATATTCTCAATTCCGCAGTAGTTGAGCATAAGCTGGAACGCCTTCGCGTAGCTCTCGCAAACTCCGCTTTTCTTATCGAACACACCCATGACGCTGTGCGCCCATTCGGCATCCTCGGGAGTCTTGCCGTCGGCTTTGTATGCGTAGCTGATATCAGAGATTATCCTATCGTGAAGCGCGAGCGCGATGCGGTAAGGAGAGGTCTCGCCGCCAAGAGAGGTGACGTATTCTCTTATTCCGTCAAACAAAAGCTTGTTGTACTCTTCTCTCTCCTCGCCCTTCGCGTACTCGGGTACACAAAGAAGATTGAGCTTCTCGGTGTTATACGTAAAGCTTGCCGAGATCCAATAATATAGCGGATGGTCGACTCGGTAGTATGCCCATACCGTCAATGCCTGCTCTTGCGTAAGACCGAGCTCTCCGTAGTTAAAGGTCGCGACGACAAACTTATCCTTGCTCGGCTCGGCATCTATCGTCGTGTCGGTGTGGAACTTCTTCGCCTCGACATCCATCAGAAGATAAAGCTCCTGCATCTTCTCGCCGCCCTCAAGCTCGGCAAGAGATCTGTACGCGTAGTCGCTTGCGTATCTTTCAATATCGCGGTAGCCGATAGGAGCTATCGGGCGCTGGTTGAGCAGTATCTTTTCGCAGACCGAGCAGATCTTGCCCTCACTCAGTCCTTCCTCGGTCTCGGTCGGCTCGTAGCCTTCTACAGTCTTTGGCGTATGTCCGAGAGGTGCTATAACGCTCTGCTCTCTGACTATCTCGCCGCAATCGAGGCACTTCTCGCCGTCGCTAAGACCGATCTCGATACAGCTCGGCTCCTTGCCTTCAATAGTTTCAATGCTTTCGTGCAGGCATCCGAGCTCTCGCACAGAGCCGCAGATATTGCATTCGGCATCGGTGTCCGAGTCGTAGGTGTGGCTTCTCTTCGGCACAGTTCCCTGCGCCAAGATGACCTCGCCGCAGTTCTCGCAGTGCTGACCCTCGGTAAGTCCTTCCTCGGTACAGGTAGCATCGCGAGCAGGGTCGTCAACGACAGCCATATGCCCATCGGAATAGCTCGTCTCGCTCTCAATAAGTCCGCAGAGAGAGCATTTGCGCTCGCGCACACGGTCAACACCGAGACAGCCGCCCTCTTTGGTTATTTTCCAATCCGAAAAGTTATGCTTGCACGCATCCGTGTCGCTCTCTTCGGGTGTTTCCGACTCGTCGGTGACGTCGGGCATCACGGTCACGTTCTGCGTGTGCTTCTCGGTCGTCTGCTTCTCGGGCAGTTGTGTCGAAAAAAGCATAGAGCAGGAGCTCAGCAACATCGCAAGCACCAACGCAAGCGCGAGTATATTTATATATCTGAATTTTATTTTCATATTTCACCTCGTTTGCGGCATTCCGCATATTTATTTTACCATTTTGCCGCCGAATTGTCAATAAAATTTGAAAATAGGCTTGAAAATGTTCTGCAAAAGTTATATAATATTAAGGATAACTATCAAGGATACGAATATGGAACAGAAAAGAAAGATAAACATAATCCTGCACGAGCCCGAGATACCGCAGAACACGGGCAACATCGCGCGCACCTGCGCCGCTACGGGCGCGGCTCTGCATATAATCAAGCCTATGGGCTTTACGATAGACGACAAGAAGCTCAAACGCGCGGGGCTCGACTATTGGGACAAGCTTGACATAACCTACTACGAAAACTATGCCGATTTTCTCGCTAAGAACCCCGAGGCGATCGAAAATACTTATTTTTTCACCACGAAGGCGCCACGGAGCTACACCGAGGTCTCGCCCTACCCCGACAACGTATTTATTATGTTCGGCAAGGAGACTCGCGGACTTCCCGAGGATCTGCTTTACGAGAACCGCGACTTCTGCGTGAGAATTCCTATGCGCGACACGCTCCGCTCGCTCAATCTCTCAAATTCGGTGGCTATCGCCGTATACGAGATACTGCGCCAGTGGGATTTCGAGGGTCTGCGCGAGGACGGTCAGCTTACCAGCCGCGAGTGGTAAGACATTAAATTCTGAACGGAGGACCGCCGATGAAAAAGGTACTCGTCGCGATGAGCGGCGGAGTTGACAGTGCTGTCGCTTCTATGCTCTTAGCCGAGAGCGGATACGATATTCTCGGCGTTACGATGCGACTGTGGGAGGATGGGGTATCAATTCCGGACTCACACGAATGCGAGCCTGATGAGAACTCGCTTGAAGCCAAGAAAACTGCCGATCTGCTCGGCTTTCCGCACAAGACCGTAGCTCTCGGTGAGAGCTTTCGACGCGAAGTCATAGACAGATTTATCGCGGATTACCGCGCGGGCAGAACGCCAAATCCTTGCGTTGAGTGCAACAGAACGCTCAAGTTCGGTGCGCTCTTCGATATTGCCGACAGTATGGGTATTCCCTACCTCGCAACCGGACACTACGCACGAATTCTGCAGGATGAAAAGGGGGAATACGGACTTTATCGCGCGCTTGACGCAAACAAGGATCAATCCTACTTTCTCTGGTCGATAAAGCGCGAACTACTTCCCCACATTCTCTTTCCGCTCGGTGAGCTTACCAAGCCCGAGATCAGAGAAATGGCAAGTGCGCGCGGATTTAACAACGCGTCGCGCTCGGACAGTCAGGACATCTGCTTTATTCCCGACGGCGATTACGTTTCCTTTATCGAAAAGCACGCCGGCAGAGATAAGAGCTTTGAGGCGGGCAATTTTATAGATCCCGACGGAAATATCCTCGGCAGGCACAGCGGAATCGTGCGCTATACGATCGGTCAGCGCAAGGGGCTCGGAATTGCGCTCGGCAGACCGATATTCGTGGGAGACAAGAACCCCGCGAGCAACACGGTAACTCTCTGCTCCGACCGCGAGCTGTACAAAAGCGAGCTTCGGGCGAGCAGGATAAATCTTCTTATCGACGACACGCTCGAGAAGCCTATGCGAGTCGAGGCGAAGATCCGCTACCGCCACGCGCCTGCGGCGGCTACGGTCTTGCGGAGCGGAGACGACGAGCTGACTCTGCGCTTTGACGAGCCGCAGAGAGCCATCGCGCGCGGTCAGTCGCTCGTTTTATACCGCAAAGACAGAGTTCTCGGCGGAGCAATAATAGATTAAATTTTAAAAATAAACATAGAGGTACAAAAATGACAAGAGCAGAGCTTTGCGCAAAGAAAAATGAAGCACTCGAGGCATTCGCATCGGTCGGTAAGGTCGAATACTGCGAGCCCTACGGAAACGGACATATCAACGACACCTTTCTCGTCATCAACGAGAGCAAAAAAAGATACATCCTTCAGCGTATCAACCACCAGATCTTCACTCGCCCCGACGAGATAATGGAAAATATCTGCGCGGTGACGGAATTTATTCGCTCGAAGGTAGCGGCAGTCGGCGGCGACGCTGAGAGATGCACTCTCTCGGTAGTTAAAACTGCGGACGGAGAGAGCTTTTATAAGGACAGCATCGGCTCGTATTGGAGACTTTACGACTTCACCGAGCGCACCATCACCAAGGAAAAGGTTACGAACATCAAGGAATTCTGCGACTGCGCAGAGGCTTTCGGCAACTTCCAGCAGCAGCTCTCCGAGTTTGACGCGTCCACTCTCCACGAGGCTATCAAGGATTTCCACAACACACCCGTAAGATTTGCAAATCTTATGAAGGCTATAAAGAAGGACCCGCTCGGCAGAGTTGCAAGTGTCAAGCCTGAGATCGATTTCGTGCTTGCGCGCGAGGAATTCTGCAAGACGCTTGAGAACGCGCGCATCGCGGGCACACTTCCCCTCCGCGTTACTCACAACGACACCAAGCTCAACAACATTCTCTTCGACGAGTCTACCGACGCGCCCGTGTGCGTTATCGACCTTGACACGATAATGCCCGGATACTCGGTAAACGACTTTGGTGACTCTATCCGTTTCGGTGCGAACACTGCCGCCGAGGACGAGACCGATCTTTCCAAGGTCTCGCTCGACCTTGAGCTCTACCACGCGTACGCAGACGGATTTATGCGCGGATGCGGTGGCAAGCTCACCGACACCGAGATCGAGCTTCTCCACGTGGGCGCTATGATGATGACGCTCGAGTGCGGAATTCGCTTTCTCACCGACTACATCGAGGGCGACACCTACTTCCGCATCAGCCGCCCCTCGCACAATCTCGACCGTTGCCGCACTCAGTTCGCGCTCGTTGCGGATATGGAAGCAAAGCTCGATGAGATGAAGATCAAATAACACGTAGACACACGTAAAATTCTACAAAAAACCGCTTTTGCTATCAGAAAGTCGATAGCAAAAGCGGTTTTCTGTTTATTTTAATCGAGGGGGATGGAGAAGTCAATTGATACCGAGTATATATCGTCGCGCGCCTCAAGCTTTCTGACTATCGCAAGCATTTCCTCGGGGGTGTCAATATCCTCAGGGAAAAACAGCAAAAATCTTTTATATATTTCGTGTTTTGATCCGCTTGGCGATCGATCCATTAATTCTATGCAACCTACGTCGGCAAAATCGTCCACAGTATATCTTTTAGAGTTATACGCAGGCTGAATTTTCACCGACAACCTACCCATTATCATAAGATCAACAGTATCTTCACGTATATTTGACTCGGGATATATATATTTGTAGCTCGTTGCATTAAGCTCTCTGAATTTCGCATTGAATGTGGCAACGTCGTCCTTGGTAACTATACCTTTCTCATACGCATCGGCAAGCGTGTAAAGCTTGCCCTCGTGGTAAACGTTTATTCTTCTTCCGTACAGATATCTGAACTCAAATCCCGCTATGTCGTACGCGCCCGTGTGCCCGTGAGCAGAGCTATCGACTACGTGTACGCAGTAGGTGTTTCCGACCTGACCCAAGAACTGAATTTGCATATTTTCGACCTTTACAGCCCAGTCGTCAATGTACACGTGAGCGTAAGCCTGACGGATCTCCTCCTGCACCGCTTCGTTGTACTCCACGATAAGTTCCTCAGTCGGCTCTTCGGTGGGTTCTTCGGTAGGTTCGTCGACAAGTCCGCTCTGTCCTTCGGAATTTGTGTAGGAGCCGTCGGGAGCTATAGGATTTCCGTTCGCGTCGGTCTCTTCGGGAACGACGATATTGAACAGCTCGGCAAAATTGCAGCCCGCGCAGGAGCTGAGAAGGAACATCGCAAGTGTCAAGGATATAAGCTGTATTAAATTCTTAGCGCGCTTTTTCATGATCTTCCTCCGTTTGTTTGATCATAAATTTCGGGAGCTTTTTTAAGTTCCTTTATTCAAGTATAACACAAGTGATATTGTTTGTCAACAATTAGATCTTAAAAGCTTAAACTTTAAAAAAAGCACAAAAAACTCTGTACAAATTTTTATCGCAAGAGCCTGAATTTTTCGTTTTTTCCATTGACTTTTATGCCCTCTTGTGCTATATTTATCGCGAACGGTGAATACCGTAAAATATTGAATACCAAAGGCATAGTCACGGGGGATAATTATGAAAAAGCTAACAAAAAATTGGGTACCTAAAAGCTTTAAAAAAATACGTCCTGCTCCATACAACAAGGAGTTTACCGACAGCGAGCTCGAGCTGCTTGAAGAAGAGTTCATCAAGACCTACGTTCGCTCCGAGGTCAAGCCGCTCAATATGTTGCTTCGAATATATAAGCGGTATTGGAAAGAGCTTCTGACCGCGCTGTTCTTCTATATCATAAAGCACAGCCCCGTAATTCTTCTGCCGATAGTTACCTCCTACATAATCAACTTCGTCGCCTACCCCGGAGAGTACAGCCTCACCGTGATGATCGTATTTATCATTACGATGATCCTGCTGATCCTCTTGAATATACCGATGAACACGCTATATACGAAATGCTACTGCAGTGTAATGCGAAAGGTCGAAGCAGGACTGCGCGGAGCTATGGTGCGCAAGCTTCAGCAGCTCTCGATCTCCTTCCACAAGGAGATGCAGAGCGGACGAATTCAGTCAAAGCTTATGCGTGACGTCGAAACCGTGCATACGCTCTCCTCTCAGCTCTTCGTCACCATCCCCGCGCTCCTTCTCAACGCAGGAAGTGCGCTTATCATCGTGGTCAGCAAAAATCTGACCGTGTTTACCTTCTTCCTACTCTGTATTCCCACGTCGATCACGCTTGCAAGATTTTTCCGCAAGAAGATGGCGTCCACCAACAAGGACTACCGTATGAATATGGAAAACACCTCGGCTAAGCTGATGGATATGGTAGTTATGACAGAGATCACACGTGCGCACGCGCTTGAGGACAAAGAGGTAAAGAAGCTCAGCCTCAGTCTCAAGGACGTTGCAAACTCGGGACTCCGCGTTGACGTAACGCAGAGCAAGTTCGGCGCTTGCTCCTGGGCGACAACTCAGCTCTTCCAGCTCGGATGCCTCGTTTTCTCCTCGATTATGGCGTTCAAGGGCATTATTCAGGTGGGTGACATCTCGCTTTATCAGTCCTATTTCTCAAGCATAACAGGACAGATCTCGAGCTTTCTCGCACTTCTGCCCATAATCACCAAGGGTCTTGACTCTGTCTCCTCGATCGGTGAGATACTCAGCGCTACCGACATTGAGGATAACACCAACAAGGTTCAGATCGACAAGCTTGAGGGAAGCTACGAATTCAAGGACGTTGCATTCTCTTACGATGCAGATCAGAAGCTGCTCAACGGACTCTCGCTCAACGTCCGCGCGGGTGAGACTATCGCATTTGTCGGTGAGTCGGGCTGCGGCAAGACCACCACGCTCAATCTCGTGCTCGGATTTTATCACGCGACGGGCGGTCAGGTGCTTGTCGACGGAAAGGATATCAAGGATATCGACCTTCACAGCTACCGCTCGCACATAGCGATCGTGCCGCAGAACAGCGTGCTTTTCACGGGAACTATCCGCGAGAACATCACCTACGGTGTTGAAAACGCGACGGCTGACGACATCGCGCGCGCGATAGAAGCCGCTCAGCTTACAAATCTTATCAATTCCCTGCCCGACGGCATCGATACGATGCTGACCGAGCACGGTGCAAATCTCTCGGGCGGTCAGCGTCAGCGCATCTCGATAGCTCGCGCAATCATCCGCAATCCCTCGGTCATTATCTTCGACGAGGCGACCAGCGCGCTTGACAGCGTTTCCGAGCGCGAGATCCAGAAGGCGATAGACAATCTCACCGAGAACCGCACCACATTTATCGTCGCGCACAGACTTTCGACCATCCGCAACGCAGACCGCATAGCAGTGCTCAAGGGCGGCGTTTGCGTCGAGATCGGCAGCTACGACGAGCTCATGGCAAAGAAAGGGCTCTTCTATCAGATGCAGACTGTGCAGTAAGTTAGCTTACAAGTTAGGTTTTCTCTTCTTTTTTGAAAAAAAGAAGCAAAAAACTTTCTTGCGGTGTTATTTTAGAGTTCTATCGAAACCAATATACCTGCTCCTATCGAAATTTGGACTGTCTCTAAGGGTATCGACATCACAACTTTGAAACAGACACAAACGCGATGAAGCAACCCGTGGACAGCGATGCTACCACGGGTTGCTGTTTTTATAGTACAAAATAAAAAAAGGCGGAAGATCCGCCTTTTTTTATTTTTGCAAGAATTAGTCAGCGTATACGCTAACCTGCTTATTGTCCTTAGTCTTCTGCTCGAACTTAACCTTACCGTCGATAAGAGCGAAGAGGGTGTCAT
>JAGBIA010000007.1 GCA_017935225.1 Clostridia bacterium | reverse complement strand
TGCAGATCCCCTGCATCGAGAGAAACGCCGTCGCGGCGATGCGCTCGATAAATTCTCTCTCCCTTGCTAACTTTCTTACGGGAACGCGAATGATCTCCCTCGATACCGTGATCAAAACTATGTACGAGACGGGCAAGGATCTCTCCCACCATTACCGCGAGACCTCAACGGGCGGACTTGCAAAGTTCTTCTGATGATATGAAAAAGATATTAGACTCAAATATAATAAAGCTCATCGCCATCGTCGCTATGACGCTGGATCATATCGCCTGGTTGATCTATCCGGGATACCCCACAGAGCCGCTGCCCATCGTTTTGCATATAATAGGCAGACTTACCTGCCCGATAATGTGCTATTTCATAGCTGAGGGATACCATTACACAAAGAATATCAATAAATACACGGCGCGGCTGTTCGCGTTCGCTTTTATATCGCATTTTGCCTACGTGTTCTCCTCGGCGGATTTTGTTGATTGGAGGTCCTTCATTCCTTTTTACTACGGTAGCGTTTTGAACCAGACCAGCGTTATGTGGGCGCTTGCGTGGGGACTTGTAATGCTTCGTGTTGTTAACAGCGAAAGGATAAAGCAGAGCGCGAAGACAGTCCTTATCCTGCTTATTTGCCTTGCGGCCTTTCCGAGCGATTGGAGCTGTATCGCCAGCCTTTGTATTCTGGCGTTCGGTACGAACAGAGGGAACCTCAAAAAGCAGATGCTGTGGATGGTCTTTTACGTTGCCATTTATTCGGCCGTCTATTTCTTTGCCCTTGACAGGGTCTACGGTCTTATTCAAATGGCGGTCGTTCTGGCGATACCGATCATTGCGACTTATAACGGTCGGAGAGGGCGGAGCGCAAGAGTCAACAAGGTGTTCAAGTGGTTGTTCTACATATACTATCCGTTGCACCTTTTTGTTATCGGACTGATCCGACTTGTCCTTTGAATCATAGGATAAAAATACCCCGACAGATTAGCCTCGGGTGCTAAAGGACAGTTTTGCAAGAATACGGTATATCTCAAAAGAGGTATTCCGTATTCTTGCTTTTTGTTATTATTTATGATATAATAAACTCAACGCAAAGTTGAATCGAACTCGTTTTTAAGTCGCTTCTTTTTGTGCAAATAGTATGCGATAATATAAGCACAAATCAAATACTCAACAAGGAGGTTCGATTATGAAAGAAACAATGGGGCAGATCATACGCCGATTACGTAAAGAAAGAAATCTTACACAAGAAGAACTTGCCGAACAGCTTGGCGTTACTTTTCAAGCTGTTTCAAAATGGGAAAATGATACCGGAATGCCTGACATTTCGCAAGTTGTTCCGATAGCGCATGTGTTTGGTGTGAGTACGGACGTATTATTCGGAACGTTTGGGACGAATGATACGGAAGAAGTTTGGAAAATCGTAAATAACGCACAAGCTCTTCTTTCGCGCCCACTTACCTCTGAAAGTCTTTTCCAAAAGTATCTTGCTGTAAAAGAAGGATTGAAGCTATATCCCAACAATACAATTCTTCTTATGCACTGTTTGGAAACGGGTATTGCACTCTCCTATCCCGAAAACGATGAGCTTTATGATTCTGAACGCGCAGAGGATATCTATAAAGAATGTGTAAGATATGCCAATCTTGTTATCTCATATTCAAAGAATATTTCAGATGTTTTACGCGCTCATATGATAATGGTTATTTTGCACTCGGCGTATGGGAATTTTGAGAAAGCGTGGTTTCATGCAGAACAGTTTCCGTATCGTGCCGACTTCAATAATCATGTTATGTACGCTTACTATGCGCATTGGAAAAAGGATTACAAGCGTGAAGCCCAAAGCTGCCAATATGGATTTGTGCACTATCTTGAGGGAATGCTGAATATAAACGTAAAGCTTGCAAAAAGCTATATGTTGCAAGAAAAATATAAAGATGCAGCAAGTGTCTTGGAAACCTCTCTTGAATTGATACAGTGTATTTTTAAAGATAATGAGGTTTTGCCGCCCATTCATCATCGTGAGCATGGTGATCTCTATGCACTTCTTGCAGAGATTTATCTAAAAGACGGAGATCCTGATAAAGCTCTATCGTATCTTGAAAAAATGGTGAATTACGATTTAAATGATTATGCGACGATAGATAGTAATACTAAGACAAAAACTCCGCTTTTGAATTCTATTCCTCACGGATTGTACCATAAGAGGATTGATAGACATCAGAATTTAGCAAACAAGCTTACAGATCAACGCTTTGAAATATTAAAAGGAAACGAACGATATCAAAAATTGATTGATCTTATTAAAAAATGATAGTAGCCTCCGACAGTGATTATTCATTGTCGGAGTCTTGTTGCATTATTTGAATCGCACCACTACTATAGTGGTGAGTAAGTGCGCTTTTCCTGATAGTTTTTAGTGATATGCTGTCTTCGCCAGCGTGATATTTTTGCTATCGCAAAAGTGATATTTCAAGGCGTTTCCTTGAAGTGATATTCTATTCGCCTCAAAACTCGCGTAGCGAATACCACTCGGCACAAGCCGAATATCACTGCGAAGCAATATAACTCGCCGGGAGGCGAATAGAGTTGGTGTTGTGTCCTTAGGAACACAACGCCTTAGCTTCACGGAATTTTTGTTATATTTTCGGAATTTCGGTCACTCTGAGCTTTGCGTTGCCGTAGGGGTAAAGCTCGATCTCGCGCGCTTCGCCGACAGGCTCGGTGGAGTTCGGCACTTTAGCGCAGACTGAGTTGTATCCGTCCTGATAACCCCAATCGATAGGCGCGACACACGCCTTGACGACCACCGCAGGCTCGGTCGAAGAGAAGGGGTAGCTCGAAATATCGCGGCGCTCGACCTCAAGCTCGTCCGAGCAGAGCGCGTAGCTCCAATCGCTTGTGGGCAGATATTCGTAGTCGCAGAAGGGGAATTTGCGCTCAACGCCGTTTTTCTTGTATTCCTGCATCTTCTTTTCGTAGCTTACGGGGATCGAGAAGACGAGCGAGCCGCATTTCACGGTATTGAGTCCGTGAGGCCTTGTCTCGATATAAGGAGCCGTATCGAACGAGAGCGTATGCGTGCCCTCCTCGCCCGCCTTGAGTGCGAGCGTGATATCTTCAGTAGGCAGACGCTTACCGTCAAATACGACGTTCTGCGCGAAGCTCGGCACGCGGATGGTGAAGCTCACATCTCTCTTTGCTTTGAGCGTATAGCAGAATTGGTTCTTGAAGGGATACTCGGTATCAAGCGAGACAAAAAGCTCTTCGGTGTCAAGCACGGACGGAATGGGAAGAGCGTTCACTACCTCTCCCTCGCGGTGCATAAATGCCGAGAGCGCGAATTTGGGCCAGCCCTGGTGCATATTTGCGGTGCAGCAGCCGTAATTCGGCTCGAGACCGAATAGATGCGCTTCGCTTCCGTTCGTGCCGAAGAGCGACTTTCCAGGGAAACGCTTTGCCGCGATCTGATTGCTCATCTGAACGTACTGATGCGCCCACATATCGTCGCTGAAGGTCGCAGGGAGCGCGTTGAATGCGAGAACTTCGAGTCGCTCTGCCCATTTGCGATCACCCGTGTAGGCGTAAAGAAGCTCGTAGGAGTACATCTGCTCGACCACCGCGCAGAGCTCAGTGCCCTGAATTGCGCTAAGCCCCGAAAGGCACTCGTCGCCCGTGAAGAGTCCGACGGGTGTGCCGTTGTATTTGTCAAGCAGAGTACGGAGCTCCTCTGCGACATCGGTGTATTTATCACCGAGCAGCTCGCAGGATACAGCCTCATACTTGAGCATCATCGCGATGTTTACGATATGAGTCTCCCACTGCCACCACGCGAGCGGATGCTTCCACATTTCAGTAAAACTTGCGTAGTCCGCGCCCTGCGCCTTGAGTATCTGTGCAAGGTCGATAAGCCATTCCTCCTTGCATCTGCCGTATATGAAATTGATCGCCACGAATGCCTCGAACCAACGGAATTTGCCCCAACTGAAGAGCTTGAGACTGCCGTCCTTCAAAAGTCCGTAGTAGTTCTTGAGCACGTCGTATATGACCTTGGGTATGCGCTCGTCGCGCGAGCATTCGTAGTATACCGTCAGCGTTTTGGTGATGAGAATTACAGCCCACGGGTCGTAGCTCTCGCGCTTGTCGTCCTCGCACGGACATATCCATCCGTCAGACTTCTGCTGAGCGATTATCGCATCGATATAACGCTTTGCGACCGCGATCTTTTCCTCATCCTCAAGCAGATACGCGAGCGGAACGAAGCCGTCGAGCCAATAGGGAACTCTCTCCCAACCCTCAGCCGTGCCGCCGATCCAGGAGCTGTCGCGCACGTCGCGCCAAACTTTGTGCAAATTACCGCCGAGTCCTTCTGCCTGGATCTCAAGCTGACGGCGGAGCCAACCCGACGGCTTTATTTCATTGGTAGTATAAAGTTGCCACTTTTTCATATGTACCCCCAAAAACTTTTTCTTTATTATATCATAAAAGAAGAACAATTGAAATAGATTTAATGAATTAAAATATTGACAATATCACACAGTAATGCTATAATATATTGGGGGTGATGGTATGAGAGGAATAGATCTTAACGGCGAGATATCTTACAAGACCTCATCGCTGAGATTTTTTGAAAAGAACGAGTGCCACGTTACGCGAACCTGCCCACACGACGTTCTTCTGCTCGTCTACGAGGGCATTCTGCGCTTCAGCGAGGACGGCGAGGAATACGAGCTCCATCCGGGAGACTATTTTATTCAACGCTTCAGATCGGATCAGACGGGAGAGAAGCCGAGTGACTCGCCGAAGTATCTCTATATTCACTTTTTCGGTGAATGGTCGGATGAAGAAAAGGAAGGCGTGCTGGCGCGATCGGGCAATTTTGACTATGCGGCGCTTTTGCCTCTGATATATAAGATCGACAGGCTTGCTCACGGAAATTATACCTACACAGAACGAATGGGCGTGTTTCTTGAAATACTCTCAAGGCTGTACCGCTCGACTCCCGACGTTGACAGCGCGGCGGGAAGAATTCTGAAATATATTGATAAGAATTATCTTGAGATAGACTCGCTCGAGGATATCTGCAATCACTTTCACTACAGCAAGAACCACGTCATAAACATCTTCAGGCAGTCGCAGGGAATGACGCCCTTTGAGTATATCAATGATCTGAAGATCCGCCGCGCGATGTATCTGCTCGAGGTCACCTCGAAATCGATCGATGAGATCGCGCTCGAGAGCGGATTTAACCACTATTCGCATTTTTACCGCCTTTTTATGCGCAAAAACGGCGCTTCTCCGTTCGAATGGCGCAAGAAGGTGAGACTGAATACGAGAGTTACCGAATAATAAAAAAGGATTGTGATAGCTCACAATCCTTTTTTAAAAATTATTTCTCAAGCGGCATGAAGTGCGGGCAGACAAGCTCGATGTTCTTCTTGATCGGGCACGCCCATCTTACTGCATTCTTGATGATCTTCTGAACGTTTTCGTTCTGGAAGGACTTGTTGGTCTCGTGACCGGGCTGGAAGTAGAATATTCTTCCGTGGCCGCGTGTGAAGGTGCAACCGCTTCTGAATACCTCGCCGCCGTTGAACCAACCGAGGAAGATGACCTCGTCGGGCTCGGGAATGTCGAAAGCCTCACCGTACATTTCCTCAGGCTCGAGGACGAAGGTCTCGTCAACGCCTGCGGCGATCGGGTGGTTGGGCTTTATCGTCCAGATGCGCTCCTTTGTGTCGTCTCTCCACTTGAGGTTACAGGTAGTACCCATAAGTCTGCGGAAGATCTTGGAGTGGTGACCGGAGTGAAGAACTACGAGTCCCATTCCGCGAAGAACGGCGGTCTGAACTCTGTCAACAACCGAATCCGGTACCTTATCGTGAGCCATATGTCCCCACCAGATAAGTACGTCGGTGTCCTCAAGGACCTCCTGAGTAAGTCCGCATTCCTCGTCGTCAAGCGTTGCGGTGCGCACCTCGACATCCTCGCACTTGAGGAAATTTGCTATGTAACCGTGAATTCCTCCGGGATAATTCTCAAGTACCGCAGGATGAGTTTTTTCGTGTAAGTTTTCGTTCCAAACTGTAACCTTCATTGTTTTCTCCTTCCAAATATTAAAGTAAAAGGTCTATATAAAAATTATATCACCTGCTTGCGATTATGTCAATAGCAATCTTTCTCTTTTTTGCAG
Source organism: Clostridia bacterium (assembly GCA_017935225.1). GTDB lineage: Bacteria > Bacillota > Clostridia > Oscillospirales > CAG-272 > HGM12713. The sequence goes on along the minus strand of JAGBIA010000007.1, from coordinate 10,771 downwards.
TTTACTGTTGACAAGGCGACAGATTTCAGATATAATTTTAGTGTATAAAACAGCAACGGAGATAAGAATGAACCGACTTTTAAACTTAGCTGAGAACAGATCTATACATACTGTGAGTGAGGTGCAGGGAAGAAAGCATATCTGCAACTGCGCGCTGATATCCCCCGCAAATGCTATGGGGACTATAGCGTTTCGCGCGCCTGCTTCAAGCACGCTATCGCTTAAAGAGCTGAGCGATGCGCAAAAGAGCGAGATCGTCGAGCATATTTGCTCATATACCGAGGATATACTTCTCTCTGGGATAGACGGACGCGCACTTGCGATAATTCCGTCGCTTTATCCGTCAAGCTCGCTCTGCGTAGCACTTGAATTTGATGAAGAACAGTTTACTGTTGACGAGTTGCTGCGACTTATCGAGTGTGAGAACTGTCCAAGAATATTTCGCGTATCGGAGCATATGGCAGTCTCTCCTGCAAGAATGACGCATAAGCTGAGTCAAAAGAGCGGGGAGTTTTTCTCGCTCGCTCGCGAGCTTGAGGAAATATTCTGTAGTATCGGCACGCTTTCTGCTGATGCAGATGAAGCTGTGACCGAGCTTTGTTTGCGCGCACAAAAGCTTGCGTACTTTGTCGGCTGCCCGATCGAACGCATTGACCTGCTGTCTGCCGAGTCCTGTGCGCTGACAGACCTGCCGCTCTATTCTGCATTTTTGCTCAGCACTTTTATTTTGGCTCGCACGCACGCGCCAAGCCGTTCTGCAAAATTAAAGCTTCGTGCTATGTCGTCGGCGGTTGAGGTGAGCGTTATTTTTGAGTCGGATACACCGCTTGAGCTGAATGACGCGATGCTTGAATGGGAGAAGCTTTCGTCCGAACGCAATATGCTGTTTGGATGTGAGGTGCGTGACGGGGAATACTGCATCACCTTCCATCCGCTCCGCAGAGATTGGTCCTACCTCGGACTTAAGCAGGATACAGAAACCATATAAAACAAAAAAACGAGCCGCGCGGCGTACCTGCCATAGAGCAGGTACGCATCGATATAAATCCGCAAATGCGGATTTTCGATATACGCTAACGCGTTCGATATGATGTTTGCTGCGCAAACACTCGATATGCTCACTGCGTGAGCGCGGATTTATATCATATCGAGTTTGAGCGTAGCGAAAACATATCGAATTGATGCTCGCAAAGCGAGCGGCAAATATATCGATCCGAGCAAAGCGACGGCATATCGACAAAATCAAAATAGCTTCTGTGAACACAAAAGCAGTGCTTGCGAAGAAAAAAGGACGAGGAATTTTAGCAATTTCTCGTCCTTTTCCTGTCGGTAGGTATATGCAATTTCATACTGCTCTACCGCAAGCACGCCGCGCGGCTCGTTTTTTTGTATGTAAATAAATTACTGATAAATGATAGGCTCGTGGGTCTCGTCTGCGAACATAACTCTGACCATTCTGCCGTTGTTCCATGTCTCAGTGCGGATGACAGCTTCCCACTGCTCAGGTGTGCCTGCAAAGTGGATATCAGCAAGCTCGGTGCAGTTGGAGAATGCAGCGTCGCAGATGATCTTGGTCTCTACATTGAGGGTGAAGTCCTCAACAGAGGGAACTACGAGGTTCATAAGAACCATATAGGGATTAGCTGCAGAGCCGAGATAGTTACCGTTCTCGCTCTCGTTGTAGGTAAGCTCGGTACAACCGTCGAAGCAGGATGCGGAGATCTCGGTAACGGCATCACCAAGAGTTACGGTAGCAAGACGGTCGCAGTTCTGGAATGCGTTGTCAGCGATTACCTTGGTAGCTGCGTTCACGGTGCAGGACTCAACGTTGAGGTCGATCGCACGAACGAGAACGAGGTACTTGTTAGCATCGTTGCCGAGGTAAAGAGCGTTGTCCTCTTCGGTGTACTCGATAACGTCACAGCCGTAGAAAGCGTTCTTGTTGATGTCCTTGACGGTGTCAGCAAGCTTTACAGTTTTGAGAGCCTTGCATCCGAAAAACGCGCCCTCTCCGACAGAAACTACGGCACCGCTAAGATCTGCAGAGGGAAGAGCCGAGCAGTCCTTGAATGCGAATTTTCCAACTGTTTCTACAGACTTGGGAAGAACGAGAGAGATGAGAGCATCGCATCCTTCGAATGCGCACTCACCTATATCGGTAAGATTCTCGCCGACAAACTCAACGCTTGCGAGCGAGTCGCAGTCATAGAAAGCGTAATTGCCAACGTAGGTATAGGTAGCGGGGATCTTTACGGACTTGATAGAGTTCTCAGCCTTGAAAGCGGAGTCCGCGATACCAACGACGTCACGACCGTCGAGCTTCTCGGGAAGAGTAATGTCAACGATCTTGACAGAGTTTGGCGTATACTTTACTATTTCGCACTTGCCTTCTTCATTGAGCTGATACTCAAAAGAACCGGTCTCAGTCTGAGAAATGTTCTCGTTTCCACCGCCAACAGCATCTTCGACGTCTGTCTGATCCTCAGTCTGTTTTTCAGAGCAGGAAACCATGCAAAGAACGAGCATAATTGCGAGAATGATAGGTAAAATTTTTTTCATATTAGTAACCTCCTTCGGATAGGAACACATACTTTATTTTATATTATAACTCATAATCATTCAAATGTCAACAAGAAAGAAGATAAAAATAAAAATTAGTGAAAAATTAACAAATTCCACCCCCCATTTTTTGACCTACTCACGCTTGACATAGGCACTTTGGTCGTGTATAATAGTATATAAAGGTAAAAGAAGCTAAAAAATACGTATTTTTATAAAATTTCAGAGAGGAGAGCGACGTGACAATATTCGATATCGATATCAAAAAATTATACGGCGTAGGCGCGGCTCGCGCGTCTCACTATGCGTCGCTCGGCATATACAGCGTTGGCGATCTGCTTTGCCACTATCCTCGAGGATACGAGGACAGAGGAAACGTGAAGCTGCTGGAGGAAGCTGACGGCGAGACGAAGTACGCGCATCTGCTCACGGTGGCAACGGTCCCGAAGAGCGTCAGAGTAAAGGGAAGAATGACTCTGACCAAATTCCGCGTATACGACGACAGCGCATCCTGCGAGATAACCTTTTTCAATCAGGATTACCTCAAGAACGTGTTCACGCTCGGCTCGACCTTCCGCTTTTACGGAAAGGTAGAGAAAAAAGCAGGCAGATATACTATGACCTCACCTGCGTACGAGCCATATATCGAGGGCAAGGAGCTCTTGCCGCTCGTACCGGTCTATCCTCTGACCGAGGGCATCACGCAAAAGCAGATAGCCAAGGACGTCAGCGCGGCGATGACGCTTGCGGCGACGATGGGAGAGGAAGACACTCTTCCCGAGGATATAAGGCATAGAAACAGACTCTGCACGCTTTCCTACGCGATGCGCAATATCCATATGCCCGAGAGCTTCTCGGCACTCGCGGCGGCAAAGAAAAGGCTGATATTCGACGAATTCTTCAGCTTTGCGCTCGGCATCTCGATGGCGGGAGCAAAGAGTCGACGCGCGCCTGCGTATGCTTGTACATTATCCGATCTGCGACCGCTTGAGAGCGTTCTGCCGTACTCGCTCACGGGCGCGCAGAAAAGAGTTGTGGGTGAGATAAAGAGCGATATGTCGCGCGACTCTGCTATGAGCAGAATGGTCATCGGCGACGTCGGAAGCGGAAAGACGGTGTGCGCCGCGGCGGCTATGCTTTTTGCGGTGCAGAACGGCAGGCAGACGGTGCTTATGGCTCCGACAGAAATACTTGCAAGACAGCATTACGAGTCGCTCTCGAAGATATTCGATAAGCTCGGAATGCGATGCGCGCTTCTCGTAGGTGCTACGGGTGCGGCAGAGAAAAGGAAGATATATGCCGCTCTCTCGGATGAGGGGGAGGGCAGACTCGACATAGTTATAGGTACACACGCGCTTCTTTCGGACGGAGTGGCATTTGCCGCGCCCGGTGTGGTCGTCGTCGACGAACAGCACCGCTTCGGTGTAGGGCAGAGGGCAACTCTTGCAGAAAAGAACCCGATGTGTCACGTGCTTGTTATGAGCGCGACGCCTATACCGCGCTCGCTCGCGCTTGCACTCTACGGAGATCTCGATATCTCCTCGCTCGACGAGATACCGCCGGGACGACAGAAGGTAGACACCTTCGTTGTCGATGAGGGATACCGTGAGAGGCTCAACGGCTTTATCGAAAAGCAGGTCGCTGACGGCGGACAGGTCTATGTGGTATGCCCTGCGGTCGAGGAAAACGAGGTTAACGAAGAGGAAGAGGCAAACATCCTGCTTTGCGACATCGGAATTGAGGGGGATCTGCTCTACGATTGCGAAATTCCCATCAAGCTCAAGTCTGCGATCAAGTTCTCAGAAGAGCTTGCCGCACGTTTCCCGAATTTGTCGGTAGATTTCCTGCACGGAAAGCTCAAGAGCCGCGAGAAAGAGGAGAAAATGGCGGCATTTGTCGACGGACGGACCGATATCCTCGTCTCAACGACGGTTATCGAGGTCGGAGTCAACGTGCCCAACGCATCGCTTATGATAGTCGAGAATGCCGAGCGGTTCGGACTTTCTCAGCTCCATCAGCTTCGCGGAAGAGTCGGTCGCGGTAGCAGAAAATCCTACTGCGTGCTGGTCTCGGATGCCGCTACCAAGGAAGGTAAGGCTAAGGAGCGGCTGATGACTATGAAGGCCTCACACGATGGTTATGAGATCGCAGAGAAGGACCTTGCGATGCGAGGACCCGGAGATTTTCTGCGCTCGAGCGGAGAGGGAAGAGTCAGACAGAGCGGAGGAGTGCGCTTTAGACTTGCAGAGCTGTGCGACGATACGGGATTGATGAGAGTTGCGTTCGACGAGGCAAGGGCGATAATTGCCGACGATCCCGAGCTTGATAACCATCCCGAGCTCCGAGCAAGAGTGGATTCACAGTTCACTCTGGAGCAAAATTCTGTCAATTGAAAACCAATGAAAAGGACTGCTGAAAAGTTGCACTTTTTGGCAGTCCTATATTTGTACATATCGCACAAATGTCTAAAAATAGACAAAAAATTTTTATAATTATCTATTGAAGAAATACATAAAAAGTGATATAATATACCCGTATGTATTTTTTGTCCTTGTACAGCTCAAGGGCCGACAAAAGAATTCACAGCTACGGAGGGATGTATTTTGTCAAAAGAGATAATTTTAAAAATAAAAGAAGCCGAGGCGGAGGCGCAAAAGATAAGGAACGACGCGTCTGCCGAGGCGGCACAGAGGGTAAGACGCGCCGAGATCGATGGCAGAAAGCTTTGCGAGAAGGCAGAGGCTGATGCCGCAAAGGTCAATCGCGAGAAGCTCTCTATTACTGCCGAGCGCGCTGACGATCTGGTGGGGCGCGCCAAGGAGGATGCGCAAAAGGAAGCTGAGGAGCTTCGCGAGTCCGCCGAATTCAATCTGCGTGAGGCAGTAAGACTTATCGTTGCAGGAGTATACGAACAATGTCAATAAGCAAGATGAAAAAGCTTGCGGTGTTCGCCCACAAGGATGAGCTTGACGCTATCGTCAAACGCCTGATGCGGCTGAGATGTGTTGATATCTCATCGCATAGCGACGGCACTGAGGACGATGGCCTTGGACTCTCGCGCATAGCCTGCGACGTGCGCCGACTTGAGCTTGAGAGCTCGGTCTCCGACGTCGGAGCGGCTATTGCTGTGCTTGATTCCTACGTTGAAAAGAGCAAAGGGCTTTTCCCCGCAAAGAAGAAGCTTGATACGGACGAGTTCGTCCGCGACGGAAGCGCGGAACGCGCAAGAGTGACCGTCAGAAAAACGCTTGAAGCAGTCAAGCGAAGAGAGCAGATAAAGACCGAGCAGCAGAAGGCGAGCGCAGATATAGCTGCCGCGCGCCCCTACCTCTCCTACGATCTGCCTCTCGGATTTTCGGGAACAGACACGACCGAGTGCTTCCTCGGTGTGCTTCCCACGGCTACCGACCTTGAGGCTACGGGTAGGGAGCTTTATAGAGTAGGCGCAATAGCCAACCTGCTCGGAAATGATAAAAACGGAATATACGCGGCGTATTTTTGCCACAAGGCAGACAGCTCTGCGGTGAGCGCATTGCTTTCTTCCTACGGATTTTTGCGCGCAAGCTTCGGCGGCGTCGAAATTACGGCAAAGGAATACGTAAAACGCGCGCAAAGGACGATCAAGGCGGGCGCGGCTGAGGATGCAAGGCTCGAGCAGGAGCTTCGCGCAATGTCGGCAGAGGTCGAGCTACTCGAGGTGCTTTACGACGTCGAGTCGACCGAGCTTACCGCTACGCTCCAGAAGCAGAAGCTCGTCACCACCGACAGCGTTGCGATAATCGACGCTTGGATCCCTGCGGGAAGAGAGGCGGCGGTGAGCGCGGCGCTTGATAAATTCGAGTGCGCTTACGAGACGAGTGAGCCGGGCGAGGAGGACGTTCCGCCCGTACTGCTCAAGAACAACGGATTTGCATCAAACTTCGAGTGGGTGCTCGGGATGTATTCATATCCGCAGTACGGCAAGTTCGATCCGACATTCATTATGAGTATCTTCTACTTCATAATCTTCGGAATAATGTTTGCCGACGTAGGATACGGACTGTTTATGAGCGTGGCGTGCTTCGTCGCGGTCAAGGTGTTCAATCTCTCAAAGGGACTTGAGCGAAGCCTGAAGATGTTCGGCTACTGCGGAATTTCGTGTATGATCTTCGGCGTGCTTTTCGGCTCGTATTTCGGCGATCTTCCGCTCAAGTTTATGCAGAGCATGCTCGGAATTCCCGAGTCTGAGCTTCCCAATCTCGCGCTCATCCCCGGTGACTCGGCAACTCTCGCAATCCTCTTTGATCCGCTTCAGAATCCTATGGGATTTTTGATCTTCTCGCTTGCGGCGGGTGCGGTGCATCTTATCGCGGGTATGGCAGTGCAGTTCGCAATTCTTTGTAAGAACGGACACGCGCTTGACGCTATTTTCGATATCGGTGCGTATTGGCTGCTCTTTGCAGGCATCGGACTTCTCGTGCTCGTGCCCGCGGTCGGAACGTGGGTAACTATAGGCGCGGCGGCGCTGATAGTTCTGACACACGGAAGAAAAGAGAAGAATATTTTCGGTAAGCTGACTAAAGGACTTCTCGGACTTTACGATCTTATCAACTACGCCTCCGACCTCCTGTCCTACTCGCGTATACTCGCGCTCGGACTTGCGGCGGGCATTATCGCGCAGGTTATCAATATACTCGGTACTATGATGGGACCGACGGTCATCGGATTTATAGTATTCGTGCTTGTGTTCATCATAGGACACCTGCTTAACCTCGCGATCAACGTGCTTGGAACCTTCGTTCACACCTCCCGACTTCAGTACATAGAATTTTTCGGTAAATTCTATGAGGACGGCGGCGTGGCGTTCGATCCCGCACTTGCTTCGGAAAAATATACCGAGCATCAGGAATAAGTTGTCAATTTTTAAAAATATAAAATTTATCAAAGGAGATATTAAAATGACATTCAGTGATATGCTTTCAACTATCTTTACAGGCAATAACATCGCACTCTTCGGTGCGGCTCTCGCGGCTATTCTTCCCGGTATGGGAAGCGCAAAGGGCGTTGGTATGGTTGGCGAGGCTGCTGCAGGACTTGTGTCCGAGGATCCTTCCAAGTTCGGTAAGGCGCTCATTCTTCAGGCTCTTCCCGGAACTCAGGGTATCTACGGTCTTATCACCGCGTTCCTTATCATCTTCAATATGGGTATCCTCAGCGGAAACGTTGCCGCTCTTACCGTAGCACAGGGTACTTACTATATGGCAGCCGCTCTTCCGATCGCTATCGTAGGCTATTTCTCCGCAGTTAAGCAGGCAAGAGTTGCTACCGCAGGTATCTCTCTTCTCGCTAAGCGCCCCAAGGAAGTTGGTAAGGCAATCACCTCCTCCGCGCTTGTTGAGACCTATGCGATCTTCGCGGTTCTCGTATCTCTGCTTATGGTTCTCTTCGCTTAATGAAGAAGCGCGGTGAACGTGATGACCGGACTCAGTAAGATCACGGATAAGATACTTGACGAGGCTCGTCGCGATGCGGCACAGAGACTTGCCGATGCCGATGCCGAGAGCAAGAGAATATCCGAGCAGTATGCCGAAAAGGCAAAAAACATAACCGTCGCGGCTAATGCGGCGGCAAAGAGCGAGGCGGCGGAGATAGCTCAGCGCGCCCGCTCAAGTGAAAAGACTCTGCACAAGAACGCTCTTCTCGACGTTCAGAGCGAGATGATCTATCGCGCCTTTGAGGTTGCAAAGAAGGAGATCCGCGAGCTTGAGGGCGAGGCAAGACTCGAGCTGCTCACGGGACTTCTGTGCGCGGCACTCTGGAGCGAGTACGAGGCAGAGAAGCAGAGAGACGAGCTTTACGGCGCGGACGAGGAAAACGAAGGACCGAGATATTACGAGGTCCTGCTCGAAAAGCGCGACCGCGAGAAGCTCGGCGATGCACTTATGAGCAATTTCAAGCGCAGGATCGTCGGTAAGGATATGGGCGATCTGCCTACGAGAGTGAAGCTTTCGGACGACGTCGCAAATATCGACGGCGGACTTGTGCTCAGAGTCGGCAGCGTTGAGATAAACAGCTCTGTTGAAACTATATTTTCATATCTTCGCCCAAGACTTGAGGCGGAGGTCGCAAGGATCTTATTTCCCTAAAGAAAGGTAAGAAGGAAAATGGCTAAAGGCTACAATCCAACAGAATATATGTACAGCTCTGCCAGGATCCGCGCCTTAGAGAATAAGATCGCGAGCAAGGAGCGCCTGCGTCATCTTTCTGACGCGGAGAGCGCGGAGGCGATACTTTCGGGACTTTCCGAGTATGGCTTTGAGATCATCAGACAGGACGGAGCTATCGACCGCGAGGCAACTCTCGAGTCCTTGCTTGTGACGAGCTACGGCGAGCTTGCATCTATGGAAACGGGAGATGCAGTCGATTTTCTCAGATATCAGTACGACGCGAACAATATAAAGTCGGTGATCAAGTGCGCAAGCCGCAATATTTCTCCCGACCAGATGCTCAGCCCTCTCGGTACGGTAGGGATCGATGCGCTGAAGCAGGCGTTCGTCGATAAGGACTATTCGGCATTCCCCGAGAATATGAAGATCGCGATCGCGGATGCCGAGGAGGCGTTTGCAGAAACCTCAAATCCGCAGAAGGTGGACTTTATTATCGACAAGGCGTGCTTTGCCGATATGCTCGCATCTGCCGAACGCTCGGGCATCGAGCTTGCAAAGAAGCTCGTTTGCGCGAAGATAGATCTGTGCAATATTATGATGACTCTCCGTATTCTGAGAATGAAGCTCGGTAAGACCGCGGCGGGAATTCTTGGAGAGGTGTATATCGGCGGCGGAAGTTTTTCTGAGGCTACGCTCGTTGGCGCACTCGAGAGCGGAGAAGAGAGCTTTGCAAACGACGTTGTGCGCAAAAAGTACGACTCGCTTGCGACGGCAATCACTGACGGCGAGTCGCTCGGAGACCTTGAGCGCAGGGTCGACGATATCTGGTTCTCGGTCGCAAGGGAAGCAAAGTATATCAGCTTTGGCGCGGAGATCGCAATAGGCTATATCGTCGCGCTTGAGTACGAGGTCAAGAATATCAGAATAATACTTGCGGGCAAGGATGCCGGACTCTCACCCGAGGTAATAAGGGAAAGAATGAGGGACTGCTATGTATAAGATAGGAATTATTGGCGACCGCGACAGCGTTCTCGGATTTATGGCACTCGGCTTTGCAGTGCACGAGATACAGAACGGCGAGGATGCGGGAAAGAAGATATCCGAGCTTGTCAAGAGCGGCGAGTACGCGGTGATATTTATAACCGAGGATCTGGCTCTTATCACCGAAGAGGAGAGAGCAAAATACAAGGATCTGCCCCTGCCTGCAATAACGGTCATTCCCTCGAGCAAGGGAAGCCGCGGTTACGGTATGGCAAACATAAAGAGTGCGGTCGAGCGCGCAGTCGGCGCGGACATTCTCTTTAAGGATAGCGAATAAGAATAACGCTTGGAGGCTTGAAATAATGATTGAAGGAAAAATACTTAAGGTCTCGGGACCTCTCGTTATCGCGGAGGGAATGCGCGAGGCTAATATGTTCGACGTGGTACGCGTCGGAGACAAGCGTCTTATAGGTGAGATAATTGAGATGCACGGAGACCGCGCGTCAATACAGGTTTACGAGGAGACTGCGGGTATCGGACGCGGAGACAAGGTCGTCTCCACCGGCGCACCTCTCTCGGTTGAGCTTGGCCCCGGACTTCTCACCAATATTTACGACGGAATTCAGCGTCCGCTTGAGGCGATGAGAGAGCGTTGCGGCTCGAACATCACCAAGGGCATCGACGAGCCCGCGCTCGACAGACAGAAGCTCTGGCATTTTGAGGCGGCTCGCGTCTTTGGCGACGTAGTCAAGGCGGGTGACGTGCTCGGTACGGTTCAGGAGACCGAGGTCATCACGCATAAAATAATGGTTCCTCCCGGATTTGACGGAACTGTAATAGAGCTCCGCTCGGGAGATTTCAAGATCACCGACAAGATCGGTAAGATAAAGCTCAACGACGGCAGAATGGAGGACATTTCTCTTATGCAGAAATGGCCCGTCCGTGTTTCGCGCCCCTATGCGCAGAAGCTTCCTCCCGTTGAGCCTATGATCTCGGGACAGAGAGTTATCGACGCGCTCTTCCCGATAGCAAAGGGTGGTACGGCGTGCGTTCCCGGACCTTTCGGCTCGGGTAAGACGGTCGTT
>JAGBIA010000048.1 GCA_017935225.1 Clostridia bacterium | reverse complement strand
GGAATAACTCAAGTTATGTTCTCGCATATCCATTATAACACACAATTTGAATTCCGAACTATAGCTTTTGAATTTTTGTCCCTTTTTTGCCATAAAAATATGCACCTCCAAAAGTGTCTAACTTTTGGGGTGCATATCATTTCGCAATCCGTTTTTTTATTGTATTTTAATCTTTTTTCTTGAAGAATATAGCGCAGCCGAGTGCTGATATCACGCCTATAAGCGCCGTCGGCAGAGTCGAGCCACATCCGCTCTTTGCGGGCTTCTCGGTCTGTGTGCCAACGTCTGTCGGCTCGTCGGTCTCGGGTGCATCAGGCTTATCGGTAGGCTCAGAGGGCTTTACGGTAGGTTTTATCGGGTATTCGAAATCCTCACCGAGAAGCTCCCATTCAACAATCCCTACAGCATACGTTGAGTTCTTAGCCACGATCTTTATCGCACTTGCCTCGATCTCGTCAAAGGTATAGGTAACGAGCTTTGTCACATCGCTACAGGTGTAGGTGTCCTCGTGCGGCACGGGAACGAAATCTCCCGTCTCGGAGTTTTTGTAGTATATCTCAAAGCTCTTAGGACGCCTTACTCCTCCTGTGTCCTCGTACCACCAGATCCTGCATCCACGCAGGGTGATCTCGGAGTCGAAATCGTACTGTACCCACGGATTTTTCTGCAGATTTGCGCCCGCATAGCTCGTCCAGCGAGTCTTGAGTCGCTTGTCGCCGTCATTCATACTGTATATCGAATCGGTGCTGAAGGTAAAGGATGCGCTCGGTATTGCGTAGCTTGCAAGCGGTTTGTTTTCAAGCCGCTCCTTTGCCACGAAGACCTGCATCGGAAATCTTCCTCTGTTAAGTCTCGCATAGAATGGTATAAAGGTCATCTCGACCGGCGTATCGCTTTCAAATCCCTGAACGAACGCACCAAGCTTGATCGCGTACATATCGCGCACGCCGTAAGGATCGCTCTGATCTCCGAGAGACTCTATCCACACGAGCTCGGGGGTGGAATTAGTATCTATATACGCACGGCTCGGAATAAATTCGTTGTCAGCAAGCTCCGCACAGTAAACGAGCGGTCCGCGTCTGAGCGCGGTATATCCGATATTTGCGACGACATTTTCGTTGCTCTCCTCAAAGATGACCTCCATCTCAAATTCGAGCTCGAGCTTATCACCGCTTTTCCATTCTTTTGTGATCGAGATATAGCCGTACTCGTCGACCGTCGCGCTGATCTCATCTCCGTTAAGCCTGAGTGTCTCGCCCGACGACCAGGCAGGAACTCGCAGATAAAGCGTAAACTCCGTAGGTGCGTCGGTGTCTATCTCAAGTGTCACTCTGCCATCGGTCGGAAAGCCCGAGGTCATACTGATATCTATTGCACCTCCCGCGATCTCGGCGCTTGCGTTATTAGAGATATACTGCTCTATCCAAAGCGAGCTCTCGCCGATATTGTAAACATATCCACCGATAGAAAGAAGCGTTCTCGAGAGGTTGGGTGGGCAGCACGCTGTGTCGTACCATTCGTTTCTCAGTGCGAGAGTCGAGAGGTAGTTGGTGTAAAAGAAGCTCTTGCCGTCAAGCGAAATACAACCGAGAATTGCGTTGTAAAGGTCGGTCTCTGCCTGATCGCCAAACCAGCTTCCGCGATATACGGTAGACATTCTTCTGTTCCACATCATATTTGCGATAGCCGCACAGGTCTCACAGTAGGATGCGACGTTGGGCAAGTCGTAGGATGCGCCGAAGCTCTCCTGCTCTATAAGTCCAACACCGCCCGTGACGAACTGCTTAGTGTAGGTGACGTCGTTCCAAAGAGATCTGAGCGCATTGTCGTACTTTGCTCTGTATTCGTCGTCAATAGCCGCGAGTGCCGCCATAGCGTTATACATATACTGCGCGCGCACGCAGTGTCCGACCGCCTCGGTCTGCTCCTCGACAGGTGCGTGATCCTGCCAATAGGTCATACCGCCCTTGCCGCGAGTGCCAAGGAAGAAGAACGAAAGCTCGATATACTTCTCTGCCCTCTCTCCGTCGCCCATTTTTGCGACCAGCTCAGCAAGGCGAAGGAGCGCCCATTCGATCTCCTGATGTCCTGGGATCTGCTTGAGCTTCCCTTCCTCGTCGCCAAAGCAAGTGTCGATATAGTCGGCGCACCTGATCGCCATATCGATCAGCCTCGTGTCCTTGCCCTCAGTGTAGTTATAGTGCGCGATAGCCGCCTCTATAAAATGTCCCATACCGTAGAGCTCGTGCAAATTTTTATCTGCAAATGGGGTGAGACCGTTGAGGGTTATGTAAGTAGCAAAATGTCCCGACTCCTCCTGAGCATCCATATAATAAGGTATCCACCTCTCAAGCGTATCCTTTATAGACTTCTGCGCTGCGATTATCTGCGCGTCTCCCATAGGATCGAGGGCGAGCGCGTAGCACATAGCTTCAAGCGTCTTATGGACGTTCTCGTCAACGTAGAACATTCCCTTGAATTCACCGTAGCTCTCGCCTCTGTGCTTAAGTGCCGCGTTCTTTATGTTGTTAAGACCTCCCGTCTCGCGACTGACTCCGCGGATGTCCGCAGGTATTCCTTCGCAAACGATAAGTCTTGTAAAATCTCTGATAAATCCCTCGGTTATCTCAACGTTCTCATAAGAGAGAGCCTTGAGCTCCTCGGCAAATACAAGATCCTTCATTGTGTCAGATTTATAAGTGTCCACGTTTTCCTCTGCCTCCGTATTAGTCGTACCGTTATCCTCCGCGCCCGCCGCGAGTAAAAATACCGACGGTAGCAGCATTGACGTAACGATCAGCGCAGATAGCACCGAGATCAAAAATCTTTTCATTTTTCCCTCCTTGAGATGTACTACCTATATTTTATCACTTTGCGCGCGTTTGTAAATTGATAGAATAATACTTTTTATTGACAATATCACAATGATTTATTGAAATTTACATTTTAAACGAAAAAGATCCCCTCTTTCGAGGGAATCTTTATATTAAAGTTTATTCAGCGGAAGGTGTATCGTCCTCTATCTTCTTTCCAAGAAGAGTAGGAAGCTGCATTCCTGCCATATTGAACACCTCGTCAAGCGGAGGTACGGACTTCATCATACCCGAGATAAAGTTCGCGGTCGCAGTCTTTCCCTCGGCATTCTGTCCGTTATCCCAGACAGTGACCTTGTCGATCTTGATGTTCTTGATAGCTTCTACCTGGACCTTCATAAGCTCCTCGAGCTTATCAGCGATGAGCAGCTTGAGAGCCGCATCAGAGTCGCCGCCTGCAGACTGAACGATCTCAGCAAAACCTGCAGCCTGCTTCTTAAGGATCTCTTCCATACCGCGAGCCTCTGCGAACATCTTAGCGTAAATAGCGTCAGCTTCACCCTGCGCACGTCTACGCATCTGCTCTGCATCAGCCTCAGCCGCGATCTCGAGCTCTTTCTTCTTAGCCTCTGCACGAACGATAACGTCTGCCTCGAGGGTTGCCTGCTCCTTGTCGCGTCTTGCTTCTTCCGCAGCTCTCTCTGCCGCATAGGACTCTTCGAGTGCCTTTGCTGCCTGGATCTTCTCTGCTGCGGTCGCGATCTTGAGAGCCTCTGCCTCTTTTTCCTTGAGGGCTGCCTCGGACATCGCGATCTTCATCTTTGCTTCGTTTTCACCCTGTACTGCTACCGAGTTTGCCTCAGAGACCTTAATTCTCTGCTCCATTCTCGCGTTAGCCTCACCGATAGAACCGTCTCTATCCTGCTCTGCAACGCTTCTCTTAGCGTCGTTTATAGCCTTTGCAGCCGCTTCCTTACCGAGAGCTGCGATGTATCCCGACTCGTCACTGATATCGGTTACGTTTACGTTGATAAGGCGCAGACCGATCTTCTTGAGCTCGGTCTCAACGTTGCTGCTTACTGCCGCAAGGAACTTATCACGGTCGGTGTTGATCTCCTCGATATCCATCGTTGCGATGATAAGACGAAGCTGACCGAAGATGATATCCTTGGAAAGCTCCTGGATCTCAGAAAGCTGGAGTCCGAGCAAACGCTCAGCCGCATTCTGCATAACGCCGGGCTCGGTAGAGATACCTACGGTAAATCTCGAGGGAACGTCGATACGGATATTCTGTCTCGAAAGCGCGTTCTTGAGGTCTACCTGAATTGAGATAGGCGTCAGATCGAGATAAGCGTAGGACTGAAATACGGGAACTACGAACTCAGCGCCACCGTGAATACACTTAGCACTGCGGTTTGTTCCGTCCTTGTTCTTACCGATAGAACCGAAGACTACCATGATCTTGTCAGAGGGGCACTTCTTATATCTGGAACATATCCAGGCGATGAAGGACACCAATACAAGAACTACTGCACAAACAACAAAAATAATTTGGGGCTGCATAATTTTTCCTCCTATATGCTTTATTTATAATTTATTTTTTAAATAAATTAATCAAAATTTGCTTTTGAAATGACATTCACTGACCGACAGCAAAGCATTTCGGGGAATTTAGGTTTTACTTTCTCTTAACTACAAGGTCTGTCTGACCGCTGACTCCTACGACGATGATCTCAGCACCCGTGGGGATAGCCTCCTCGTCGTCTGTCACTGCGTTACGCTCAACGTAAGCACCCTGAAGCATAACGTGAACCTTTCCCTCTCCGCTTCTTGCAGGGGGGATGGTGAGCTGTACCTTGCCCGCCGTGCCGACCGCGTTTCTGTTGTCGGTGTTACCGTCACTGCGGAGCTTCATTATCGCTCTGAAGATAAACGCGAGCGAGAGCATCATAGCAAGACCGCACACGAAAGCCACGGGAAGAGTGATAAAGAGCGATACGCCCGACGCGTCCATAGCAACGCCTACCCAGCCGAACACGACGAGGAATGCGATTATACCGCGAAGAGTAAAGACGCGAAGTCCGTCAATTCCCTCGGCATCAGACACGTCGTCGAAGTCGCCGTCGCCGTAAACTCCCTCGGGAGCCTCGCCGTCAATGTCGCCGCCAAGATCGTCCACACCATCGGCATCGATATCAGAATCTCCGCCAATTCCTATAAAGGTGAGCAGAGTCTGGATAAGGAGAACGAGAGAGGACGGAACTGCTATACAGTAAAATATCTGCGTAGCAAGACTCAATGTATTCCACCATTCAAACATAACAAAATTCCTTTCTTGATATTACTGTAAAGTAGCGAAGATCTCTTCTGCCGATCTTCTCAGCGTCGCTGAGATATGTGCGTAGAGCATAAGCTCGAGTATCTTTTCGAGCTTTGCGCGTGAGCCCGGAAGCCTTTCGGTAAAATCCTCGGTCGCTCGGTGCGCCGCCTCGCGAATCTCGCTCTTGCTCGTGATATCAGAGCCCATATCCGCGACCATATCGACGTATCTGTGGTAAAGCTCGCTGTCGCTGATCATATCGTCGTCAGGGTCCTCGAGCACTCCGCCTATGAGGCGTATCAGGTCGCATATCTTCTCTATCTGGAGCGTCTCGCGAAGCATATTTATAATAATGATCCTTGCGAACTGCTCGCGCGAGTACATTCTCTTGGTTGGTGAGGTTAAAAATCCCCGTTTGATCCAATTCTGAATGAGATAGGGTTCAAGCCCCGTCATGACCGAGACCTGCGACAAGGTTATTCCTCCTGCCGCAAATATTCCATCGAAAAGGCGCTTTGAGCTGCCCTTCTCGAGCGATATCACCTCGATCGTCGTTCCCGGAAACGTTCTTGGCATATATTCACCTCCTTATCAGCGGATTTATCTTACAATAAGATTATACCACACGGTCGCGTGATTGTCAAGAGTAAATATATGACTTTTGCACTTTCTACGTTTTTACTATTTTTTGTGTGTTGTTTTTGTATATCTCGCACAATTCTTTTCAAAAAGTGTTTCGGTATCCCACACTCCTCTATAGGCTAAACGAAATCCATCTTAGCCTTCACAATAAAATCAAAAGCAACCCGTGGTAGCGTGCTGTCCACGGGTTGCTTCATCGCAATTGTATTAAATTCCGAGCTATGATGTTGCTTTGACTTACAATAACCAAAACCTCCGTAGAGAATATTGGTTCGAGTTACATACAAACCCTATAACAACACCCATAGGAAAGTTTTTTGCTTCTTTTTTTCAAAAAAGAAGAGTAAAACCGCGTCCTTTTGCGCCCAAAAACTAACTTAACATCTATCCTCAAAGAAGTGCAAGCACTTTTTCCTTGGGCATAAAGCCGACTGCCTGATTTGCGACCTCGCCATTCTTGATGATAAAGAGCGCGGGGATGCTTGTAACGCCGTAAGCCTCTGCGAGCGAGGGAACGTCGTCGCAGTTGACCTTTGCTACTGCTACGTCGTCTCTCTCGTCTGCTATCTTCTCAAGCACCGGTCCGAGCATACGGCAGGGTCCGCACCAATCTGCGTAGAAGTCAAGAATTACTGTCTTTTCGTTCTTAAGAACGCTCTCTTCAAAATTTTCTGCAGTTACGTGTATAATGCTCATAGTTTTTCTCCTATTCTTGTGTTTCATTTTTCCGAGACGGTCTCGCCTGTCCAGTCGAGAATACCGCCAAATTCGTAGATATTCGAGTATCCCATCGCCGAAAGCTTCTCTGCCGCCTCCTTGCTTCGTCTGCCGCTCCTGCAATAGACCAGTATGAGCTGATCCTTCTGCGGCAGCTCCTCTATCGGCTCTGCGCCGATGCTCTCGTTAGGAACGCAGATGGCTCCGGGGATGTGTCTTTCGTTGAATTCCTCTACTGTTCTGACATCGAGAATGATATATCCGCTCTCGCTCTCCATCATCTCGACAGCCTTATCCATAGTAATCTGTGTATAAGTCATTTTTTCGATTTTCTCCTCGTCTTGCGGCGCACATCCGCACAAAAGTGCGAGCAGTACTACCGTCAAAAGAATTATCCTTTTCATTTTACGCTTTCTTAAAGAGGAAGAGATGCGCGCTGTCACGCTCGCCGAGAAGCTCTACTACAATACCCGCGCGAAGCTCTTCTCCACTGTAGGTCTTGCCCGTACGGACGTCGGTGTAGCTCGCATCCGCATCTGCGACCTTGACTCTGAGCTTCTTAGTTGTTCCCTTCTTGCAGCCTGCCTTCTCGATGACAGTAAGAACTATCTCGGACGCATCCTCGGTGGTATAGTAGTACGCCGAGTAGTCGTACTTTGTCGGGAATGCGAGATTGTAGTACTCTCCGAGGCGCATTACGTGGTCGAAGGACTTATATTCCGCGATCTGCGCCGAGATATCGCGCTTGATCTCCTCGCTCATATTGAGGATATTGAGCTCGTATCCGAGCATACCGCCGACAGCTACCTTATAGCGATAGTCGAGCGAGCGCAGATCCTCGTGAGGATTTGAAACGTGGCAGGACATCGTTGCCGCAGGGTACGCAAGCATAGCAGATGCCTGAATCATCGTGCGGTCGTAGGGATTTGTATTGTCGCTCGTCCAGATCTGAATTCCGTACTGCATCATACCAAGGTCGTATCTTCCGCCGCCGCCCGAGCAGGTCTCGATAACTGCGTTCGGGAAACGGGAAACGAACCAATAGAAGAGTCTGTAAACTCCCTTCATATATCTGAAGAAGACCTCTCCCTGCTTGTCTGCGGGAAGAACCGACGAGCCTACGTTGCTCATATGTCTGTTCATATCCCACTTGAAATAGTCGATCTCAATACCCTCGAAGGTCTTGTCAAAGAGCGCGATAAGGTAATCAACGACGTCAGCGTTCGACATATCGAGCACGAGCTGATGGCGCGAGCGGAGCGGCTCTCTGCCCTCTACTCTGAGTGCCCATTCGGGATGTGCGCGGTAAAGATCCGAGTCGGGATTTACCATCTCAGGCTCTACCCAGATACCGAACTTCACGCCCTCTGCCTGAATCTTACGAACGAAGCTTGCAAGTCCGTCCGGGAACTTATCTCTGTTTTCAAACCAATCTCCGAGTCCCGCGCGGTCGTCGTTGCGCTTGCCGAACCAACCGTCGTCCATAACGAGCATATCAAAGCCTGTCTTCTTAGCCTCTTTTGCGAAGTTGATAAGCTTTTCCTCGTCGATATCGAAGTAGCAAGCCTCCCAGGTGTTGAGAACAACGGGATGCGGCTCGAGCGAGACGGGCGGCATAATATGATTGCGGACGAACTTATGGAAATTGCGCGACATCTTGCCGATGCCGTTTGCGGAATACGTCATTACAGCCTCGGGAGAGCAGAAGCTCTCGCCTGCCTCAAGTGTATAAGAGAAGCAATCGCTGCCAAGTCCCATCAGAACTCTCGTTCTGCCGATCTGGTCAACATCGACTTCGTCGAGGAAAGAGCCCGAATATACGAAGTTGAAGCCGTACACCTCGCCTCTCTCGTCGGTCGCGTTATGATCGCAGAGCGCGATGAAGGGATTGTACTGATGCGACGAGCCGCCGCGCTTGGAATATACCGACTGAGTTCCGTGGTGGAGCGGCACTCTCTGGAAGTTGACCTCGTGGCAGTGAGAGCCGTAAAGCGAGATCATATCGAGATCCGAACGACCGATGTCAAGCATCAGGGGCATACACTTCTCGATCTTAACAGTCTTTTTGCCTACGTTCTCGACTACCATATATCTGCTGATGATATCGAGCTCGGCAAAGACGGTGTAGTAGAGCTTGAGCTTGCATCCGCTGACAGAGTCTACCAAGGTCACCTCAAGCGTCTGTGTGTTCTCGTCTGCGCGCGCCGCGGGAAGTCCATCAAGCGCGAGTCTGCCGCGGAAGGTACGGTGAGACTTATATACGAAATCCGAAACGCCCGTGCCGTCCGCGCTGAGTCTGAGCGCGTTAGGTCTGAAGTCGCCCGAGCCGTAAAATGAGCACTCCTGCGCAAAAACGTCGGGAGAATTTTTCTCGCTGAGGTCTGCCATATAGGGCGCGAATGAGAGCATTCTCATCTCTGCGGCAGGGATCTTCGAGGTCCTCTTTCCGTAGTATGTATGGCAAAGATAGCGGTCGAAGGCTATCTCAAAAGCATAGGTCGTGTTCTTCGTGTTGATTACGAAGCGTTTGTCATTTTTTATAAATCTGATAGACATTTTATTACTCCTCTTTTATAAAAATATGCCGCCGCAAGCGCGGCGGCATAAAGGGATACCCCACCGAGCCGTGTAACCGGAGGAGAGAGACCCTTGGTGTAAGGGTGGTGCCCTATCGCACGCTTTACTGCTCCCAACGTCCTCGTTTTGCGTTGAGACAAGTCAATCAAGGCAAAGGAGGGAGGTCTGCAAACCACGTTTGAACTCTTATTTCGGGCTCCATTCAAGTAGTGTGGCTCTTTATAACCGATTATCACGCACTAAGCAGGATAAAATTCATTTTTGGCTGTTACTATTTTAGGCAGCTCGGGGATAAAATATTCCTCTCCCGACTATTTAGCATCAGTTATCGTAGTCGATCTCCTGAGAGAAAAGATCGTCAAAGTAATCTGCTACGTCGTCGAGCTCGTCGTCATCGTCAACGCTGACGAGAACTTCCTCTTCTCCGTCCATAGCAAGCTTGAGGATGACGTACTCACAAACGTCGTCAGACGCGTCGGGATCGTTTACGGGGATCATAGCAAAGTAACGCTCGCCGTCTCTCTCGCACTCGCCGATGACCTCAAAGTCGATCTCGTTGCCGTCCTCGTCGGTCAGTGTGAATATTTCCATCTCTTCGTTATTTTCATTGTACTTTTCTTCGCTCATTTCAAAATTCTCCTTGAATAATTCTTCATTGATTATATTTTATAATATATTTCTCTTCTTGTCAACAGTTTTTAAGATAAATTCAGCAACTAATTTAAAAGCTCGGACAGAATTGCGTTGCTGACGAAAAATCCTTTATCCGAGAACGCAACTCTCTCGCCACTTTTTACAAGATAGCCCGCGCTGACGAACATCTCTATCTGTGGCATATCCTCAAGCAGTCCTCTGCCGCACCTCGCGCGATACTCAGAGTCGGATATTCCCTTTCCGAGCCTAAGCCCCAACGTCACGTACTCTCTGCGTCTCTCGTCAGCGTCGACAGAATACCTCTCCTCGACGATATCTTCGCCGCGAAGGAACGCATCAATATCGCGCGAGTTGCCAAATCTCTCGCCGTCGATCGAGGAATGCGCCGCAACGCCAAAGCCGATATAGTCCTCGAGCTTCCAATATCTCATATTATGCCTCGACTCGTATCCGCGCTTTGCAAAGTTGCTGATCTCATACCTCTCGTAGCCGTGCGTCTCGAGCAGTCTGCGGCAGAGCGTGTACATCTCGTACTCCTCGTCCTCGTCGGGAAGAGTGAGCGAGTCACGCATACGTCCGAATGCCGTTCCGTCCTCGATCTTGAGCCCGTACGCCGAGATATGCTCGGGCGCAAGCTCGCACACGCGCAAAAGGCTATACTCAAAGCTCTCAAACGTCTGCTCGGGGATACCGTACATCAGATCAAGGCTGATATTATCAAATCCGACATCTCTTGCAAGCGCAAAGCTCTCGCAAAGCTCCTCGAAGCTGTGCAGACGTCCGAGCGCCCTCAGCTCGTTTTCATTCGCGCTCTGCAGTCCGATGCTCAGTCTGTTAACACCAAGCAAACGCAAACTTGCAAGGCTCTCTCGGCTCACAGTGGCGGGGTTGCACTCGACGGTGATCTCAGCATCCGAGTCTATCAGGAAGCACTCGCGAAGAACCTCAAAAAGCCGCTCAAAGCACTCTGGCGGCAACAGACTCGGTGTTCCTCCGCCGAAGTAGACAGTGTCGACCTCGCGCCTGCCCTTATCATCGGCAAACGCGCGCATCCGACGGCACAGCTCGTCGCAATACTCGCGCATAACTCTGCCGTCTCTGTCGGGAAAGGAGCAGAAATCGCAATAGTTGCACTTCCTTATGCAAAAAGGTATGTGGATATATACTCCAAGCTTACCCATTATTATTCCATATTATATACATCCGCGATGATATCAACGCAACGCTCGATACCGAGCACGCCCGCATTGAGCGAGAGGTGGTAGTTCTTTGCAATGCCCCACTCGGTCTCTGTGTAATACTTGTAGTAAGCCTTGCGCTTCTTATCCTTGTCGCTAAGTCTCTTCTCAGGGCTCTCTTTACGCTCACCGTAGTTTTCAAGTATATGCTCTATTCTCTTCTCTATGCTTGCATGGATAAATACCTTAAGGCAGTTATATTCCTTGTCAAGAATATAGTCCGCACATCTTCCCACGATAACGCAAGGCCCTGCCTTTGCGAGATCGAGGATTATTCTTCTCTGCAGTACCCACAGATAGTCCTGATTTGAAGAGCCGTGGTGAGTTCCGCTCGAAGCAAAAGCGTTTGCAAACCAATTCTTGTGAGTTGCGTACTCGCCCTTATCCTCGATATAATCCTTTGAAAATCCGCTTTCTTCCGCGAGTTTCTCGATGATCTCCTGGTCGTAGCACGGGATACCGAGCTTATCGGCAACCTCCTTGCCTATAGTCCTTCCTCCACTTCCGAATTCACGGCTGATAGTAATAACGTCGTAGCTCATATACTCACCTCAAAAAATTATTCCTTCTCGACGGTATCCGAAAATCTGAATCCCGCCGTGTCTGTAACAGGAAGCGAGAAAACAAGTGCATGCGCCTTGGAATCCATTCCCGCCTTGTGCATTATAGCCTTCATTATGTCCTTTTTCTTTTCGTTGCTCGATACGATAAGGACTATCTCCTTCTCCTCTGCAAGCGAGAGACCGAAGAATTTCTCCGCACCTGCGCCCGTTCCCTTTGCCTTTATTGTAGTTCCGCCTGCTGCTCCTGCCTCGCGCGCCGCATCCATAACGAGATCGGTATATCCCTTTTCGTAGATAGCCATTATAAGTTCTTGTGCAGTCTGCATATTCTTCTCCTTTGTCTGCTGATCGTTCTGCTCTGCGTCGTTATCTGTCTGCCCCATCCTGAAATATTCAAGCGCCTTTGCTCCGCCTATTCCCGACAGAGCTATCGCCACCGCTATTCCGCGATCGGGCAGGTCTATCTTCATCTCGAGGGTAAGCTCACGAAGGATCGTTTTAAGCGAGCCTTCGGCAACGAAGGAGATCAGCATCGATTTTTCATTTTTCTCTATACCCCAAAGGGCAAGCGTTTTTTCGTGTGCCGTTCCGTTGCAGTTGGTACTGTAAGTCACCGAAATTCCGTGTTTTCGGTAGAACTCCTCGTACTCGCCTGCATCAGTACGGCGTACTATCGTAAGTAAAATGTAAAGTCCACTCATAGCCGTCTCTCCTTTCTCAGAAATCAATTATGTCATCGTCGTCATCAGAGACGCTGTCTACATTCTCTTCGGTCGTATCGATCTGCTCGATAGCACCAAAGTCCATAACTACCTGTCCCTCGCTGTCGGTAACGACTGTCTCTGCAGGTGCAATCTCTTCCTTGTGAGCCGCCGCGTGCTTGATCTTATACACAAGACCGAGGATCTGAATTGCGATCAGTGGCGTCATAGCGACCATCGCTACCACGCCAAAGGCATCCTCCGCAATATTTCCGCCGAGCGCGGAGCAAGCACCTACCGCGAAAGGCAACAGAAAGGTCGCGGTCATAGGACCTGACGCGACTCCGCCCGAGTCAAACGCGATAGAGGTAAATATATCGGGAACTATGAAGCTGAGTATCAATGCGATAGCATAGCCGGGGATAAGAACGTAGAGCACGGGAATTCCGAGAAGCACTCTGAGCATCGCAATACCTACCGATATCGCCACACCGAACGAGAGCGCGACCGAAAGAACTTTACCCGGGATAGTCCCCGAAGTCTCGTCCTCGACCTGCTTTGTAAGTACGTGTACCGCAGGCTCTGCGGCAACTATGAAATATCCGATGATCATTCCGATCGGAACGATTATCCAACGCAGCGACGACTCCGCAAGATCTGCACCGAGCAGATTACCGAGCGGCATAAATCCTACGTTTACACCCGTCAAAAAGAGGGTGAGTCCAAGGAAGGTATAAAGCACGCCGACGAGTATCTTGCCAAGCCCTTTAGCCCCAAGACCTCCCGTGCATACGCGGAAGATCAGGAAGAACACCACAATGGGCGCGACCGCTATACCGACCTCAAGCGCGTAATGCGGAAGCTGTGTAGCGAAGCTCCAGAATATCTCTTTTGAGTTGTTAAGCACAGGAATGACGTATTCCTCGGGCATTACGGTCTCAACGTTGTTGAGAAGTCCGAGAAGCATTACCGCGATGATCGGGCCTACCGAGCAAAGCGCGATAAGACCGAAGCTGTCCGCGTCCTCGTCGGCTCTGATGGATGCGACACCCACGCCAAGCGACATAATGAACGGAACAGTCATAGGACCTGTAGTAACTCCACCCGAGTCAAAAGCTATCGCAAGAAAGCTCTCGGGAACGAAGATCGCAAGTCCGAACACGATAGCGTAAAAACCAAGCAAGAGATACTTGAGTCTGACGTTGAATATGATTCTCAGCATCGCGATGACCAGCATAAAGCCTACGCCGACCGCGACCGAGATTATAAGTGTAAAGCTCTTAATACTCGATATCTGATTTGCGAGCACCGTAAGGTCGGGCTCGGAGACCGTGATCATCACACCGACGAAGAATGAAACGATTATGATCATCCAGAGCTTTTTGGTCTTAGTGATCTTTGAGCCGACGTATTCGCCCATCGGCATCATCGCCATATCCGCACCGAGCGTGAAAAGTCCCATTCCGAATATGAGCATTACCGCACCAAGAAGGAATGACAGCAGTATCGGCGCGTCGATGGGAACTATAGTTATCAACAGAAGCAGGACGATGCCCGTGACGGGAAGCACCGACGCAAGCGACTCTTTTATTTTTTCAGCGAGAATGGTTTTCTGTGAAAAAAGCACGCCATAGCTCTCCTTTCTGCAGTTATCCATTATTATTATATCATTTTATTCAGGATTTTTCAAGATTAAAATGCGTAAATTCAAGTTTTTTTACACTTTCGTAATATTGACATCCGAGCGAATATAGGATATAATATAAGTAACCATACTGAAAGGCAGACAGAAATGAAGAATCTCGGCTATTATAACGGAAAATACGATCTTATCGAGAATATGACGGTTCCTATGAACGACCGCGCCTGCTTCTTTGGCGACGGACTTTTTGAGGTCGCTTACGTGAGAAACTATAAAATATACGCGCTTGAGGAGCATATGCAAAGGATGTATCAGAGCGCAGCCTTCCTCGGATATAATATGCCGATCACAAAGGAAGACTTCTCTGCCCTGCTCTATGAGCTGTCCGCGAAGGTCGACTCGTCCGATCAGCTTATCTATTGGCAGGTCAGCCGCGGCACAGAGCTTCGCTCGCACGCGCCGCAGAGCGAGCTAACCGCAAATATATGGGTGACTATACGCGAGAAGGTGATGTCCGCGCCCTACGAGCCCGCTAAGCTCATCACCTACCCCGACACACGCTTTTATCACTGCAATATGAAAACGCTCAATCTCCTGCCCACCGTTATGGCATCTATTGCCGCGCGCGACGCGGGAGTCGACGAGGCGATACTCCACCGCGACGGCAGAGTGACCGAGTGCGCACATTCAAATCTCTGCATCATCCGCGACGACGGCGCGATACAGACCGCCCCTGCCGACGAGCTGATACTCCCGGGCGTGACGAGAGCGCATATGATCCGCGCCTGTGCCGGGCTTGGAATTCGATGCATTGAAGAGCCGTTTTCACTTGACGAAATGATGCGCGCCGCAGAGGTGGTCGTCGTGACCTCGGGAATGCAGTTCAGACCTACCGCCGAGATCGACGGCATCAAGGTCGGCGGCAGAGCCCCCGAAATTGTAAAGCTGATGCAGGAAAAACTGTACGGAGATTTTTTGAGCAAGACAGAATGAAAAGACCATTATAATTAAAAGCCATGAACCTGATGCGATGCAACACATCGCGTCAGGTTCAATAAATCTAAAAAAATCCTTGACATTCGCGCTTTTGTGTGATATAATACTTTAGTCTAAAATATTGGGATGTCGCCAAGCGGTAAGGCACCAGACTTTGACTCTGGCACTCGTCGGTTCAAATCCGGCCATCCCAGCCAGCATAAAAGGCACCCTTTGGGGTGCCTTTTATGCTGGTTGGGATTGGCATCTATACGAACCGAGCCGCGAACGCGGCGTCGGTGCACATTCGCCGCTCGGAGATCGACAAGCTCGCTTGTCAGGCGCAGAGCGTGCGAATCACGGAGCGAAGCGGAGTTACCGGCCATTTCTCCCTGCGGCACCCTTTCGGGTGCCTTTTCTGCTGGCTGGGATGGGCATCTATACGAACCGAGCCGCGAACGCGGCGTCGGTGCACATTCGCCGCTCGGAGATCGACGAGCTCGCTTGTCAGGCGCAGAGCGTGCGAATCACGGAGCGAAGCGGAGTTACCGGCCAT
>JAGBIA010000047.1 GCA_017935225.1 Clostridia bacterium | reverse complement strand
GCTAAACGCTCCGTCGAGCCACCTTCTCCCACTGGAGAAGGCTTAATATAGATGGTCGCCAAAGTGCAGCTACAGTTCGAGGCATAAAAAGTCGACATTTCGGTTATCGCCGCACATCCGTCTGTTGCCCAAAAGCGTGATTTACAGAAGCCTTCTCTTGTGAGAGAAGGGGGACCGCTTGCGGTGGATGAGTAGGGTGTAAAAAAGCATACCTCTATGCATCCGTCTGCGTTCTTTTCTGCGCGGCTCAAAGATACCAAAAGGCTCCCTGCGGAGGGAGCTCCCGAGGAACGAGGGTGAGGGAGAATGCGTGCAGATGGATTTATATGTCGCATCCGTAGAACATCTTTATCGTTTGTGCCGCAACTCCTTCCGTCACTCGCAAGGCTCGTGCCACCTCCCTCCGCAGGGAGGCTAACATTAGACTTGTATCACGAACACCTCTCCGTTCTTGCAAGATCAACCGCAAAATAACGTAAAAACGGAAGGCTCGCGACTTCCGTCAGACCACTGACAAAGCCTAATTACAGAAAATGATTTGTCAAATTGAACAAAACAAAAGGCTCCCTTGTGCAAAGGGAGCTGTCGCGAAGCGACTGAGGGATTGTTTTTTTGCTAAAATTTTGCTTTTTTGACAATCCCTCCGTCATTTTCTTGCGAAAATGCCACCTCCCTTTACACAAGGGAGGCTCTTTGTTTCTTTGCGTTTTGTATATTTTGCTACCTAAAGTTTTTTAGTGCTACTTTGTCAGCAAGCTGACGGAAGGCTCGCGCCTTCCGTTCTGTTTTTTTATTTTTCAAATACAAGTCTGACGATCGAATGAGGCGGAAGCGTGATACTCGACGCATCAACCACATCGAAGGCTCTGTCGCAGATCTCGTAGGGCTTGTCATAGGTGTTGTAGGCTCTTACGTTCTCGTTGTGGATAATATCCGACTTCGCGAGCTTCATCTTCGCGATCTCGTCCGAGAGCTTCAGCGTCGCACTCGAATAAAGATCTCGGTTCACCGCCGTGATCACCACTCTCTCTCCGCTCTCTGTCGCCGAGCAGATAACGTCTGCCTCGCCGTCCGTGACCTCACACGCGCCGTCGGCCAGATATTGCTCAAGATGCTCGCGGTAGAGCTTCATCACGTAAAAGGTCGCGGTCTTCATAAATTTCTCGCCGTCGGTCTCAAAAAGGCTCTGTAAGAGATTCGTGAGCTGTGTCTCCATCGCCATCTTGACGAAATCACAGTTTCGATAGAAAATATGCATCGCAAGCGCGGCAAAGATAGCGTCGCGCATCGTCTGGTTCTGTCTCTGACCGCTCTCGATGGTCGCATCCTTATCCCACATACCCCACTCGTCGATAGCGAGATAGGTCGGGCGCGACTTGCATGCGTGCTTGTCCACAAGCTCGCGGTGGAAGTCGATATCCTTTTGGTACTGCGCAAGACTATCGAGCAGATAATAATACTCCTCATCAGAAAAATCAATCGCTCCGCCGCACTTCGCGTCCTTCATCGAGCCGAGATAGTGGTGGACCGAGAGCATATCAGGCCCCGCCTTCTCTCCATTGCCCGTGACGATATCCATAACCTCTGCAGGCCATTCGTGGTGACCGTGTCTTATGCTGAAACCAAGTCCGACCGTCGTGACCGACTTCAACCAATCGTCATCGAGCGCCGCCGTGAAGCGAAGATAGTCGTAGCCGTAGATCTGCGCGTTGAAGGCGACCTTCCAGGTGTTCTCGTCGGTGTTACCTATTCCCCACAGAGTCACGTTGTAGGGCTCGGTATGACCGTTTGCGGCGCGCAGCGCACCGTATTTGGTGAACGCGGGCGCGTTACAGTATTCAAACCACGCGCGAAATTCCTCTGCCGTGCCCGTGCTCACGTTGCACACGAACATCGGCTCCATTCCGCAAAGGCGGCAGAATTCTATACATTCGTCCGTGCCGAACGACATATCCCATATACCTTTGTTGGTGTCGTTCATAAAATGCACTCTCGGGAGTCTGTTCTCCCCTATGCCGTCCTGCCAATGATATTTCTCGGCACAGCATCCGCCGGGCCAACGAAAGACGGTAAGTCCGCTCTCGCGCACTCCCTCGATAACGTCGAGGCGGAGTCCGTTTATGTTCGGGATCTTACTGTCCTTTCCTACCCAGATGCCGTCGTATATAGTCGCGCCGAAGTACTCGGCAAAGGTTCCGTGGATGTATTTTGAAATTTTATGAGTGCTTTTCAGTTGCATTTCTCTTCCCCTTTGTCTTTACTGTAGCTATTATAGCACACCGTCGGGATTATGTAAATTGGGTCAGGTTGCTTTTTTGTCTGCCCCAAAAGCATTACGACCTAAAAGATAAATTCCGCTGGCAATATTAAATGAACGGTCTGCGATCAAGGACCAATCTCAAAGGCTTCGACGTAAGAATTTTTCCGGGAAGAGCCATCTGCAATTCTGCAAGACAGCAAACCGCGCCGAAAAGCATATGAAGGTCGTTAAAATCTTCGTCGTTTTCATAGTCAATACCATTCATAAAAGCAACGTATTTCTCTGCGTACTTCTCAAGCTCCTCCTTTGCCTCTTCGAATCGATAGGGCGTTTGACGCATAGCGCGATTGAGGCAAAACACCACATCAATATCTATAAAGGTACACCTCTTTATCATTCCGTATCTTTCGTGCTCGCGCATAAATCCTATGCAGGAGTCTATCACCTTTTCGGGATAGCGATAAGGTCTGCGCTCTGCCTCGTGGTTGAAAAAATAGTGAAATCCGCCCGCCATCATATGCGAGGCAGGCATTTTGGTGCGCTCCTCTCCGTGATGGAAAAATCCCGTTTCAATATCCGAGTGTTCCCAAAGCCAAGAGAAATAGTTATTTTTCCACTCAAGATCTACTGCATCGGTCATAGTGAGCGCAACGAATATGCCCGCGCCCTTGTGAGACTGAGGCCACGGGTCGAGCCAATTCACCTCGTTTTCCAGAAAGTCGTAAAGTTTTTCCTTTTGAAGAAGCGGCAAAAGCTGCGTACAAGGATAAAGCGGAGAGGCGTCAAACAGCTCGAGAGCAGCAAGACAATGCGCGGTAGTGTGAATGGTGTGATGCGTTTTTTCGTGGAACATTCCGCTGCTTTTTTCCTGCATAGAGCGAAGAGTATCAACGAACGCGCGTCTCTCCTTCGCGTCTCTCGGGAATTGCGATATGCTGTAAAGGATATTCGCGGCATCAGCACAGCCGTAGGGATTACATCCAAGTTCTCGGTCTCCCTTCTCGTTTTGCCAAAGCCAGCGAGAATATTTGCCGTCGGCTATCTTGTGACGCTCAACGCACTTTCTTATTTGTTCAACCAAGTTATCAATATTAACAGTCCTCATATGTCCCCCTTATCCCTGCAGTGCAGGCAGATTTATCATAAGCAGTGCAACCGCGCAGAGTGCCACGCCGATTATCGAACGCAGAGTGATCTTCTCCTTGAAGAATATCGCCGCCATTATCATCGCGAGCACGAGCGAGCCGCCCTGGCTGAGCGGATATATCTGCGCGGCATCGAGATAGGTCGCCGCGGCGGTCTTGAAATAGGAATTCGCGTAAAGGCAGATCGCCATTACACCGACGTAGACCGCGATCGGCTTGACGACCGCGATCGGCGAGCGGAGCTCGTGCGTCTTTTTCTCGCGGGCACGGAATACAAGGCTGCAGATCACGAGCGTGAGCGCCGCAAAGATATAGGTATAGAGCTGAAACACCGAGTTGTCGCCCTCGGGCACGAGATTGACGAAGAGCTTCTGCGACAGATCGGTGCATCCGTAGGACGCGGCGCAGAGCAGGAGAATAAAGAACGCTCCGAGGGTCATCTTACCCTTGAGCTTTGCGTTATACGAGCACATAACGTAGCCCGCGAGTATCAGCACGGCGATGCCGATCCACTGAATGAGGATTATCGGCTCGTCAAAAAAGAGGGCGCAGACTATAAGCGGTATCAGCACGCCCATAAGCAGAAATACGTCGACCATCATAAACGCGCCCGTTCTGATCGCAAGCAGCCAGCTCACCACGAAAAGCGCGGTGCAGACACCCGAGAGAGCCGAGATCCAGAGTACCGTAGGTTCGAGAGTGAGAGCCGACCAATCGTTGCCGAAGGCGATCAGCGCGACACCGATGACTATGCAGGCGAGCATTCGCACGGTGTTGACGAGCATCGCATCGGAGGTCAGCACGAGCGTGCCGCCCGATTTCTTTCCGCAATATCCTTTAACTACGCCCGCAAGCAGAGCGAGCGCCAAAAATAAATATCCAAGCATTTTTATTCATCTTCCTTTTTACCCAATGCCTCTCGCTCTTCGCGCAGAAGATTTCTTCTGTAGATCTTGCGCAGCGCGGGGGTGTTGTATCTGAGAATGAGCGTCGGCAGCATACTCAGCACGAAATTGACGAGTGCGATCGGCAGAGCGATTGCAAGCGGACGCAGAAACGGCAGAAACATTATGAGAAATCCGAGGAATGCGCCGAGCACGTGACCGAGCACACCGTAATTCGACTCGAGCAAAAACCGACCGATATACTCACTGCTGTCGGGCTCGCGCATCTTGTCCTTGTGAAAGCCCGTAAAGCATCCGAGCTCGGGCACATATTTCTTCCAGGTGTTTATTTTGGTCTTGCGGTAGAGCTTGTGCTCCCATTTTGCGACCGTGAAGAGCTTTGCCTCGGGCGAGAACCATCTCTCAGGCATTCTTCTCGCCACGAACGCGAGAATTCCGTCGACCGCGATGACCGCCACGACACCCGCAAAGGTGATAAGCATCATATAGCCGAACGCGCCGAGCGTCAGCACACCGTCGGCAAAAAAATTGCAGAGCGCGATCAGCGTCGCCGCGCCGCATATCGTGATTATGTAAAACATATATTCTCCAAATCTTTTATTTGGGATAATTATACCACAGATCGCGAAAAAATTCAACCACATTTACGCATTTAGCCGCGAGAGTTTGCGGTATGAGGTGACCGATATCTCGGGAGGAGCAAGCCCCTCCCATAACGACGAGATAGAAATCGTTTGTTCCGTCAATCACCAAAAGCGCGATGATTATCTTTTTTCGTTTGTAGGGACCGACGTCCCCGGCGGTCCAAGCTCGTATCGGTTACAAATTGAATATCCGTATGTTTTCAAAACAAAGATAACAGACCAAAAAGATATATTTATCTCTTGTTTTTTAGGACCGCCGAGGACGTCGGTCCCTACAAATTTTGACATATGCCTTTCGTTTCATCAATGGACGGATGTGCTACGGTGTCCAATACGACCTCGGACGACCGATGGTCGCCCCTACAATCAAATAATAAAGCGCGGCATTGACCGATACCTCGGGAAGAGCAAGCCCCTCCCCTACCACTCTTCACTTTTCCTCAAAAGACAAAGCCCCTGCACCGCAGGGGCTTTGTCTTATATTCAGGAATTATAATCATACGGTCTGGTGCATACGTCGCGCTTGTTGCAATTCGGGCAGGTCAAGATCGCCTTATCCTCACCAATAATGCGCGCTCCCTTTCCTTCAAAGTAAAACCGATGTCCGCAATTAGGGCAGACGAACGGCTTCGAGAGCACCTCTGCCGCATTTTTTGCCCTTCTGTGCGCGCGATATAAAATGCGCAACACGCTCGGCAGGACGATGACGACTATTATCACCGCTCCGACAATATATTTCTCCATACCTTAACCTCCGTAGGCCACCTTGCCGTCGACCACGGTAACATAAGCCTCGGCTCCGACCGTCACAAGCGGATCAGCCGCCCAGATGACAACGTCTCCGTCCTTGCCGACCTCAAGGCTGCCGACTCGATCGCCGATACCCGTCTGCTTTGCGGGGTTTATCGTGATAGCTCTCCACGCTTCCTCATAGGGAAGTCCTGCGGAGAACGCAAATCCCGCGCACATAGAAAGATATTCGAGCGGAACTACGGGCGCGTCTGTGATAATGCTTATCGGAACGCCCGCCTTGTGCAGAACTGCAGGTGTGGTGAACGACTTGTGCTCGAGCTCTATCTTTCTCTTGCTGCCAAAAGACGGACCTACGAACGCGGGGTATCCCTCAGATGCCAGCTCGTCGGCGATAAGCGCGCCGTCGGTGCAGTGATCGAGCGTGAGATCAACGTCAAACTCCTTTGCGATGCGGATCGAGGTGAAGATGTCGTCCGCTCTGTGCGCGTGCGCCTTGAGCGGAATTTCCTTTTTCATAACGGGGATCATAGCCTCGAGCTTCATATCGAAATTCGGATCTTTTCCCTCTTCCTTCGCCTCAAGATAACGCTTTGACTTGGAAAGAAGATCGCGGAGCAGAGCTGCGGTCGCCATACGCGTGACGGGCGACTTTCTGCCGTTCTGACCGTACGCGCCCTTGGGATTTTCACCGAACGCACACTTCATAGCCACGGGGTCCTTGATGATCATCTTGTCTATGCGATTGCCCACAAGCTTGATAGCCGCAAACGTGCCGCCGACTACGTTCGCACTTCCGGGGCCCGTGCAGGCGGATGTCACACCGTGCTTTATCGCAAGCCCAAAGGTCTCGTCGATCGGGTTTATTCCGTCGATCGCGCGCATCTGCGGCGTCACGGGATCGGAGGTCTCGTTGTAGTCCGCACCCTCCCAGCGCATAGCAGAATTATGTACGCCTATGTGACAGTGCGCCTCAACGCATCCGGGTGTGACAAGGCGACCCTCGGCGTCTATCACGGTCATATCCGCGCTCTCCTCAATTGAAGAGCCGACAGAGGCGATCTTGCCGTCATCTCCTATCAGAACGTATCCGTTCTCGATAACCTCGCCGACCATAGTTTTGATTTTTCCGTTTTTGATCAGTAACATAGCATTTTCCGCCTTCCTTTTATATTTGTGTTTTATATCCTATCTGCTCGTATATCTTCTCCCACCGCGACTTGAAATCCTCGGTTGAGCGATCGGGCGTAAAGCCTATCCGCAAATAGCTCTTGATCGCGGGAATTCGCCAGTCGTCAGTCGTAAGACGCGCGCGCTCCATTCCCTCGGTCTTGAGAACGTAGCTTGCTATCTGCGTCAGCAGAGTTCCATAGCCGCGACCGCGCGCCGACTCGACGCAGGCGACCATATGTATGAGCCCCTCGCGCGTCTCGTAGTCGCAAACGACCGTGATCGTCGCCACCGCCTGCCCGTTCTCAAGGATAAAGAAGCACTTGTCCTCGCTGTAGAGCTTTAGCGAGAGCATCGAGCCACGGTAATACTCCTCGCCGCACCTGCCGTTCGATAGACCGTACTGAACGATGTCGAGCCACTTGTCCATCGCTCCGTCAAGCTCGGTGTACCTGCAAATCTCGCACCCTTCGGGCACTTTCGGCAGCACGGGCGCGCTACCGTCGTTTTTCCAATACATAATAAGCTGCGGCATATTTTTGTCCTCCGAAATAGGTTTGTTTAATTATAGCATACTTTCCTGAGATTGTAAAGCGTACTTTGCGTTGCGATTGATGACCGTTTAGCCACCAATTTTATTTAAGATCAAATTGATTTATAAACTCCTGCTTTAAATTCCTCGTCTCTACCGTTTCGGCAGGGTTCTCTTTTTCAGTCAGCCTACCGTTGAAATATTCAAAGCATTTATGATGTATCTTGTCGAGCTTTGGCGTTACCGACAATTGATGTATTATTACAGGTTTGTCCTTGTCTTTAACTTTCAGTATAACATCCATCAAATAAAGAGCATTTTGGGGTAATTTAAAAAAGCAAATTATATCAACGATATCCGAGTACGATGCTGAAAGATTGAGTAGAGAAAGATACAATAACCAAAACCTCAGCGGAGCAACGAAAATAGCCAATATTGCGGGAATAAATGATAATATAATTATAGGAAACGCAACGAATAAAATTGCTTGGTACTTATTCCAAACACCGAAAGTAGGCTTTACATATGCACTTTTAGAAAATATCTGCTTGTATGGAAAGAAGCATATTCTCTCAACTTTTCTCCCCGAGATCCAACAAAAAAGAGCGTGGCATAATTCGTGTATTGGCAGGCAAAGAAGCGATATTGCAATAAATAATAGCCATTTGCTTGATAGTTCGTCAATCTTGACAAACAAAAACACGATGAAAGGAATTGCAAACAAGAATATAAAAATCTTCTTCAAGTTTTGCAATTTAGAATTTAAATGAACTTGCTCCGCATTTTCCCAGGTATATGATAGACGCGGGTAAAAATGCGATTCATTTTTAAAGAAAACTAT
>JAGBIA010000046.1 GCA_017935225.1 Clostridia bacterium | reverse complement strand
ATCTCCTTTGTTTATTTTTTCTGTTTCATCACAAAAGCGACTCTATCGCCTTTGCATAATGCTTTCCTATAAATTCAGCGCCGTTGGCGTTCGGATGAACACCGTCGCCCGAATAAAAGTGCGGCTCGGGCTGAGTTTTCATTGCCTCGTCGAAAAGCTCGTCAAGCGGAACGTAAACGTCTGCATACTCATCCGCAAGCTTGCGTACAACAGGAAGAATACGCGCAAGATCATCGCGCATATATTCCTTATCGTCGGAGTCGAGAAGATAGGGCGAGAGGATCATTATCTTCGCATCGGTCTCTCGTCTAAGCCGCTCGAGTATGCAACGGTAATTAAGCTCGATCTGCTCGTCGGTCGTCGCAATCCGATCCGTACCGTATCGGTGCCATATATCGTTGATGCCGATAAGTATCGAGATAACGTCAGGCTTAAAAGCTATCGCATCGTGATAAAGACGGTCAAAAAGCTGTCCTGTACGGTTTCCGCTGATACCGAAATTGATAAATTCAAACTCGGTCTCGGGATGCGCCTCAGCTATAATAGCCGCAGCGAATTTCGGGTATCCGCATCCCATATCGTGATAGTTTCGCTTATCTCTGCCCGCGTCGGTTATGCTGTCGCCCTGAAAAATTATCTTAAGCTTTTTCATATTATTTTACGATAGAGCCGTAAACCTCGCCGAACGCGCAAGCTGCGTTAGATTCGTCTGTATCAATGTGCATAGCAAGAGCGAACTTTTCGCTTACTCTTACCACTACGTCACCGAACACGAGAGGACGTGCGGTGTCAAGCTTAACGCTTACGATCTCCTTATCGCTTACGCCGAGCTCAGCTGCATCTGCAGGAGTCATATGTATGTGACGCTTAGCCGCGATAACGCCTTCCTTTACCTCAACAGAGCCGCAAGGACCCTCGAGAACGCAGCATCCGCTGCCGGCGATGTCACCCGACTCGCGAACGGGAGCAACCACGCCGATGGTACGTGCGTCTGTGAGAGAAAGCTCAACCTGATCTGCAGGGCGCGTAGGTCCGAGAATGCTTGCCTTAAGAGAGCCCTTAGGTCCCTTAACAACAACCTTCTCCTCACACGCGAACTGACCGGGCTGGCTAAGGTCTTTCTTGTTTGTAAGTGTGTGTCCCTTTCCAAAGAGGACCTCGAGTGTCTCTGCAGTTACGTGTACGTGTCTTGCAGAGGTCTCAACCAAAATCTTGTTTGCCATAGCTTTTTGTTTAATCCTTTCTGTAATTTTATCTTTTTGTCTATTTATTGACACAGTTTTTTATATTATATCACATTTTTTTCTTCTTGTAAAGATTTAAAGAGCATTTTTCTGCAAATAATATTACATATATTATCTATATTTTACAAAAAGCAGGGCGGAGGAAATATGAAAGCGGCAGAGCAAAAAAAGAGACTTGACAAGAAAAAGCAAGAGGCTGTAGATATTGAGCAGCCAAAAAACGACCGTGCCGACGGCGCGGTAACGACACGAGGACGCGAAAGGATACACTGTCTGTCGATAATAGGACAGATCGAGGGGCATTACTTTCTCCCCGAGGGGCAAAAGGCAACCAAATACGAGCACATCATACCCGAGCTTGTCGATATTGAGGAGGATCGCGAGATCGAGGGTCTGCTTATAATACTGAACACAATGGGAGGCGACGTCGAAGCGGGGCTTGCCATCGCGGAGATGATAGCGTCAATGAAAAAGCCTACCGTATCCTTAGTGCTTGGCGGAGGACATTCGATAGGCGTACCGCTCGCGACCGCGTCAAAAAGATCATTCATAGTTCCATCGGCAACAATGACCATTCATCCCGTCCGCATAAACGGACTTGTTCTCGGCGCACCGCAGACCTTCAACTATTTTGAGGAGATGCAGAAGCGCATCGTCAAATTCATCTGCGGGCATTCCTCGGCAAGCCCCGACGTCATCCGTGAGCTTATGATGCGCCCCGACGAGCTTGCCACCGACATCGGCTCTATCATCGAAGGACGCGAGGCGGTCGAATACGGAATAATCGATGAGGTCGGAGGGCTTTCAGACGCTCTCGACGCGCTCAAAAATATGATAAAGATTAATCGCGATCAAAACAGCAATTAATAAAAAAGAGCCGATACGGAAAATCCGTATCGGCTCTTTCTGCGCTCGCTG
>JAGBIA010000045.1 GCA_017935225.1 Clostridia bacterium | reverse complement strand
TGGAATTTTGGTGATTAGTGCGCATACGGTGATGACATATGACCGTTTATCCGCTTTTTCTTTTAACACAAAAGGCGTAAAAGAAAAAGCTAAGAAAAAGAAAACGCCGAAAGGAGATTTCGCTCGTTGCGACGAGCGACCAAGGCTCTGCCTTTGGAAACCGCAAACTTTTGAAAAAGTTTGATCAAAACTTTCCTGCGGCGCTTTCAATGCGATTTAGATGTCACTCTTCACAATAAAATCCCTGCTTTCTCGGTGCCGATGAGGCGTCCGAGAAAGCTACATTAGAAAAACAGCAAAACAACAAAATTCTATCAAGACAACAGAGAACAAACCAAAACCCTTATAATACCCCCATTCAAGTTCTTTGCGCCACTTTCTCCGAAAGAAAGTGGCAAAAAACTCTACTCCAACTAACTTTCCACTCCAAAAGGAGAAATTATGATAGCAATAACTATAGACAATTTATCGCTCGCGTTCGGCACGACGCAGATACTCGAGAAGATCTCGTTCTCGCTCGAGGAGAATGACCGACTCGGCATTATCGGTGTCAACGGCTGTGGCAAATCCACGCTTTTCAAGCTGATCACGGGAGAGCTTGACTCGACCGAGGGCGCGGTCCACATATCCAAGGACAAAACGCTTGGAATTCTGCGCCAGGACGACGCGTTCCTCGATTTTTCGGTCGAGGACGAGCAGGCAAGCGCGCTTGAGGTAATGTACCGCGCGTTCCCCGAGCTACTCGCGGCAGAGGAGCGACTTGCCACGCTCGAGCGGCTCTTGCACGAGGGCGACACGACTCGCACGCAGGACTCGCTTGCCGCAGAATATACGGCACTTAACGAAAAATTCCTCGCAGACGGCGGACTTGAATTCCGCGCTCGCTGCGCCTCGACTCTGCTCAAAATGGGCTTTGACAGCGAGACGCAGAACCGCCCGTTCTCAACGCTCAGCGGCGGTCAGAGAACCCGACTCGCGCTCTCGCGCGAGCTCTGCCGCGAGCCCGATATACTTCTGCTCGACGAGCCGACAAACCATCTCGATATGGAAACTCTGCTTTGGCTCGAGAGCTTCCTTGCGTCCTACAAAAAGTGCCTTATGGTCATCTCGCACGACCGATATTTCCTCGACCGCGTGACCAACAAAACGCTCTGCATCGAGCATCACCGCGCAAAGCTATATAACGGCGGCTACTCGGCAAGTATGGCGCAGAGAAAGATCGATCGCGAGATCGAGGAGAAGCACTACCGCAATCAGCAAAAGGAGATCGCGCGCCAGGAGGCTTACATCGCTCAACAGCGCGCCTGGAACAGAGAGCGCAACATCATCGCCGCCGAGTCGCGACAGAAGATGCTTGACAAGATGGAAAAGCTCGAGCGACCGAAGGACGCGCCCAAGGGCATCCGCCTCTCGTTCGAATATTCGGGCGCGAGCGGCAACGAGGTGCTCAATATCCGCGGACTCGGATTTAACTATCCCGGCGCAAAGAAGCTGATCGATAACATCGACTTCACCGTGCGCCGCTCGGACAAGCTCTTTATCGTCGGCCCGAACGGTTGCGGAAAATCCACGCTAATCAAGCTCCTGCTCGGCAGACTTATGCCTACCGAGGGCTATATTGAGCACGGCTACAACGTAAACATCGGATACTACGATCAGGAAAACCAAAATCTCAATTCCTCAAGCACCGTGCTTGACGAGCTTTGGAACGAATACCGCTCGCTGACCGAGACCGAGGTGCGCAACACGCTCGCGCTCTTCCGCTTTATCGGCGAGGACGTTTACAAGCTCGTGGGCGAGCTGAGCGGCGGCGAGCGCGCAAGACTCACGCTCTCGAAGCTCATCCTCAAACCCACCAATCTGCTCGTGCTCGATGAGCCGACAAACCACCTCGACATAGACTCACGCGAAGCACTCGAGGACGCACTTGAGGAATACGAGGGCACGGTGGTCATCGTCTCGCACGACCGTTACTTTATCGAAAAGCTCTCGACTCGCCTTATCGATATGCTCCCCGTCGAGCTCGGCGGCGGATTCGCGGATATCGGCGTTATGAAAAAGGGCGAGGGCTACGCAGAGCTTCTGCGTGACCGCGAGCGCCGCGCAGGACTTGCATCTGCCGCGCCCGTCGGCGAGACTGTAGAGGCAAGTTCGAACAAGGAGCTCTATCTCAAGAAAAAGAAAGAGACCGCCGACGCGCGCAACGCGCAAAAGCGGCTCGAACGACTCCGCAAGGAAGCCGAAAGAATAGAGGGAGAGCTTGACGATATCGAGAAACAGATGTCGGGCGAGGCGGCTTACGACTACAAGCTGCTATCCGAGCTCGACGAGAAAAAGAACGCACTTGAAGAGCGACTGCTCGAGATATACGAAGAAATATAAACAAGGAGAAAGCTATGTTAGATCTCATCCCAACACCGAGAAATATAAAGATGAGCGGCGAGCGCGTGACTCTCGCGCCTCACTGCTCTGCGCCCGAATGCTTTGCAAACGCGGCTGTCACTCTGCGCGACTTTTCTATGCGCACGCACTCGATAGAGTTCTCCGAGGGCAAGGGCGCAATAGATTTTGAGCTCGACGAAACGCTCGAGTCCGAGGGCTATCGAATTGAAGTGAGTGCGAGCGGCGCAAAGGTCTTTGCCGCCGACATCCTCGGCGCACAGAACGCGGCTGTCAGCCTCGTTCAGCTTATGGAAAAGCAGGGCGAGAGCCTCACGCTCCCCGCAGGCACGCTCACCGACGCACCCGAGTGCTCCTGGCGAGGTATCCTCGTCGATCTCGCGCGCAATTGGCACGATATTTCGGTCGTCCGCGAGTACGTTGATACCTGCCGCTTCTTCAAGGTAAAATATCTGCACCTGCACTTCACCGACGACCAGAGCTACACCCTGCCCTCAAAGGCATTCCCAAAGCTCTCGACCGAGGGCAGATGCTACACCGAGGACGAGATCCGCGGACTTATTTCCTACGCAAAGCTGCGCGGAGTTGAGATAATCCCCGAGGTCGACGCGCCCGGTCACACCGCTTGCTTTGGTTCGGCATACGGCGAGATCTTCGGCAAGAACGGCATAATATGTCAGTCCGATGAGTCAATGAAGGGTATGGAAACTATCTACCGCGAGCTCTGCGAGCTGTTTGCGGACTCGGAATATATTCACATCGGCGGCGACGAGGCTTACAACATCCCAAAGTGGACCACCTGTCCCAAGTGCCTTGAGGTCTACCGCAGAGCAGGCATCGATCTCGACGCTATGGAGCAAAGAGAGCGCGAGGAATTTATGTACGCGACGTTCCTCAAGCGTATCTGCGAGATAATTCTCGACTGCGGCAAGACTCCTGTTATGTGGGAGGGCTTCTCTAAAGAGGTCAACCACATCATCCCGCGCGAAGCCGTGGTGATGAGCTGGGAAAATCTCTACCAGACCACGCCCGATCTGCTCGAAACAGGCTTCAGACTCGTCAACTGCTCCTGGGTACCTATGTACGTGCTCGCGCCCGACAAATATTGGTCGCCGCGTGAGATATACGATTGGAACGTCTACTATTGGAAGCCCTGCCATCCGCGCTCTCCCTATATCAATTCGAGCATCACAGTCGCGCCCACACAGTAGATCGAGGGCGGCGAGCTGCTCGCCTGGGGCGACCACGTTATCTGGTCCTACCCCGACGACGTCGAGGCAGGCATCCGCCACGAGCAGAGGCTGATGGAAGAAAGAATTCCTTGCCTTGCCGAGAACACGTGGAGTCGCGAGAAGAACTGCCGACTTGAAGAGTTCTTTGCCGCTTACACAAAAGTAAATTCGCTTTACGCTAAATTCAAAAACAATTGAGGTAACGAAAATGATAGGAATTATAGGAGCTATGAGCGCCGAGGTAGAGGCGCTCAAGGCAAAAATAGAAAACCCGCGCACCGAGCGCATCAGCGGCACTGAGTTCGTCTGGGGCAGACTCTCGGGCAAGGACGTAGTAGTCGCGCAGTGCGGCATCGGCAAGGTATTTGCCGCCATCTGCGCGCAGACTATGATCCTCCGCTACGGCGCAACAACGCTCATCAACACAGGCGTTGCGGGCACTCTCTCGGATAAGATCGGCATACTCGACTTCGCGATCTCCTCGGGTGTCGTCCAGCACGATATGGACACTACCGCCATCGGCGACGCGCCCGGACTGATCTCGGGTATCAATATAGTCGAGATCCCTGCCGCGAAGTCTCTGTGCGAGACGGCGGTATCCACCGCCATCGAGCAGGGCAACCGCGCGATCGCGGGTATCGTTGCATCGGGGGATCAGTTTATCAACAACGCGTCCCGCAAGGCTTTCATTCGCGACACCTTCGGAGCTATCTGCTGTGAGATGGAGGGCGCGGCTATCGGACACGTCTGCTTTGTAGGCGGCGTTGATTTCGTTATCATCCGCTGCATCTCGGACAACGCGTCGGGCGAGGCTGAGATGGAATATCCCGAGATGGTGAAGATCGCGGCGATCAAGTCGCAGCAGCTTGTAGAAGCAATACTTGAGAGGATCTGAATATGGAAAAAGTAAGAAGAATAACCAGCTTTTCGGTCGACCACGATTTTATAATCCCCGGCATCTACGTCTCGCGCATCGACGGCGACGTGACGACCTACGATCTGCGCACGCGCAGACCGAACGCGAACGATTTTATGGACAATCTGACTATGCACTCGCTTGAGCATATGTTTGCGACCTACGTGCGCAACTCCGAGATCGCCGACGACGTGCTCTACTTCGGGCCTATGGGCTGTCGCACGGGCTTTTATCTGCTCGTGCGCAACGCAGACAACGCACGCGTGCTTGAGGTAGTCAAGAGCGTACTCTCGAAGATCGCAAACGAGGCGACCGAGATGTTCGGTGCTGAGCGCAAGGAATGCGGCAACTACCGCGAGCTCTCGCTCGATTCTGCCAAGGCAGAGTCGGCGCGCTATCTCTCTGAGCTCTCGGCACGCGAGCAGACATTTATCTATCCGACAGAGTGAGGTGCTTATGGAAAAGCTATATCCGCTGAAGCTCTCGCACATCTGCAAGACTCCGATCTGGAGCGGCTCGCGACTCATAAGTGAATGGGCAAAGACCTCTCCGTCCGATATTCTCGGCGAGAGCTGGGAGTTGTCCGTGCGCGAGGGCGACGTTTCTCGCGTAGAGAACGGTGCATTTCGCGGCAAGACGCTATTTGAGCTTATTGACGAATACGGCGACGCGCTCACGGGAGGCTTTGGCTGCTCGGATTTTCCGCTGCTCGTCAAGCTGATCGACGCGGCTGACGATCTTTCGGTGCAGGTGCATCCCGACGACGAATATGCCGCAAAAGTTGAAAATGACCGCGGCAAAACTGAGATCTGGTACATACTTGACGCCGACGAGGGTGCGCGCATAGTCTTCGGGCTTCGTGCGGGCACTACCCCTGAGGAGCTCGCCGACGCACTGCGCTCGGGCGACCCGTCGGGCGTGCTGAACTATATTCCCGTCCGCGCGGGCGAGTGCTATTTCATCCCTGCGGGGCTTGCGCACGCTATCGGCAAAGGTGTGTTGATCGCCGAGATCCAGCAGAACTGCGATCTGACCTACCGCCTTTACGACTACGGCAGGCTCGGCAAGGACGGAAGACCGCGCGAGCTGCACGTTGAAAAGGGGCTTGAGGTGTTGAAGATATTCGACAAGGCGCAGATCGACGCGATCCGCTACTCCCGTGCGGGCGCGAGCAAGTCTGCCGACTCGCTTGCCGACTGCGAATATTTCTCGCTTAGCCGCGTATCTGCCACGCCGGACGGTGTCTCTCTTCCCTACGAACACCAAGGCTCGATGCGCCATCTGCTCTGCATCGGCGGCGAGGGCGAGCTTATCTGCGACGGCGAGATCTATCCCGTCTCCCGCGGCGCAAGCTACCTTATCCCCGCCTGCCTCAAGGATCTCACCTTCCGCGGCTCCGCCGTCGCTCTCGTGAGCGTGGGAAGGAGTTAGATTGGAAGTTAGATTGGAGTTGTAATTTTCTCTTCTTTTTTGAAAAAAAGAAGCAAAAAACTTTCCTGTGGGTGTTGATCAAGGGTTTTGATAGGACTCGAACCAAATATTCCCTAAGGGAGTTTGGGATATTGTAAACCAAAGCGACATCCCCGATCGTTTATTTAACTCAATAGCGATGTAGAAACACGCGGACAGCTCGCTACCGCGTGTTTCCTTTTTATTGTGAAGAGCGAC
>JAGBIA010000044.1 GCA_017935225.1 Clostridia bacterium | reverse complement strand
CATAAAGCAGCCTTTGCTTTCCAAAAGAACTTCCTTGTGTAAAGTTCTT
Organism: Clostridia bacterium; assembly: GCA_017935225.1. Lineage (GTDB taxonomy): Bacteria > Bacillota > Clostridia > Oscillospirales > CAG-272 > HGM12713. Next base: position 3,485 of record JAGBIA010000044.1, on the reverse strand, counting down.
TTGGTTCTTTTCTTTCAAGAAAAGAACAGAAAAAACAGAAAGAACAGAAAAGAAAGGTTATTTCAGCTCAACCACAGTAACTCCGCCGTCGCCTTCGCCAAATTGACCTATACGGAAGTTAGCGACGCGGCGATCTTTACGGAGAGTGTCCCAAAGATATTTTTTGAGTGCACCCGTACCCTTACCGTGAATAAGTCGAACGGTATGGAAATTAGCAAGCGCGGCTTCGTCGAAGTACTTGTCTACGGCGTTCCAAGCCTCGTCGCCTGTCATACCGCGAAGGTCGATTTCGTCGCGGAAATCTCTGCTGACCGTAACCTTATAAGAGCCTGCAGCGTGCTTTTTGCCTCCCGAGATGACCTTGACCTCCTCCTCGTGCAGACGGAGATCGGACAGCTCGACCTTGGTTTTTATTATACCTGCCTGAACGCTTACCTTTCCCGATCTGTCGGGCTCCTCAAGCACGGTCGCCTTCTTGCCCAGACTAACGATAATTACCTCGTCGCCCTTGCGCAACGGGCGGGGAAGAACGTAATTTTCATCCTTGCGGATCTCTACGGGATCATAGGCGTCGGAGTGATTGCGCAGATGCTCGCGAAGCTCGCGGCGTGCGCGGTCAAGCTCGTCTCCAAGTCGCTCGGAGTCTTTGGCGCGGCGAACCTTTTCCATTTCTTCCATTATGAAATCTGCAGATCGCTTTGCGCTCTCGACCATATTCTGCGCCTTTGAGCGTGCTTTTTCAAGCTCTCGCTCGGAAGCGTCAAGCTTTTCCTTGAGTGTTTTTTCGGCATCCCTTTTGAAGTCCTCATATTCAAGTCGCATACGCTTTGCTTCCTCACGCTCGCGCTCTGCAGACTGACGTGCTTCCTCAAGCTCGCCGAGCAGGTGATCCATCTGCTTGTTTTCTGTAGCGACGTATCCGCTCGCGCGCTCAACTATGCGGCGTGGGAGGCCGAGCTTTTCGGATATGGCGAAGGCATTCGATTTTCCGGGCGCGCCGACGATCAGCTTATAGGTAGGACGTAGAGTTTCAACGTCAAATTCACAGGATGCGTTCTGCACTCCGTCGGTATCCATAGCGTAGGTCTTAAGCTCGGTGTAGTGCGTGGTTGCGGCGCAGAGAGCCCCCGCGCTTCGCATATCCTCAATTACAGCAACGGCAAGAGCCGCGCCCTCTACGGGATCTGTTCCCGCGCCAAGCTCGTCGAAAAGCACGAGAGAGCGGTCATTGCGCTCGTTGACTATGGAAACGATAGTAACCATATGCGACGAGAAGGTAGAGAGCGGCTGCTCTATGCTTTGCTCGTCACCGAGATCTACGAGGATCTTTTCAAATATACATACCTCGCTACCCTCGTCGAGTGGCAGGTGAAGTCCCGCCTGAGCCATAATGGAAAAGAGTCCGAGAGTTTTGAGAGTAACCGTTTTACCGCCGGTGTTCGGGCCCGTGATAATGAGCGTAGCGTACTCACCGCCAAGGGAGACGGTTATAGGAACGACGGTTTTCTTATCAATGAGCGGATGTCTTGCCCGAATAAGTCTGCAGCGGCGTTCGGTTGTTATCTTGGGCTCGCGGGCATCCATTGACTGAGAGAGGTTTGCGCATCCGAAGGCGAATGCTATCTCGGTGATATTTCTGTAATTGAGATTGAGCGAGGGAGCAAAGCCCGCGACGCTTTCCGAAAGCTCAGAGAGAATTCGCTCTATTTCGTGTGCTTCCTTGACCTCGAGCATACGAAGCTCGTTATTTGCATCGACTACCGCCATCGGTTCAACGAAAACCGTAGCACCCGACGACGATGTGTCGTGGATGAGACCCTTGACCTCGTTTCTATGCTCGACCTTAACGGGAACAACGTACCTTCCGTTACGCTGAGTGACTATGTTTTCCTGCAGATATTTTGAATAAGAACCGCCGACGTATTTAGACAGAGTTTCTTTTATTTTTGCATTGGAAACACGTATTTTGCGGCGTATATCGGCGAGCGCGGGGCTCGCCTCGTCTGCGATCATATCCTCGGAGATGATCGATCGGAATATTCTGTCCTCAAGCGGACGGTTGGGTGTGAGACGCTCGAATATTTCGTCAAGCGAGGTCGGGAAAAGCTTGTTTGCGCGTATATAATCGAGCAGCGAGCGCGATGAACGCATAAGCAGAGCGGCATCAAGAAGCTCTCGAGGTGTCAGCACCGCGCCCTTGAGAGCGCGCTCACAGGCATCGCCCATATCTCTGACCGTGCCGAACGGGGGGAGGCCCTTTGCGTCGAGCAAACGGCGTGCGTCGGTGGTTCTCGAGAGCCTGCGTTCGACGATCTCTCGTCTGTCATCGGGGCAGAGAGCGAGAGAAAGCGCCGCCGAGCCCTCGGTGGGACACGATGCGGCAAGCATCTCGCGTATTTTATCAAATTCAAGTGTTGATAGTGTTTTTTCGGTTATGTTCATCTTTTTCCTTTTTAACTCGGTCTGAAATTTAATTTACGAAGGATTATTTTGATACGTTTTTATAAAAATGCAGAGTGTTGAAATCGCGCTCAAGGTGGTGGAGCAGATAATTCTCAGCGGCGCGGCAGAGCAGTGACATAGATTTTTCATTGCTGAGACCGAAGGCAAAGATGCGCTGAAGCGGAGCCGAAGCGACGTATCTCATGGCCTCAAGCGCTGAGGAATCGAGCGGAAGCAGAATGTTTTTCGTTTGAAACTCGTCGGTTTCGGGCATTGGCAGACCGCCGCCGCGCTTTTTCTGACAGTCGGCGCATATAAGCGATCCGTTCATTACGTCAAGCCAGATGCCGTTTGCGTAATTTTCGCAGTCACACACCGAGCAGGTTGAAAGATCGGGAGTAAAGCCCGATACGTTTGCGGCAAAAAGCTCGTAGGTCGCCTTTATCTGTTCGGGCGGCTTCAAGCCGTTTTCCAGAGCGTAGAGCGTGTTAAGGCTCATCCGCATGACATCGTGGGCAGGCAGGTCTTCACCCGTTATCTCATCGGCGATCTGCATAATATACGACGCGAGCGCAAAGGTCGACAGATCCTCGCTTATGCCGAAAAAGGCATTGTTTACCGAGCCTGCGGCAAGCCAATGGTGTCCGTTTTTTTCATAGGTCTCCACGTTGACGTACGCACAGATACGGCAAAGCGAGGCAACCTTGCTTTTTACGCTTCGGGCGCCCTTTGCCGTGATATACAGTTTTCCCTCGTCGGCTGTCAGCAGGACTATCGAGCGATCGTGATCGCCAACGTCAGTGACGCGCAGAACGAGTCCGTCGCACGCCTTTCTCATTTTTACCTCTCAAAAGTGTCAGTCTTCGTCACGGTAGCCGAAATTGCTTACCGTTCTCGCGCTTTCACGCCAATTTTCTTTAACCTTTACCCAAAGGTTAAGATATACCTTGACTCCAAGCATTTTTTCAAGATCCTCGCGGGCATAGGTGCCGATAAGCTTGAGAGCCTCTCCGCCCTTTCCGACTATAATTCCCTTGTGCGAT
>JAGBIA010000043.1 GCA_017935225.1 Clostridia bacterium | reverse complement strand
GATTGCTGATGACCTTGGTATCAAGGGTACAAGCGTCGAGGAGAAGCTTGAAGGTCTGTTTAAGGCTATCAACGACCTCAAGGCTCGTGTAGGCATCAAGGAGACCATTAAGGACTATGGCATTGATGAAGATGACTTCCTTGCACGTCTTGACGATATGGTAGAGCAGGCATTCGACGATCAGTGCACAGGCGCAAACCCCCGTTATCCTCTTATGAGCGAGATCAAGCAGATGTATCTCAACGCTTATTACGGTAAGCACTTTACCGAACTTGAAATGCCCAAGGCATAAGAAGGGAGAATTATAATGAAATTCGACAATGTTATTTCAGTAGGAATAAACAAGACAGTTTACCGTGACGGAGATCACGCTATAAAGGTATTTGACGCAGATTACTCTAAGGCTGACGTTCTCAACGAGGCTCTCAATCAGGCGCGCGTTGAGGAGACGGGACTTAATATTCCCAAGGCAATTGAGGTCTCCAAGATCGACGGCAAGTGGGCGATCGTTACCGAGTATATCTCGGGAAAGACTCTTGAAACTCTTATGAAAGAGAATCCCGAGAATATCGACGAATATCTCGATCTCTTCGTTGAGCTTCAGATGAAGGTACACTCCAAGAAGTGCCAGCTTCTTACAAAGCTCAAAGACAAGATGAACAGAAAGATCAGCATCGCGGATCTTGACGAAAACACTCGCTATGAGCTTCACACACGTCTTGAGGGTATGCCCAAGCACAACAAAGTGTGCCACGGCGACTTCAATCCCTCAAATATAATCATTACCGAGTCGGGTATCCCTTACATCATCGACTGGGCACACGTAACTCAGGGTAACGCATCGGCAGACGTTGCAAGAACCTACCTTCTTTTCTGCCTTGCAGGCGATCGCGAGCTTGCAGACAAGTATCTGGATCTCTTCTGCGCGAAGAGCAACACCGAGAAGCGTTACGTTCAGAAGTGGATGCCTATCGTTGCAGCATCTCAGTCGGTAAAGGGAAGACCTGAGGAAAGAGAATTCCTCCATTCTTGGACCAACGTAGTAGATTACGAATAAATACAAAAGATCGACGGCAGAACCGTCGATCTTTTGTTTGTAAAAATTTTCATCGTTTATATTTTTGTGTAGCGCGCAAAATATCTTCGGGAGGTGAAAACCGTGAAAAGAATTTTGATTTTCTTAGTCACTTGCTCGTGTATCATCTCTCTGTGTTCTATCCCTGCGTTTTCTGCAGGCGAGAGCTTTAGTTGGTATTGCGTAAGAAATAAAGAGCATAAGCAGCCGCGCGCTGACGCGAATATGAGCTTTATTGAAGACTACGGCGGATACTACGTTGATAAGAAACACGGCGACGATGTGGCAGATAAAGTTATCTATCTGACCTTCGACGCAGGCTATGAAAACGGAAACGTTGAGAAGATAGTCGACGTTCTGGGTGCAGAAGGAGTACCTGCCGCGTTCTTCGTGCTCGACAATCTTATCACGCAGAACAGAGAACTCGTTATGCGAATGATCGAGGAAGGACACCTCGTATGTAATCACACGAGCAAGCATTTGGACGTTACCAAGTGCAAAACTTTAGATGAGTTCAAAGCTGAGTTAGAGAGCCTTGAGGATATTTACCGTGAGGTGACGGGCTGCGAGATGCCCAAATATTTCCGTCCGCCCGAGGGTAAATTCTCGGAGCAGAGTATGAAATTTGCGAGTGAGCTTGGATATAAGACTATATTCTGGAGCTTCGCCTACGCGGATTGGGACAATGGAAATCAGCCGAGTGAGAACGTCGCAAAGGAGAAGATCCTTTCGAATGTTCACAACGGCGAGATAATGCTTTTGCACCCGACTTCTGCTACAAATGCCGCTATCCTCGCGGATATTATTCACGAGCTTAAGGCACAAGGTTATCGATTTGGAAGTCTTGACGAGCTGACGAATGCGTAGATCATTCTGCAGAACTATGATCTTCTTGATCTGCATTACGATCTGTACAGGATCGATCTTTGGAGAAAGTAAAGCATTTGCAGAAGGGAATTCGAGTATTGTTTTTTGGAGAAGCCGTGAACCTACGAAAAAAATAGCACTTACCTTTGATGACGGACCTCATCCGCGTTACACCGAGAGAATATTGAAAATTCTCGACAAATACGGCGTTAAGGCTACTTTTTTCGTGATAGGTGTGAATATTCAGAATTACCCAGAGCCGCTTAAGCTGATAAGAGCGGCGGGACACGAGATTGCAAATCATTCTTACTCTCACGACAATTCAAAAGATCTGAATGCTTCAAATGCGATAAACGAGATGAAGAGCTGTGAGGAGCTTATTTATAACACGGTAGGTATAAGGCCAAAGCTCTTCAGACCGCCGCGTGGAGCAAATAATGCAGACGTAGAGAGAGCGGCGCGCGAAATGGGATACTCGGTCGTCTTATGGAGTGTTGATACTCTCGATTGGAAGAACACTCCACCCGAAGATATCTTAGACAAGGTATGTAGCGGAGTTCACGGCGGAGATATAATCCTTATGCACGATTATACCTGCGGCAAGAACACTACCTGCGATGCTCTGTCTCTTATTATTCCGAGACTTCTCGAGGAGGGTTACGAATTCGTTACAGTATCAGAACTCATCCAAAACTGAAAAAAGGCTACCACTTTTTTGGTGGTAGCCTTTAAATTTTAATTAGTAAGTAAGATAGTCACCAAAGATGGTCTGAATGATCACCTGTGCGTAAATTCTGTGCATGTAGTCGTTGGGGTGATTTGAGTTAGAGCCTGCGAGGTCCTGGTAAACCTTTCTTTCATAGATCTCTATGTTAGCGGTAGTTACGTCAGCGTGTGCCGCATTCTTCCAAGTAGACTCAGCACTCTTGAGGTAGTCGATATAATCGATGTGATACTTGAGAGCAGGCTCTCCTCCGGGACTCCAAGCAAATTCGGGGTTGGGAAGACAAGTTCCTACAACAACGATACAAGCGTCGGGGCAATTCTCATTGATAGTGCTTACCATCTTATTGATATTGTTTGTGTAAGTGTTAGGATCCATACTGCATCCGTCATTCATACCGAAAGCGATAATAACGAGATCGGGATCCTCGCCGCAGATCTCGGAAAGCTTGCTGACGCCGCCATTGGTATTAGATCCGCTGACACCTACGTTTTTCTGTGTAACGTTTACGTTGTATGCGTTCTTGATGTACTGTTCAACGAGAACGTTGTACTGAGGACAGTAAGGAGGCATATTAACACCGTTCTTACCCGAAGCCGACCAACCGTCAGTGATACTGTCACCTGTTGCAACGATCTTTATATCCTCGCCGGCATTGAGCTTGTCAATAAGAGTAGCGAAAGTTGCGCTCTTTGCTTCAGGAACATTTACAACGCACTCTTCTTCCTCGGCGTGCATATAAGTTACTGCGATCGTCCACTCAGACATACCGGGCTTGTTATTGCCGATCTCTGCGCGGATAAAGCCCCAACCGAAGTTATTAGCCTCGGGAAGCTTGGTAGCAAGCTTGTTCTGATTATGCTCATCCTGAGAGAGCGGGAAGTGATAGTCGTCATATGCGAGAACGGGAATATTTCCGCCTTCAATTATGCAAAGATTTCCGTCATCGTCAACAAAATAGTCTTCTCCGGAAACATATACGGTCTTGAGGTCAGCACTGCGTACGGAGATCAGAGTGTCAATAGGATAGAGAAGCTTAATAGGAGCAATTACGCCATCTTTCTGCTGTCTTACAAAAGCAGCTTCTGCATAGCTGATGTTACCCGCCCAGATAGGATAGAGGAACTGATCGAGATTGAAAGCCGTAACGTCGTTCTCGTCAGGCTCAGGAGTCTCGGGCTTGGGCTTTTGAGTGGGCTTTTCGGTAGGCTTGTTGGTCTGCTTATCCGTAGGCTTATCGGTAGGTTCATCGGTAGGATCCTGACCGTTTGTTTCCTTGTCAGAAGGCGTATTTACACCGCTATCATCTTCTGTGTTACAGCTGAAGAGCGTAAGCGACAGAGTGAGGATAATAGCAACACAAAGTAATACGGAAATCAGTTTTTTCATAATAATGGTCTCCTTTATAAAAATAGTTAATTTATTTTACAAAATAAATTTCAGGTTTCGGAAGTTTCATCGATCGTTTCATCTGCGGGTTTGAGGTATACGAACTCTTCTTCGTCCTCTTTTTCAGCATATGGCTCGATGAGATACTTATCAATTATCGGGAATGCCGCATATGCGGACATAAATGCGGTAAGTGCGAGAATGTAGACGAAGGGAAGGATCATAGTAAATCCGAGCGGAGTGCTGATCAAAAACCAGATCATAAGTGCGTGGATCACGACTACAAGAATGATTCCGAGAAGTGCCATGATATTTCTCTTTATACCGAGAATTGAGAAGATAAACGAGTTTTTGATTATCTTGAAGGTCTTCATATCAAAGGTAACGAGAAGCAGATAGATATAAAATCTCATTATGAAGTAGATGATCGCAAGAGCAAAGATCACGAAATACATGAAATCCATACCAAACTGACCGGTTCTTTGATAGAAGTAAATAAAGTCGATAACGAGAACTGACGAGAGGATGAGATCAATGATTCCAACAAGCAACCCCTGCTTGAGATTTCGCTTGATCGCGTAGAAATAATCGGTAATAAGAATACAGCATCGCCACGCACGAGTCCGCGAAGCACATATGTAGCACCGATATTCTGCCATCCCCACGTAATGAGCAGGAATAACACGAGGACGATTATCGTGCAGGTCACCGCAGTACTGAAGACGGGAAGTCCCATCTGGATCAGCGACATATCAAGTGTGTGAGATGCACTCGGAGTGGATAGCACCTGATCTATACCGAGAAGCGGTGCGTATGTCGTGCTGGTAGCACTCGGTGTCTTATCTCCTGCGAGAAAAACTATCGCGATAAATATCAGCGGCAGTATCTGGAAGAGCATAAGCAGATTGAGCCTGAGTAGCTGAGGAAATTTTCGTACAAGAGATTTGAAGAAAAATGCTAAGGTAGGCTTAGTATTTTCTTCGACAGCCCCCTTGCCGTCGCGATTCATATCAAATAGCTTGAATCCTTTTTTCTTGGTTGCCAAAACAGTAATACCTTTCTGATAATATCAATCATCCTTGCGGCCAAGCTCGTCTGCACGTGCCGTGCAAGCAATCATAGCCTTTGTAATAATTCCGTCGAAATCGTATTCGTCAAGCGTGTCGATCGCTCTTTGAGTCGTTCCGCCTTTGGATGCCACCTTAGAGATAAGCTCCTCGGGAGTGTCGGGGAGACTCTTGAGCAGCATAGCCGAACCGATGACAACATCGCAGACAGCGTCAAGAAGTGCGCGACCGTCAAGTCCTTGGGCATCTGCGCCTTTGCAGATAGCATCAATAAACTTGAAAACGTAAGCGGGCGAGGAAGACAGAGCACCGATTATGCGATTCATCTCGCTCTCTTCAATAAACATCGTGCTTCCTGCGGATGCAAATACAGCATCAACGAAGCTGAGCTCATCAGCAGAAGCGGAAGGATTTTTGCATATAGCCGAAACGCCCTTGCCGATAGTCATCGGAAGATTTGGGAGAACTCTTATAACAGTTGCGCCACCGAGCTTATCAGAAACGCTCTGTGAGGTTATACCTGCGGCAATAGAGATATAGAGTTTCTTTTCATATCCGCTGACATTCGTGACAGCGTCAAGTACCTCCGGATAATTCTGAGGCTTTACCGACAGAAGTACTGTATCAGATGCGGCTATTGCATCCTCTATAGATTTTGAATAAACGAAAGAATCGTGCCCCTGCATTGTTTCGTAGGTAGCAATATTTTTGTCAAAAAGATAAAAGCAGGATACGCTGATATCAGACGATGTAATGCCTGCAATTATTGATTTTGCCATATTTCCGACACCAATAACGGCGAGTGAACGTTTCATAATCAACCTCGAAAAATTTTGTATACTCATTTAGTATAGCATATATTTTTTAACAAACGGTAAACAAAACGTATAAAAACGAAATATTTTATCTGTTAGCTCTGAAAATCTCAAACGCGAACACAGCACTTGCCGCGGCGGTCGACAGAGAACCGTTGAACTCATTTCCGTAGTCAATTCTTACCACCGTGTCGGCTTTATCGAGAACGGCACGCGAAATGCCGCGCTTCTCGCCGCCAAGCACTACGAATAGAGGCTTTTGAAGAGAGGTATCAAATATAGACTCAGAGTCTCGTATTCCCGCGCAGATCACTCTGAAACCGAGAGATTTGAAGATATCGGCGGCATCTTCGGGTTCGGCAACGAACATATCTATTAGCTCTGAGCTACCGGCAGACGAGCGTGCAACTACACCCGCAACGCCCATCCAATTGCGCGGAGGAAGGATTATACCGCTTCCGCCAGCCGCATATATAGAGCGCACCGAGTATCCGAAATTATAAGGATCCTCAACGCCGTCAAGCATATAGTAAACGCCGCTCGGATCAATGACGTCGGGTGCAAGCTTGGGGATGCTTCTCGGGGAGCAGAAAGCAACTATTCCACCGTGAGAACTACCCGTAGTTACCTCAGAGAGACTCTGCGCATCGGTATACTCAAGGGCAAAATCAAGCTCGCGCGATTTGTGCATAAGAAAGCCGATCTCTCTACGCTTGGACTCTTTTTTTGATTTATCGACGAATACGGTGCGGATGCGTCTGTCGGTTCTGCCTGATTCCATAGCTTTGATAACGGCAGAGATCGAGGACATACCTTCCATTATGTCAGATTCCGTGAATTTGCTGGTTTCTTTTTGCATACGAACTCCTAAAAAGGTTAATATTTGAAATAGCTCCCGCATAAATTGGTATTGAATAACTATGAAGCGGAGCTATATTATGTACGTTGGTTATGTAAATGAAAGATGCGTAAAACTTGGTAATTATCTCGTTGCCAATAAGGCGACCGTACGCAAGGTCGCGGCTGAATTCGGAATCAGTAAAAGCACAGTGCATAAAGATGTTACTGAGATACTGAAGCGAGTTGACATCGATCTTTATTTGGAAGTAAAGCAGGTACTCGATCAAAACAAACAGGAAAGACATTTGAGGGGTGGCGAGGCGACCAGAAGAAAATACGCTGGCGGAGCTCGGTCATAATCCCACTCTCAAAACCGATCTATTCATCTGTGAGCAGAGCTTGTAGTAAAGCTGCTTGCCGAGCGTATCAATAAAATATTGCGCGCTGTCGGCAATTCCTGCGTAGCAGGATGGATCGTGCGAGATACACGGAAGAATCGAAACGTTGCGCGCAGCAAGCATATTTGTCAACTCGAGATTATCAATTTTGAAAAGGTAATTAATGTCAAAAGCAAAGCCGCAGGAGTTTATTGTCAGAAGTTTATCCGAGAATTGCTTTGGTGAGGTCTCGCGAATAGACTCAAACGAGCTGAGTATCGGATATATCTTCGATCTGTAAAGCAAACGATTGAGCGCGGTAGCAAAGTCGTTGTCATCGGTGTCAGGAAATATAGGAAGAGACACAAAGAGGGAATTGACCTTGCGAGACGGACAAAGTCTATGAAGCTCGGGTGTGATGAGCGTTTCGTTTGAGAATTTGGTGCTCATAAGAGCCCTGGTGCGAACACCTCGCGGAAGCAGTGGAGAAATTCGTTGCTCAAATGATCTTGCAGAATTTAGCGCAACTGACAACGGATCGATCATCTGATCGAATTCGTGCAGAAAAACGAAATTTCTGACGTCGAAAGGTGCAAATATTTCTAAAAGTAATTTTATTGACTCATCACTGTAAGGACGAGCGTTGATTATTAAAGTATCGAACCCAAGGGAATTCATAAAAATAATTTTCCTAAATGCGATTTTATTTTAGAGATTGAAACAGAGCACGGATCGTGATTAGCTATAAAAGAACAAAACGTGAAAAACGCAGAAAAAAGCAAGAAAGAGCCATTTGGCAAAATTCAGCGGGGGATCTTTAAATACATATAAAATTATACAAAATGCAAATTTTGTATAATTTGGGGAGTAGGAAAAGGCACGTTTTTGCGGGTTTTGAACTATTTGAGCCTATATTTACACATATGACTATATTAGCATAAGAAATTTACAAAAAACTCTTGCACAAATGAAATATTTTTGTTATAATATAACTAACAAAAAAATTGGAGGATAAAAACCATGGCTCTTAAAATGAGATTTCTCTATTATTCGAAAAAAGCAAAAATGAAAGCTCTTGCAGAAGCTATCAAGGCTGAGTTCGAGCTGTCCCAGAATTACAATGCGATCGACATCATCCCTCCTGCATATTCCTGTGAGAACGAGCGTCTCGTTATTCTCGCTATCTCCGGTAGCAACGATCTCGATGATATGGTAAGAAGATTCTGCCGCGAGCTTGATAGGAAAAAGGCTCAGAACGTAGCACTTCTTATAGATGGTAACGACAAGCTCGTTGAGACCACCTTGGCAGTACTTAAGGAGACCGGCACGAACGTTATCGAGAACGTAAAGACCGTTAAGTTCGGCGGACTGCCTTTCCTTGGCGGAAAGCTTAACGATGACGAAAAAGCTGATCTTCTCGGATGGGCTCACTCGGTTGTTGACAGTATTAAATAATCTTTACACCGCGGCATTACCGCGGTGTATTTTTATTTGTATCTTGATGTAGATATCGCGTCGATCAGAAGCTTTCCTTCTCGGTCTGTTATGACTATGTACTGCGTCTTGGAGTCCTCTCCGATATCAGCTCTGAAGGTTCCGTTATTGTAAAGTATACGGTAGTTCAGCATGTAAATATATTTTGTATAATTACCATTATTTCCCTGGACGCCCTCAGTAGAATATGCGGTTATCGTTCCGCCGTAGATCTTCTGCATCGTAAATTCGCCTTTGGCTCCGTGGGCTTTAAGATACTCCGAGCTGAAGAATGAATTGTAGCGCTCGTTATCTCCTTCGATAGCGGCATAGACGAGATTGTACAAAAGCTTTATGGGATCGCCAAAGGATGCTACGTTATCAGGCGTGATAGTAACTATCGAGTTTGATCCGTTATCGTACCTCAGTACACCGTCTGCGATAAGCTCGAGATATCTATCGTCCTCATATATATTTTCATTGAAATCAGGTTCGTAAAAATTAAAATCAGCAGTTCCCTCTTCTGTGTTCTCGCCGCTTATTGCATTGAAAAGACTGGGGAGCGCAAGCGTGAGCAGATACATAACAAGAAGCACTGCTGCGAGGACCGACAGAACTATAATCAGAGTCTTTTTGACATTTTTGTTGCTTTGAGACATTTGTATCCGACCTTTCACAGATTTATACCTACAATATTCTATCATAAACAAGCGCATTTTTCAACAGTTTTGATAAAACTTTTGTTTTGTTACTTTTATATAATTGAATTTGTTAAAAAATCTATTATTTTGGCATAATAATTGCAAAAAAACATTGAAAAATTCTCACTGTTATGGTATAATAAAATGTGATTATCATATCTTCATAAGTGTTACTTTTTTATGATCATCATATAGCAAATTCTATTTTTTCCGAGGTTAAAATTTATGAAATACTTAGTTCTCATTCCCGACGGTATGGCAGACGAAAAGGTCGAGTCTCTTGGCGGTATGTCGCCAATGCAGAAGGCGCACAAGCCTTGTATGGATACACTTGCAAGCAAGGCCCTTGTAGGAACTGTTTCCAACGTGCCCGACGGAATGGTCCCCGAGAGCGATACCGCAAATATGGCAATTCTTTCCTTCGATCCCAAGGTGTTCTCCAAGGGCAGATCTCCTCTTGAGGCTCTTAGTATGGGACTTACAATGCAGGATGACGATACTGCTATCAGATGTAATTTCGTTACCCTCACTGAAGAGCAGGATAACTACGAGGATCGCATAATAACCGACAATTCGGCTGATGAGATAACCACAGCCGAGGCTGACGAGCTCGTCAAGGCTATCAACCGTGAGCTTGGAAACGATCAAAGACATCTGTATACGGGTCTTAGCTATCGCCATTGTCTGATGTGGAAGACCGACAAGGACAGATACGACTTTACCCGTCCTCACGACATTATCGGTAAGCGCATCGGTGAGTATCTCCCCCGAATCGAAGACGGCGGCGAGGAATTCCTTGAAATAATGAAGGCAAGTTATGATATTCTCAAGGATCATCCGATCAATGTTGCACGTAAAGCGCGCGGACTCAAGCCCGGTAACTCGATCTGGCTCTGGAGCCCCGGAAAGAAGCCTCAGCTTCCTTCTTTTAAGGACAAATGGGGACTTGATGCGACTGTCATCTCCGCGGTAGATCTTATCAAGGGTATCGGTATATGCGCCGAGATGAAGTCTGTCGACGTCGAGGGCGCGACCGGTAACGTTCACACTAACTACGACGGCAAAGCTCAGGCGGCAATAAAGGCATTCAAGGACGGTGCTGAATACGTTTACGTTCATGTTGAAGGTCCGGATGAGTGCGGTCACAGAGCAGAGACCGATAATAAGGTACTTTCCATCGAGCTTATTGACGCTAAGATACTTACTCCCGTTTATGAATATCTCAAGAGCACGGGGGAGGATTTCAAGATAATGGTGCTTCCCGACCATCCTACTCCCGTACGCCTGAGAACACATACGATCGATCCCGTTCCGTTCTTCATCTACTCTTCCGCGGATGAGCTTTGCGGAGTTAAGAGCTTTGACGAGGAGAGCGCGGCGGCGACCGGACTTTACGTTCGCGACGGCTACACGCTTATGGATAGACTTGTAAAGTAATTAACAATCCTCAAAAATTTCAGAAAGGAAAAGCTATGTCGGAATTTGATACTAAAGACGAATTGAAAGATCGCGATTGCGATATTACTGAAAAAGCAGAAAAGTCCCAAAACCCGATAGTTAAGGGAATTCTTGAACAGCTTGACATATTTATTATTGCCTTTTCACTCATAATTCTCGCTACCTTTTTCTTGGTTCGTGTATGTAATGTAAACGGAGATTCTATGAAGGATACGCTTATACACGAGGATCCGTTGATCGTGAGCGATCTGTTTTATACTCCCAAGCGCGGAGATATTGTAGTATTTCATCAGACAGGCACTGAAGAAAACGACTACAACGAGCCTATAGTCAAGCGAGTTATAGGCGTTGCAGGAGACACCGTCAAGATCGAGCATTTTTCTGATAATATGCGCGTAACTATCACAGATTCCGACGGCAACGTTACCGTGCTTGAGGAAGACTACATCCGTTACGATTACCCCTCGTATCATAATTCCGAGACCTATGTTGAAGAAGGAACGGTATTCGTTATGGGTGACAACAGAAGCCATTCGGGCGACAGCCGCTCAAGTAAGATCGGACTCGTCGATACAAGAAGAATACTCGGCAAGGTCGTATTTCAGTTTGGCTCAAACGTAGGCAAGCCAGATTGACATTAAAGAGAGGTAAATAATGCCATCACAGACTATTCAATGGTTTCCGGGACATATGGCGAAAACTCGCCGTCTGATCTCCGAAAATCTCAAAAACGTTGACGCGGTAATCGAGCTTTTGGATGCAAGAATTCCCTATAGCTCGCAAAACCCCGAGATACGCAAGCTTTGTGCTAATAAACCTTCCATAATTCTTCTTAACAAGGCATCGCTTGCCGATCCCGCAGTGACTCGCGCCTTTGCGGCTCATTTTTCAAATGAAAATACTGTTTGTATCGAAACCGACTGTATCAGCGGTCACGGACTTTCTAAGATCGCACCTGCGATCCGCGAGCTTTGTGGCGAGAAGCTGGCAAGATACGAAGAAAAAGGTATGATAGGACGCTCGCTCAAAGCTATGGTGGTCGGAATTCCCAACGTAGGAAAATCCTCGCTTATCAATAAAATATCAGGTAACAAAAAAGCAAAGGTCGAGAACCGCCCCGGTGTAACGCTTAACAAGCAGTGGGTCGGCACGGATATCGGAATTATGCTTCTCGATATGCCCGGCGTTCTCTGGCCTAAGTTCGAGGATGCGACCGTTGGTGAAAACCTTGCTATCACGGGTGCTATTAAGGATGATATTCTCGATGTCGAGTCTATCGCTATGGCGCTTTGCGGCAGACTTCGGGAACAATATCCCGCAGAGCTTTGCGCAAGATACAAAATAACTGTACTTCCCTCGCCCAATGAGGCTGATAATTACGATCTTCTCACGCTTATCGGCAAGAAGCGCGGCTTTTGCATCTCAGGCGGTGAGATCGATACCGAGCGCGCGGCAAATATGTTGCTTGACGAGTTCAGAGCAGGAAAAATAGGAAGAATATCGCTTGATATTCCAAAATTTGAGGTGTAAGCTATGCTTGAATATACGCTTGAAAAGGAGCTTTGGGACGCGGGGTACGAATTCGTATGCGGCGTTGATGAGGCAGGCAGAGGCCCGCTCTGCGGTCCTGTGGTCGCGGCTGCGGTAATATTGCCCAGAGGTCTTTATATTGAAGGACTCAACGACTCAAAGAAGCTTACTGCCAAGAAGCGTGACGCGCTTTACGATCAGATCATCGAATCTGCGCTTGCGTATGCGATCGAAGAAGGCTCTGTCGAGGAGATAAACTCGACCAACATTCTCGAGGCTACTATGAACGCGATGCGTCGCGCCGTAAGTAATCTCAAAGTAAGTGCAAACTTCGCACTTGTCGACGGAAATATTGCACGAAATTTTCCGATAGATGCAAAACCGGTCATTGGTGGAGATGCGAAATCCCCCTCGATCGCCGCGGCATCTATACTTGCCAAGGTTACGCGTGATCGTCTCTGTATCGATATGGACAAGCAGTTTCCTATGTACGGAATTGCAAAGCATAAAGGCTACGGCACGAAGGATCATATGGCGGCGCTCCGCAAATACGGCGCAGAGCCCTCGATCTACCGAACCAAATTCATAAGATTTCTTGACAAAGATGAAAATGAAAACGGTTGATATCGGCAGGATCGGCGAGGATGCGGCAACGCGTTTTCTCAAAAAGAGTAAGCTCAAGATCATAGAGCGTAACATACATATTTCACACAACGAAATAGATATTATCGCGATATCCAAAAAGCAGAAACTGATCATTTTCGTCGAGGTCAAGGCAAGAACAGTCGACAAGGATCTGTATTCGCCTTTCGGTACTCCCGCATCTGCTGTTACCAAAGAAAAACAGCAACGTACGGTCATTGCTGCCAGAGGGTATATGCATTCAAATCCCAAGTATTTCGATTATCAGCCGAGATTTGACGTGATCGAGATATATCTTGACAAAGAAGATCATACCATACTCAAAACAAACCACATCGAAAACGCCTTTGGCGTATAAATACAATCAGTAAAAAAGAGGTACCACATATGATGTTTTTCAGCACGAGAGATTCCGAAAAAAAGCTCTATTCCGCATCTCAGGTCATAAAGCAAGGGCTTGCAGATGACGGCGGGCTTTTCGTTCCGGATTCTATACCGAGCGTAACGCTTGAAGAGATAGCAGAGCTCGCAGATAGATCCTATCCCGAAAAGGCGGCTACTATACTCTCGAAATTCCTTTCAGACTATACCTACGACGAGTTGCTCGAGGACGCTTCTGCGGCATATTGCGAGAGCTCTTTCCCCGACGGTGCGGCTCCGCTCAAAAAGATAAAAGACGGTACATATTCTCTCGAGCTTTGGAGAGGTCCTACCGCCGCATTCAAGGATATGGCGCTGCAGATAATGCCCAGACTTCTCTCACGAGCTCTCGTTAAGACCGGTGAGCAGAACACGGCACTCATTCTCGTTGCCACCTCGGGTGACACCGGTAAGGCGGCACTTGAAGGCCATAAGGACGTTGACAAGGTAAAGATTATGGTCTTCTACCCCGTTGACGGTGTCAGCAAGGTGCAGAAGCTCCAGATGGTCACACAGATGGGTAACAACGTAAACGTTTGCGCTATCAAGGGCAACTTTGACGATGCACAGACGGGTGTCAAGAAGATATTCTCTGATTCCGTTGCTAAGGAAAAGCTCCTTGAGAACGGCTACGTGCTCTCGAGTGCGAACTCTATCAACTGGGGCAGACTTGCTCCTCAGATCGTTTATTATTTCCACGCGTACTGCGAACTGCTCAAAACAGGCGAGATCGCGCTTGGAGATAAGATCAACGTTTGCGTTCCCACGGGTAACTTCGGCAATATCTTTGCCGCTTACCTTGCGAAGCTGATGGGACTTCCGATAGACAAGATGGTCTGCGCTTCCAACTCCAACAACGTACTTACCGACTTTATCTCTACCGGCGTTTACGATAGAAACCGCAAGTTCCACCTCACGATGTCTCCTTCGATGGATATTCTTATCTCGAGCAACCTTGAAAGACTTCTCTACTTCACCGCAGGAACAGAAGAGACCCGCGATTGTATGAAGAAACTTTCCGAGAGCGGTCGCTATGAGGTCAGTGAGAGCGTAAAGGCGGCTATCAAGGAGAATTTCATCGGCTACTGCGCTGATGAAGACGAGACTGCAAAGGCTCTTCGCGCTTGCTATAATGATAATGGCTACCTTGCAGATACTCACACTTCCGTTGCTCTTGCTTGCGCTGACAAGTATCTTGCTGACAGCAAGGACGACACAAAGATGGTGGTCGTTTCCACAGCAAGCCCTTACAAGTTTGCGGCAGACGTTTATAAGTCTATCACGGGTAAGGATGCGGCAGACGGCACGGGCGCGCTTGATCAGCTTGAAGCTTTGAGCGGTATGGAGATATCCTATCCTCTTAAGGATCTCGATAAGAGAGCCGTTAACTTCTCTACGGTAGTCGATGCTGACAAGATGCTTGACGAGGTCTATAAGTTTATGTAAAAACAGGGTTGCCAACGAATTCGTTAGCAACCCTTTCCAAAGAGAATGATATCCGAATGATTTACTTTCTTTCCTTGAAGGTAGCGCAGACAGTCTCGGAGCTGCATGTCGCGTTGCTGGGACCTACGGCGATCTGCTCTGCTGTGCAGTAGGTGTCGCAGTCGTGGTGTACGCAATTCTTTACGTTACAGCAAATTCCCTTGATATGCTCCTTCGAGCCGCACTTCTTCGAAGATGTGCACTTTTCGTTCTGATTCATTTTTTATTTCCTCCTTATTGGGTGATGATAATATTATTTACCCTTTGGAGACTTTTATTCAAAAACCACTAACTTAGAAAGGAGAGACTATGGCAGTTTTCGTTATTGCAGATCTGCATCTGGACACGGTCACTTATGAAAAGTCGATGGAAGTGTTCGGCAACAGATGGCAGGGTTATCTTGAAAAGATCAAGAATAATTGGACGCGCGTCGTTGAGGATAACGATACAGTCATAATTCCCGGAGATATTTCCTGGGCGCTTACGACTGAGGAGTCTCTCCCCGATATGAAATGGATCGACGCACTGCCGGGGCGCAAGCTGATAATGAAGGGCAATCACGATTTTTGGTGGTCTACCGTCTCGAAGATGCGAAAGTTCTTCGCGGAGAACGGAATTACTACCATAGATTTCCTTTATAACAATGCAATAGAGCTTGACGGCTTTATCGCCGCGGGCTCGCGAGGATGGTTCGTCGATAAGACTGTACAGCCGCAAAAATCAGTAAATGCGGATTATTCAAAAATAGTCAACCGCGAGGTCATCCGCCTTAAGCTCTCTCTTGATGAGGCTAAAAAGCTTTCCGAGGCGAGTGGCAAGGAGATAATAGCATTCTTCCACTTCCCTCCTGTATGGAGTGATTTTGAATGTGATGAAATATTGCGAGTCCTCAAGGAATACAATGTTTCAAGGTGCTATTTCGGTCACATCCACGGTTGCTATTCTCAAGGCTCTGTCTTTAAGTGGGAAAATATTGAATTTCGTATGATTTCTGCGGATTTTCTTGGCTTTTTGCCGCAAATTATCGTTTAATTTCAAGAAAACTATTGACAAAACACTCTAAAAAAAGTACAATATAAGATGTGTGTAAAAATTTTATTATATTTCTGTGGAGGTTTAAACTATAATGAGTTTAACAAAATCTGAAGTAATTGAAAAGAACAGATACGAATTGCAGTTTTCTGTTGACAAGGCAACCTTTGACGCTGCAGTAAACGCAGTTTATCGCAAGCAGGTCAAGAACATCGCAGTCCCCGGTTTCAGAAAGGGCAAGGCTTCCCGCTCTATCATCGAGAAGATGTACGGCACAGGCGTTTTCTATGAGGATGCTATCAACGATCTTATCCCCGACGCTTACACCGAAGCACTCAAGGAGGCTGCTATCGACGCTGTAGGTCAGCCTGAGTTCGACGTTGTATCTATCGACGAGAACGGTCTTGTTCTCTCTGCTAAGGTATACGTAAAGCCCGAGGTCGAGATCAAGGATTATCTCGGCATTGAGGTCGAAAAGGAAGTTGTTGCAGTAACCGACGAGGATGTTGATCGCGAGATCGAGACTATCCGCGAGAGAAACTCCAGAGAGATCGACGTAACCGACAGACCTGCCGAGATGGGTGACACTACCGTTATCGATTTCGAGGGCTTCTGCGACGGCGTTGCTTTCGAGGGCGGCAAGGGCACCGACTATGCACTTAAGCTCGGCTCCGGCTCTTTCATCCCCGGATTTGAGGAGCAGATCGTTGGCAAGAGCATTGACGAGGAGTTCGACGTAAATGTTACTTTCCCCGAAGAGTATCACGCTGCTGATCTCGCAGGTAAGCCTTCTGTATTCAAGGTAAAGATCCACGCTATCACCAAAGTTGAGCTTCCCGAGCTTGATGATGATTTCGCTAAGGATGTTTCTGAATTTGATACTTTTGCTGAATATAAGGCAGACGTTAAGGCAAAAATTGAGAAGAGACACGAGGCTTCTGCTGAGAACGCAGTTGAGGATAAGCTCGTTGAGGCTCTTATTGAGAAGCTCGAGGCTGATATTCCTGAGCCTATGTTCGTTGCTGAGACCGAGAACTTCGTTCGTGACTACGACACAAGACTTCGCTCTCAGGGACTTGATCTCAACACCTACTTCAAGTATACCGGTATGAATCTCGATTCTCTCCGTGAGCAGATGAGACCTCAGGCTGAGCGTCAGGTAAAGGCAAGACTCGCTCTTGAGAAGATTGCATCTCTTGAGAACCTCGAAGCTACCGAGGAGGACATCAACGCAGAGTACGAGAAGATCGCGTCCGCATACGGCATTGAGATCGATCAGGTTAAGGCAAGCATCGATTCCGACGCTATTGCTGCTGATATGAAGGTTCAGAAGGCTATGGAGCTCGTTAAGGAAAAGGCGGTAGTTACCGTTAAGTAATTCCCTACTCTAAATCGCACAACTGTAATTGGAGGTAATTTATAATGTTTGATTATGAAAACAAGATGTACAACGCACTCGTTCCCATGGTGGTCGAGCAGACAGGAAAGGGAGAGCGCTCTTATGACATTTTCTCTCGCTTGCTCAACGACAGAATTATCTTTTTGTCGGATGAAGTAAACGACACCACCGCCTCTTTGGTTGTTGCACAGCTTCTCTTTCTCGAAGCTCAGGATCCCGATAAGGACATCAGCTTTTATATCAACAGCCCCGGCGGTTCTGTTACTGCGGGAATGGCTATCTACGATACGATGAATTACGTTAAGTGTGATGTTTCCACTATCTGCATCGGTATGGCGGCAAGTATGGGCGCGTTTCTGCTTTCCGCAGGTGCAAAGGGCAAGAGAATTGCTCTTCCCAACAGTGAGATAATGATCCACCAGCCTCTCGGCGGTGCAAAGGGTCAGGCTACAGACATCAAGATCCAGGCAGACCTCATTTTGCGTACGAGAGACAACCTTAACAGAATTCTCGCAGAGAATACAGGTCGTTCCATCGAAGAGATCGCGCGCGATACCGAGCGTGATAACTTTATGACAGCACAGCAGGCGCTCGAATACGGACTTATCGATAAGATATTTGCTAAAAGAGCGTGAGACGGTTGAAAGGATAAAAGATGGCTTCAAATAATTCTAAATCGGGTTCGGCAGGCGCTCGCTTCTGTTCGTTCTGTGGCAGAAGAGAAAATCAGGTGAATTTCCTTATTCCCTCTCCTACCGGCGCGTATATCTGCGATTTTTGCGTGGATGCGTGCCAGCAGCTCATTTATGAGAACTCGGTAGCCGAGAGCGGAATGGGTGATCTTTCGTTTGATACTCTCTCCAAGCCCGCACAGATCAAGCAGATGCTTGATGAGTACGTTATCGGTCAGGACGACGCAAAGGTCGCTCTTTCGGTAGCAGTTTACAATCACTATAAGCGTATTCTTTACAGAAACGAAAAAGAGGAAGCAAAGCGCAAGGGCGCTGACCTCGTTGATACACACGTTGATATTCAGAAGAGCAACGTTCTCTTGATCGGACCTACGGGTGTCGGCAAGACTTATCTCGCACAGACGCTCGCAAAGGCGCTCAAGGTTCCCTTTGCTATCGCTGACGCAACCACTTTGACTGAAGCGGGATACGTTGGTGAGGATGTTGAGAACATTCTCCTACGACTTATCCAAGCGGCTGATTATGACATCGAGCTCGCTGAAAAAGGTATCATCTATATTGATGAGATCGATAAGATCGCACGAAAGAGCGAAAATCGCTCGATAACCCGAGACGTCTCGGGTGAGGGTGTTCAGCAGGCACTTCTCAAGATACTTGAAGGTACGGTTGCAAACGTTCCTCCTCAGGGCGGACGTAAGCATCCCAATCAGGAGTTCATCCAGATAAACACAGAGAATATTCTCTTTATCTGCGGCGGTGCGTTTGACGGACTTGATAAGCTTATCGAGAAGCGTCAGGGCAACCAGACGATAGGATTTTCGAGTGAGATCAAGAAGAAGGCCGAGAGAAAGGCTAAGGGCATTTTCAAGGACGTTCTTCCTCATGATATCGTAAAATTCGGTCTTATTCCCGAGCTTGTCGGCAGAATTCCCGCTATCGTAACTCTTGACGATCTTGACAAGGACGCGCTCGTAAAGATCTTGCGTGAGCCTAAGAATTCGATCACAAAGCAGTACGAAAAGCTCTTCGAGATGGACGGCGTGAAGCTCACGCTCGAGGACGGAGCACTTGAAGCGATCGCATCGCTTGCTATTGAACGCAACACAGGTGCTCGAGGACTTCGTTCCATTATGGAAAATCTGATGATGCCGCTTATGTATTCAATTCCCTCTCGTACCGATGTCGAGGAGCTTATCATAACTCCCGAGTGCGTCACCGAGAAGGCCGAGCCTAAATACGTAACCAAAGAGCTTGTATTGATGGACAGTACTCCTAAGATCAGCGGAGTGTTACAATAAATTATCATACAAAAAAGCCAGGCTGTAATTCAGCTTGGCTTTTCTTTGTTATAGAAAATATTTATTCGTTTGCGGATACTTGCCTATAAATTAGTTCAATAGCATCTTCTAAGCTCAAATTTTTGTCGAGGGTTACTTCGGAAATTGTTGCTAAATAGTCTTTGTCCTTCCACCAACGTTTCATTTCAGCTTCACCAAAGTCGTTACAATTAGATTTTGTGTAATGTCTAATTAAAGTTTCCTCAAAGGGTAAGTCATAATAGTAAGCAAAAATATTTTCACCGAATTCACTGCGAGCCACATTGAATAGTTTTTCATAATCGTTGGATGGGAGAATACCTTCTATAATAGTTATCTTGGAGTTATCCTTACCGTATTTTAGCAAGTTGATCATCAATTTTTCGGATTTTACAATTCCCTCTGCACCACGAACATTTAAAAATTCCATACGAACTACATCGTGGGAAATAAGCATAGTTCCGGAACCAAATTTTTGTTGTAACGCCTTGGCAACGGATGTTTTTCCACTTCCCGAATTGCCTCTTAAAATAATCAATCTGCTCATTACGTATCCTCGCTCTAAGCGCGTATATTATAGGTATCTATTAAACCAAGAAATAACTTCGTCTGCAACCTCTGCAGGCGTTTTATTTGTTATGTCAAGCGTTTCATAGGAAAGCTCGCCGAGCGTGTTGTGCGTTCTCAGATACCGATTATAGCCAACAGAGCCCTCAATCCAACCGCTGTCTGTAATTCCCCTGCCGTTTGTCATTCGATCGCGCAGTGCATCGTCATCGACTGTCAGAACGAGGCAATAGATGTCGCTGAAGAATCGGGTATTATAGGATCTCGGGATCATATCGAGGTTTCCTGCCATCGTCCACAGAACAGGCTTTCCGCTCTGCGAAATATTGCGTGAAAGAGCCTCGAGTGTATCCACTCTCTTGCGGTGATCCTCTTCGCTCGATGCGTTCTGCACGCCGCAAAAGATATCGGAATCAAGCACTACCACGTCATTCTGCTTTTGTAGCAACTCTATTCCCGTAGTAGTCTTGCCGACTCCGCTGCAACCGCTGAGAATAAAGAGCGGAAGCGAGACATAATTCCAGGAATGATTACATTCTGGACATATGACACGACCGTCCTTGACGATCTTGTCCCATTTGTGATTTCCGCACTTGCCGCAGGTTCCTATCATAAGAATATCTCCTGATCAATAAAATGTTGCTACTTCTTGCTTGGGAGGTACTGCAAACTCGGTAGACTCTACGTAGAGCACCGGTCCTTTGTTGCGATAGAGTTTGTGAGGCTCGATCTTGAGTGTTCCCTTTACCGTGACCCAATCGCGAGTCTTGAGCTTGACCTCGTTCTTGAACACGCAGATCATTCCGCTGTACTGAATATCATCAACGCAACAGGTCATAACGTGTCTGCCGATAATCGTAGAATTCTTTGCAAGTCTCGGGTCATTCGCGATAATTCCCTTGAACTTGATGCACTTTCCGTCGTATTTTGCAAGCTCCTCGGACATATCTCTGTACCAGAGTGCGTAATCTTCGTCCTCAATCTCGATAACGTCGGCATCAAGATTAAAGGGCAACGGATCTTCGATCTCGTCGTATTCAACGTGACCGTCGGGATAATCGTAGACTATTGCCGCGCGGCGCGAGATACCGCGGATGATCTTGTGTATCTCTTCCTTATCGATGTTGCTCGAGGTGCGGTTGAGAACCACCATCTCGGCATCCTTGACCTTATCGTATACGAGCTGGCGCATATTGTTGTTGTAGGATATGAAGGTATTTGCATCGGCAAACATCATATTCTGATAAATTCCCCAATTTTCAGGGAAATTATCGTAGAGCGTCTGCAAGAGCCACATTCCGTTGTATTCTATGATAATGCGGTCAAGCTTTCTTCCCTTGGTATAAGAAAGGAGTTTTTCCTCGGTTATCATATCCTCAGAGTCGATGACCTCGATAGTTACATTCTGTCCCCAGAACTTCGAAGGGTCAAGCTCCTCAATTCCTTCTTCGCAAAGAAGGATGAGCGTTTTCTCGCCGCTGTTGAAATTCTGATCGTTAAGGGATTCCTGAATTATGGTAGTCTTGCCACCCTCCAAAAAGCCCGTGAAAAGATAAACCGGAATTTTCATTACTTTACTCCAAACAATGCCGAAATGGCATCTTCATTGATCTTAGAGCCGATAACGCAGAGCTTGCCGATCGCCTCGGGGCTTCCCTCTCTTACGTCGGGCTCACCGGGAACGTAGTCAAAGTATATCCACTTGCCGCAGGGGCACTCTACCATGCCCTTCGCGCGAAGGATCATTCCATATTTGTCGCTGTCCTCAAGAGCTTCAAGGATATCAGAGATCTCCTGCTTTGAGAACTTTTTGACGGTCTCTCCGCCCCAACTCGTGAATACGTCGTCTGCGTGGTGATGGTGATGATCGTGGTCGTGATGATGACCGTGGCATCCGCACTCGCAGTCCTCACCGTGCTCGTGGTGGTGTTCGTGCTCGTGATCCTCATCGTGATCGTGATGATGGTGATGCTCGCACTCTTCGTCGTGATCATGATGATGGTGATGCTCGTGGCATACGCAATCGCAATCTTCATCGTGGTCGTGATGATGGTGCTCGTGTTCGTGCTCTTCATCGTGGTCGTGATGATGGTGCTCGTGATGATCGTGATGATGTCCGCAAACGGGGCAAGCATCCTTCTCTATCAATGCCTCAACATGAGCCTTGAGTGTGGACTTCTGCTCGAGAGCGCTGATAAGCGAGTCGATCGAGAGCTTATCCGCAGGAGTGGTAATGATCACCGCATCGGCATTCTTCTCTCTCACGAGAGCGAGAGCCTCCTCAAGCTTTGCGTCGGTGGTCTTGTCGGTGTGACTGAAGAGCACGCAACCTGCATTTTCTATCTGGTCACCGAAGAATTCACCGAAGTTCTTCATATACATTTTGCACTTGTTTACGTCAACGACGGCAACCGAGCTGTTGATCTCGGCATTCTCAAGCTCTGCCGCAAGCACAGCTTTAGTAACGTCAGAAAGCTTACCAACGCCCGAGGGCTCGATGAGGATACGGTCGGGAGAATACTCCTCAATGACCTTCTTGAGAGCCTCGCTGAAGTCTCCGACGAGCGAGCAACAGATGCATCCCGAGTTCATCTCGGATATCTCAATTCCTGCATCTTTAAGGAATCCGCCGTCGATGCCGATCTCGCCGAATTCGTTCTCGATAAGAACTATCTTTTCACCCTTGTATGCTTCGTGGATAAGGCGGTTGATGAGCGTGGTCTTGCCCGCACCTAAAAATCCCGAAATAATATCAATTCTTGTCACAAAAATCACCTCTGATTAATAGAATTATTATTAAAATACCATATGACAAAGGTTGCCGCATAAAGCCGCAACCCTTGTTCTGATTATTCTCGGCTTACGCCTTGTTAACAGAGCCGAAGAGCTCCATCTTTTCCTTAACGGTAGCCTTGATAGCCTCAACACCGGGAGCGAGAAGCTTTCTGGGGTCAAAGCCCTTACCCTGAAGGTCCTTGCCTGCCTCAACGTAGCCTCTGGTAGCTGCTGCGAAAGCGAGCTGGCACTCGGTATTAACGTTGATCTTTGCAACGCCGAGAGAGATTGCCTTCTTGATCATATCCTCGGGAATACCCGTACCGCCATGAAGAACGAGGGGCACATCACCGGTCTGCTGCTGAACTGCATCGAGAGTCTCGAAGGAAAGTCCCTTCCAATTTGCAGGATACTTGCCGTGGATGTTTCCGATACCTGCTGCAAGCATGGTAACGCCGAGATCAGCGATCATCTTGCACTCTGCGGGATCTGCGCACTCACCGCTACCTACAACGCCGTCCTCTTCGCCGCCGATAGCGCCAACCTCTGCCTCAAGGGACATACCCTTCTCAGCACAAACCTTAACGAGCTCGGTGGTCTTTGCTACGTTCTCAGCGATCGGATAGTGAGAACCGTCGAACATTACGGAAGAAAAGCCTGCTTCGACGCACTTGTAGCAGCCCTCGTAAGAGCCGTGGTCGAGGTGGAGAGCAACGGGAACGGTGATTCCGAGCTCGTCGATCATTCCGTTAACCATACCAACGACGGTCTTGTAGCCGCACATGTACTTACCTGCACCCTCGGATACGCCGAGAATAACGGGAGAGTTGAGCTCCTGAGCGGTCTGAAGGATAGCCTTGGTCCACTCAAGGTTGTTGATATTGAACTGACCTACTGCATACTTGCCTGCTTTTGCTTTCTGAAGCATTTCTTTTGCTGAAACTAACATTTTTATTGATCTCCTTATAATTTTATTCCACGGATTATTATACACCATATTTCCATAAAAATCAAGTGGTAGTAGCAAATTATTTTAAAAAATTAACAAAAATATATTGAATAAATTTGTAGGTAATGATATACTTATACGTGGAGAATTATGCAGAAATACGGAGGGACGTATGAACGGAAAAAATAAACTTACTCTTGAGGAGCTTGAAGACACCGTAGAAAAGGTATACGTTGCTATGCTCGAGAAGAATTATGACCCTTCCATACAGCTTGCGGGCTATATTCTTTCCGAGGATCCGCTCTACATGCCCGATCACAACAACGCGAGAGGTCTGATCCGTCAGGTCGACCGTGACGAGCTGCTCCAGCTGCTTATCGATTACTATCTTCAGAACAGATTTGCATCTGTAAATGAAAGCAAGAATGATTAAGAGGCTTTTTGCTTTTTGCCTTGTTCTTATTCTCTTGGCGATTCCCTTCTCCTTGACGGTAAGCGGCGTGAAGGATATAAACGAAGCCGAGCTATCTGTCAGCCGATCGGCAGGTGCGGTCTATCTCTATAGCTACGAATGCGACCGCGTGCTTCTCCTACGCGATGGAGACAGCAAACGCGCGCCTGCTTCAAGCGCAAAGATAATGGCAGGCATCGTTGCCTGCGAGCTTTACTCGGACAAGCTTGACGAGTACGTTACGATCAGCACTGAGATGCTTGACGGTATCAGCGGAGCTTCAATGGGATTGCGTGTCGGAATGAAGCTCAAGATCCGCGATCTTCTTCGCGGAACTCTCTGCGGTAACAACGACGCGGCACAGTCTCTTGCCATCGCGTGCGCAGGAAGTATCGAGAAGTTCGTCAATGATATGAATTTCTACGCGGACCACCTTTATATGCTGAATACGCATTACACCAATCCCACAGGTCACGACTCGAGCTCTGCTTATACCACCCTCTCGGACACCGCAAAGCTCGTTCACAAGGCGGCATCAAGCGAGATCTATCTTTCCTGCTCCGCCGTTCAGTATTTTGAGTACGCGCCCGAGGGTGAGCCATGTGTGACGGTCTACAATAGAAACGCGCTTATGAGTCAGTTCTCGGCAAGCGGATATACCAATAAATATGCAAAAGGAATTATCGCGGGCAGCACCGATCTCGGCGGATACGTGCTGGCTACATATGCCGAGAAGAACGGTGAGGCTTATTTGTGTCTTATTATGGGAGCTGAGGCGGACGAAAGCGAGATATATTCTTACTCGACAGCAAATTATTTGCTCGATCACGTTTTTAATTCATATTCCTACCGCAAGATAGCAAATGCAGGTGAAGAATTTATCAGCACCGAGATCGCACTCGCCGTCTCTGACGGAAAAAGCACTCTGCTTCCCTGCGTGCTTTCCGAGGATCTTTACGTTTTTGTTGATTACGGAACGGATCTTGGCGCACTGAAGTTTGTACCCTATTTGCACGAGGCGAATATGAGCGCGCCGATAGCTAAAGACAGCGTTGTGGGTGTGCTTGATGTCTATAGTGGTGATATCTTAGTCGGAAGTGCTGAGCTTGTGGCGGCTGAGGATATCGAGCCGAACTTCGTGCTTTATTCGATGGAGCTTGCAAAGGACTTTCTGCTTGGTAGGACGTTTATTGTGGGGGCAACTGTATTCGTGATCCTTCTTTCCGTTTATCCTGTGATAGACGCAAAAAATACGCGCCATAAGCGAGTCGGACGCGTAGGTTGGAATAAATTTTCATAAAAATGACCTCGGAGATATCTCCGAGGTCGTAATATCATTTTTGGTTCTTGTGCGCGTCACTATTTTCCTTAGGTTTATCGGTAATAAACGCAAACAGACGGATATTCTTGTGTCCGAGGTAGTACGCAAGCCAGCTTGTGAGCATCGCGGGAATCACCATAATAAAGAATGTGGGCCAAAGTGCGTTAAGCTGAACGGCTACTCCGTCGATCGGCAGGCTGACCGCGGTGATAAGACCAAAGTACATTCCCTGAATGAGTGTAGCAACGAGTCGGACGACGAACATCATATCCTCAGAGCCTGCAATAGTCGCTATAAGATAGAAGAGCGCGGCGATCAGATTCGGGATATTCGCAAAAAGCGAGAGCGGAATTCCGAGATGCGGACGGTAGGGCTTCTTGCCTACATCGACCGATATCTTATCCTTTGCCCCTATCTCCCACGCGAGCGTGTAGATAAGGAAGAGATAGAACAGCACGGAAAGCAGACTTACTACCACTGTCAGCGTGTCAAATCCGGTCGAATCTCCGTGAGCTGACGCGGTTGCGAATGTGAGCGATACTCCGAAGATCGAGATCGCGAACTGGTTGACGAACATCTTAACTATATTGTATGAATAATCGTGAAAAAACTTTTTCATTTTTCCCCCAAGGTCGTGTTGATCGGTAAGCAGTGCTTACTGTACAATTATAATTGAAAACATCTGCTTTTTCAATAGCAGTTAATGAAAGTTTACATTTTATCCAATAAATCTTTATCTTATTAACAATTCTTTTAACATTTGCGGAGGGTTTATGAAATACGCAGTGCCCCTAAAATCTCTTCCCCCGCTCGTTCGCGAGTTTGCCTCTTACAAGGCTGTTATGCAGAATGCATCCGAGAAGACGATATCAGAATATCTTCTCGATCTGCGCACATTCTTCCGTTTTCTCCTTGCGAGAGATGCGGATATAGATATGTCGGGCGAGAAATTTGAGAAGATCGACATCAGCGGCGTTGATCTTGAATACATAAAGAACATTACCACCGAGGACATATATGAATTTCTACTCTACGCGGACGGTGTGAGAGGAAATATGGCGGCGGCAAAGTCGCGCAAGCTTTCCTCTATAAAGGGATTTTTCAAGTATCTTCACATAAAACGAATGATGCTTGACGATAATCCCGCGATCAATATCGAAACGCCAAAGAGAAAGCAGGCTTTGCCGAAGTTTTTGTCCATGGAAGAAAGTTTGATGCTGCTCGAGGCTGTCAAGAACGACAAAGAGTCAAAGTCGAGAGTGCGTGATTATGCGATAATAACTCTATTCCTCAACTGCGGAATGCGAGTCTCCGAGCTTGTCGGTATCGACCTCAACGACGTTGACCGCGATCTGCGCTCGCTTACCGTTACGGGTAAAGGCAATAAGCAAAGAATAGTATATCTCAATTCTGCCTGCAAGCAGGCACTTGCCGATTACTATGCCGAGAGACTTGGAGAAAAACACGCACAGACCGAGGCTAAGGCACTCTTCCTTAGCAACCGTGAGCAGCGCATCAGCGTCAAGACGGTACAGTGGCTGGTCTATAAGTATCTCGAGCTTGCGGGACTTGAATCCAAGCACTATTCGGTGCACAAGCTCAGACACACCGCGGCTACTCTTATGTACCAGACGGGCGAGGTCGACGTGCGAGTGCTCAAGGATATACTCGGTCACGAGCAGCTCAACACCACGCAGATCTATACCCACGTCAGCAATCGCAGTATGGAAGAGGCTATGGAGCACAATCCCCTTGCGACGCAGAAGAGCCTTCCGAAAGATAATTTCACGCCTCTTGAAAAAAGAGAGGATGAAAAAGAAAGCGATACAACTGAAAATTAAATAGACGGTTCTAAAATGAAACATCCTCCCGTATATTTTAATGAAAATATATCGGGAGGATTTTATCGTGGAAAACTCTATTTATAAAGATATTTCGCAAAGAACGGGCGGTGACATCTATATCGGTGTGGTCGGTCCCGTGCGAACAGGAAAGTCAACCTTCATCAAGCGGTTTATGCAGACTGTGGTTCTTCCTAACATCGAGGACGGTTATTCAAAGGAACGCGCGCGCGACGAAATGCCGCAATCTGCCGCAGGCAAGACGGTTATGACGACAGAGCCGAAG
The DNA here is from genome assembly GCA_017935225.1 of Clostridia bacterium. Classification (GTDB taxonomy): domain Bacteria; phylum Bacillota; class Clostridia; order Oscillospirales; family CAG-272; genus HGM12713. The sequence continues at coordinate 26,251 of JAGBIA010000043.1, read as the reverse complement.
TTCGTGCCCGACGAGGCGGTAAGCGTGAAGATCGAGGACGGTATCTCGATGAGAGTCAAGATGATCGACTGCGTAGGCTACATAGTTTCCGAGGCTCTCGGCACGCTTGAGAACGGTCAGGAGCGTATGGTTCACACACCGTGGCAGGAAGAGCCTATGCCCTTCGTCGAGGCGGCTGAATACGGTACAGAGAAGGTCATCAAGGATCACTCTACTATCGGAATGCTCGTTACTACCGACGGAAGCATCGGGGAGATCTCGCGCGAGAGCTATATTCCCGCTGAGGAGCGCGTGGTATCCGAGCTGAAAGCTATAGGCAAGCCGTTTGCCATCGTGCTAAACTCCGCTGATCCTACGTCCGAGAGAGCTATGGCACTTGCATATGAGCTTGAGGAGAAATACGGGGCTCCTGTGGCACTTGTAAGCTGTATTGATCTGAATTTTGAAGATATCTCTCATATTCTCGAGCTCGTTCTGCACGAATTCCCCGTCAGCGAGATTTCTTTCTCTCTTCCCCGCTGGGTATCCGCGCTTGAGCCGATACACCCGATCAGAGTTTCGATACGAGAAGCTGTGAGCAAACTTGCTTCTGAGGTCAAGAAGGTCGGCGACGTCAAGAACGCGCTTGAGACTCTTGGCGAAAATGAGTACATTAAGGGGTATAGCCTTGAAAATATTGATCTCGGAAACGGCAAGGCGCGCGTTTGTCTTGAGTTCTCCGACGAGCTTTATTATGACGTTGTCAGCGAGCTGTCGGGATTTGACATATCCTCCGAGGCTGAGCTTATCTCTCTTCTGCGTGAGCTCCGCGAAATGAAGACAAAGTACGAGAGGGTTGCTGACGCACTTGAGATGGTCGAGAGCAAGGGTTACTGAATAGTTATGCCCGGCATCGACGAGCTCCGACTCGAAGAGCCGCAGATCGTCAAGCAGAACGGTGCGTACGGAGTAAGACTTTGTGCCTCGGCGCAGTCGATCCATATGATAAGAGCAAACATTGAGACAGAGATCAATCCCATCGTCGGTACGGAGCAGCAGTCTGAGGAGCTTGTGCGCTCGATGTTGCGTGAATTTGAAGCCGAGCCGCAGAAGATCTGGAGCTCGAATATGTTCGGCAAGACGCTATACGAGCTTGTCAACGAGGGACTTCACACGAAGCTCGAGCACATCCCGGACGACTCGCGTACCAAGCTCTCCGAAACGCTTGAACGCATCGTCAACGAGGGCAGCAACGGACTTATCTGCATAATTTTATAAAAATAACGCCAAGATCAATGCGTGTTATCCTTAACGGAGAACACGCAATGAATTGCAACCTCGCGGTTGCGTGAATCGAAAGCCAAGCTTTCGTGAATTGCCTGCGGCATGAATTGTGCCTTGCGGCACATTGGTTGCAATTCAATTCATGGAGCGAAGCGAGAAATCATGCAGTCGCAGACTTCAATTCATGATGCGTCAGCATCAATTCATCTATAAAAACGAACAGAGCAAGAATAGAAGGATTTGTTTCCTTTTACTCTTGCTCTTTCTGCTTGTAATAAGGGGTTGGGCTTAGCCCAAAGTGTGTTTGACTAGTCAAATGCGACGCTCTCACTACATTGAATATTCAAATTCTCCGCTAAGAACATCACGCTAATCTCTCGGCGTTAATTTTTTTATAAGCTCTATAGCTTTTTCGGGTAGCAGTCCGTCGATCTGCTCGTCGTTGAGCATCCTTTCTCTTACGACTGTAGAGCTGAGTGTCTCAAGTCCGTCGCTTGCCTTGAGCAATACAGTCTCGGCATCGGGGTTGTGCTCTTTGTTAAACTCTGCCATTTTCTGCTCGTACTCAAGATCGGTCTCGTTGCGATACCCCTTGACGATCGCGCACGCACCGATGTCCTTGGCAAGCTCCCAGAGCCATCCGCGCGAGGATATCACCTCGACTCGCTCAAGACCTTCAAGCGCCGCCCGAGCGATAGCCTCTCGCTCTTCGAGAGTAAATCTGTACTTTTTCTGGTCATTGATCATGACCGCGACGAAAACCTTGTCATAAAGCTCTGTCGCGCGGCGGATCACGTCAATATGTCCGTTGGTTATCGGGTCAAAGCTGCCCGGAACTACCGCAATTCTCTGATTAGTCATTCTTTCTCCTTAAATAATAGGACGGAATATCGTGATAAAGGTCTTGCTGTATCTCGTCTGCTTTTCTATCTCAAAGTGTGATGCGAGCTCGGCATCCCCGTCAAACACAGCATCCTCGCCGCTTTCGCAGATGATCAGCGAGCTAGGCTTAAGTATCGAGGAGCTCAGCATCTCCTCAAGCGCAGGCTTGTACATTTTCAGCGCGTACGGCGGATCGAGGAAGATTATATCGTACTGTTTACCTGCAGAGCGGCGAATGAAGTCGAGGTAATCTGACTGAAATATCGCGCATTTGTCTGCAAGCTTTGTTTTTGCCGCGTTGTCGCGGATGATCGCGACGGCATTTTTCGATCTGTCAACGAGAGTTGCGCTTGCCGCACCTCTGCTGAGTGCCTCAAGCGCCATCTGTCCCGAACCCGCGAAAAGATCAAGCACGCTTCTGCCCTCAATATCAAACTGTATCATCGAGAAAACGGCTTCTTTGACTCTCTCCGCGGTCGGACGCGTTGCGTCACCCTCAAGAGTTCTGAGCCTTATTCCCTTTGCACTTCCGGTGATTATTCTCATTTTTTGTCCTTCTCTCTGAAATATTCAAATACGTTGTGCGCATCGTCCGCCGAGATGCCCTTGAGTGCCGAAATTTCGCTCTCAGACGCGTTTTTGAGTGCGGCGAGAGTACCAAACGACATAAGAAGCTTCTTGGCTTTAGACGGGCCTATTCCTTGTATCTTCTCAAGCGAGGAGTGCTTCATAGTCGCGCGCTTTGCCGCCATAACTTTACCGACGGTAAATCTGTGGACTTCTTCCTGAATTTTGTATATGAGCATAAATATCGCTCTTTCCTTGGCGATGTTTATCTCCTCGGTGTCGGTGCATAGTGCGCGCGTCTTGTGGAAATCGTCCTTTACCATACCGAAGACCGCGAGGTCTATATTCTCTTCTCTGAGAACCTCTTTGACCGCCGAGACGTGTCCTTTACCGCCGTCGATAAGCAGCAGATCGGGGTATTTCGAGAACGAGCCGCTCTGATCCTCTTTGAGATGCTTAATTCTGCGCCGTATCGCCTCTTGCATCGAAGCATAGTCGTCGGTAGTACCATTGAGCTCGCGCATCTTAAATAGCCTGTATTCAGCCTTAGCCGCCTTGCCGTTCTCGTATACTACCATACCTGCGGTGACGTTCTCGGTTCCGATATTTGATATGTCGTAAGCCTCTATTCGCTCGGGGATGCTTTCTAGTCTGAGAAGCTCTGCAAGCGAGAGAAGCACGCTGTCATCCTTCTGCGACTCAAGCTTGGTCTGTCTCGCCTTCTCCTCGGCATTTCCGCATACCACCGAGACGAGCTCCTTGTTCGTGCCGCGCTCGGGGTGCTTTATATAAACTCTGTGAGCCGCGCGTTCGGACAAGAATTCCTCAAGTGTGCTTATATCAGCCTCGTCAAGCTCAAACGAGATCAGAATGTTCTTCGGGATGTAGTCGAGCTTAATATAGTGATCGACGAGAAAGGAGGCAAGCGCCTCGCCGTCGGTTATTGCATCTGAGTTGAAGACGAAATCGGATTTATCGTTGACGGCGCCGTTTCGCACACACATCAGAGATACACAGCTTACAAGCTCGTCGGAATAAAGTCCGAAAACGTCCATATTCGTGTCGGGAGATGCGACCACGCTCTGCTTCTGATTTAGTCGTTCGAGTGCGCGGATCGTGTCTCTGCATCTTGCCGCTGCCTCAAAGCTCTCGTTGTCGGCATATGCCATCATCTGCTCGGTAAGTATCCTTGTTGCCGAAGAGATATTTCCTTTGAGCACGTCGGTGGCGCACTGCAGAAGCGCGGAATATTCCTCTTTGGAGACCTCGCCCGTGCAAAGTCCGCAGCATTGTTTCATCTGGTAATAGATGCACGGGCGTTCTTTGCCGAAATCCTGCGGAAAGCGACGCTTGCAACTCGGAATACCGATAGACTTATGAAGTATATCCAAGATCGAATACGCGATCGAGCTTCCCGAGAAAGGACCGTAGTATTTTCCCTTGTCGGACGAGCGTGTGCGCGTAAAAACCATACGCGGATACTCTTCGTCTGTTATCTTGATATACGGATAGGATTTTGCATCCTTGAGTTTTATGTTATACTTTGGTGTGTTCTGTTTTATAAGTGAATTTTCAAGCGTGAGAGCTTCTATTTCAGTCTTGCAGACGATATATTCAAAATCCTCGGCGCTGTATACCATTCTCGCCGTCTTCGTATTCTTGCGGCTCTGCTGAAAATATTGCGAAACTCGGTTTTTGAGCTTTCTTGATTTACCGACGTATATTATCTTACCGTTTCGGTCTTTCATAATATATACGCCTGAGCATAGAGGAAGCGAATTTGCTTTTTCTAAGAGCTCTTGCGTTCTTTTTTGAGTGCTTGGCATTCTTCTTCCTCCTGATAGTTGAAATAAGAAAAACAGGGACCGTAAGGCATAGCTACAGTCCCCTTTAAGTATCTGCTGTTTTAGTCTGCAAGTCCGGTCTGAACCAGATTGATAAGACCCTCGATAGCTTCGTTTTCATCGGATCCGTCTGCGATAAGGGTAACTACCATTCCCTTAGCGATACCGAGAGAAAGAACGCCGAGCAAGCTCTTTGCATTTACCTTGCGGTCATCCTTTTCGATCCATACCGAAGACTTAAAGGTGTTAGCCTTCTGTATAAAAAACGTTGCAGGTCTGGCATGCAATCCTATGTTGTTGGTGATGGCCATTTCTCTTTTTACCATAATATAAAAGCTCCTGTTCACAAATGATCGATACACGAACGGCAACAGATCTGCAGTCGATCGATTGTTCTTAGAATAAGATAGAATTCGTTAATAATAGTATATCAAAAAAATCGCATAAAATCAATAGCAAAATATTAGTGAAAATGTACAAAGTTTTGTTGAAAAAATACGAAAAGATACACGAATTGTACACAAAAGCTACAAATTAACAAATTTTGAGAATTTTGTGCTTAATTCTCACCTATTTCTTCGATCGCGGTAACGGTAATATCGAACGTAACTTTCTCTGTACATACGGTGTAGGTCTGTCCCGGAGCAAGATAGGTCGAACCATCAAGAAGGAACGAGCCGTTCTCTGCAACCGCACACTCGCACTTGATCGTACCGATACCGTATATCAGCGAGTTCTCCATTCCCTGCGGATACTGAACGTCAGCATAAGACTTTCCGTCCTTGAATACTGTCGCTGTGGCAGGCTGCTCCTGAATGACTATAGCTATCTCCTCGGAACTGACCGTCAGGGTACCAAGCGTTTCGCCTGTCGATTTAAAATAAACTACGTCGTCTATCTCAAGCGCTCTTGTAACAGCGGTAGTGACCTTGTCTGTCTTGAAGGTGATATAGCACTCCTTGAGATTCTTTGAGCTGTTGAGCTTGTCAAAAAAGCTGTATCTGAAATATACACCTGCGCATATCACGATAACGAGCAGGATAATGACCGCATCGAGAACACCGAACTTCGGGAACTTATGCTTTTTTTCTCCTTTTGCTTTCGAGGCATCCTTGCCCTGCAAAGCTTCGGCTTCAGAAATACTCTTGTTTTTCATTACTGCTCCTCCCCTGTTGTGATCTCGTAGAGCTGAATGCATTCGCCGCTGCAAACGTAGTTCGGCAATCTCATATCAAGCATTTCTCCAATGGCAACTCTCGCACCGTTCACAGTGTAGCCGACATTTTCTTCAAAGTCTGCATCAGCCACGACCTTAATGGTGATATTGTACTTCTTGGGTTGTTCGGAAAGAACGCAGGTCATATTGCCATTCTCATCAAGAACGTAATCGTAGACGTACGCTTTTTCCATCTTTGCTATCTCTCTGATAGTTCCGAGCGAGCTTTTTGTGACCGAGTTGAGTATCTCGTCTCCCTCTTTGATACTGTCGATATATTCGATATCCACATCCTTGATCTCAACGAAGTATGTCAGCTCGACGTCACTGCTCGACCAAAGCTTTTCTATCTGTGCCCATGGCGAGAACACGTAAATAACGATACCGAGAATAGCAACTATAACGAGTACTATCAGAAAGTCGATAAAATTAAATTTTCTTTTTGCTTTTTTTGCAACGCTTGTATTCGCGTGAGAATTACTGTTCATATGCAAGTCCTTTCTCAATTATATTTGCCGTCGTTCTCGCGGCTACTCTCGTCTATAGGCAGATCCTGCCGTTCAGCCTCGGCACTACCCACTCTTACGAAGGCACATCCGATCGCCATAACGATCCAGAATATAAAGAATACACGATAGTTGAACCATACGTAGTCGAATATTCCCATTATCAGCACTGCGATTATCGAAGTGAGTGCCGCCGTAACATAGAACTTTGAGTGCTTATCCTCGGGCTTCTTGATATACTCGGCGCTTTTCTGCATATATAGAAATGCGAGGATGAGGAAACATAGGAAACCTCCGATGCCCATCGCGATAAGGATCTGCAGATAGAGGCTATGAGAATGCTCCGCGGTTTCGATGCCCGCAAACGCATATTGCGGATAGATCGCCTTGAAGGCATCTGTTCCGTAGCCTATACCGCCGAGGAAATTATCCTTTATGACTCTTATAGAGCCTATCCAGGTGTAGATGCGGTAGGATATCGAGCTATCCGAGAGATTGAGGATGCTCGCGAGTCTGTCGAATATATTATCGGGCAGGATCATCGGAATTACGGGAAGTGCCAGGATCAGCACCCCGAAGATACGCAGAGTTTTCTTGGAATATACGGTAAAGAATATCAAAGCGGCAATCGCGGCTGCTATCCACGCACCTCTCGTCCAGGTCATTATTATAGCGCATACGAATAGTGCGCTGAGAAGAAAACTGAAAAATCTGAGCTTTGAGTTTTTCGCGAGAACAAGTGTCGCGAGCACAAAGGGAAACACGAGGACAAGGTAGGTTGCGAGCATATTGGGATTTTCAAAGAGAGAAACTATGCGAAGCTTGATAGAACCAAAAAGCGTTGCGTCAAGCCAACTTGCATTACTTCCCTTTCCGAAGATATACTCGATTACTCCAATAAATGCGACTATCGTTGCAGAGCTGATAAGCGCGGCAACGCAACGCATTATCCACTTCTTAGTCCTCATAAGGTTTACAAGCAGAAAATATCCGAGAATAAGCGTGCAGGATACGAGCGCGGAGTTTACAGAACCTTTGTCACCTGCGCTGAACACGCTTGCAAAGTAGATTAAAATTCCAAAGAGCAATATTGCCATATCCACAAGCTCAAGCTTGAACACTCTCTTACCGCGTATGATCTTGATACCGTAAAAGAATGCGGTAGTAATGACCATAAGACAGAGACATAGCGTAGGACTTGGCATAAATACGCAGAAAGGCACTGCGAATATTGTCAGCATTACGCCAATCTCGGGGGTGACGGAAATGAACATCACGGTTGCGAAGAGCAAGATCACCGCGAGTATCGCAAGCGGATGGAAAAAGAATGTCAAAGTACCTGCAACAAGACCGAAGAAAAGCATACGGTTGCCCTTACCCTTTTTGATGGGCGCGTATTTTGCAACGACCTCATCGGAAAGTCCGAAGCAACTTTGGAATATCCATCTGCCCGCCGCACTTCTCGTTATTGCGCTTGCAAACGAAAGTCTCGAGAACGAGAGTGGCAAGGAGACTATGAGAATAGCGACACCTACGATGAGATGGCCTATATCCGCCGTAGCAAGCGCAGGCAGCAGAAGCTTTATGAAATATACCACGCAGGTATATATTCCGAAGAAGAGTCCAAAGTTTCCGTAGAAGCTGAGCGGCGCACTTGCAAAGTATTTTATCATTCTGTTTCCTATCGTTACCGGGAAACATGTCTCAATGTTACTCGAGAGGAATTTTCTGATTTTTCGGAATATCTTTTTCAGTCGTCTGTCCTTGAAAAGAAATTCCTTTATAAAACCGTTTGAATAGGAGCTCTGGAGTTTTGAATAAGAAGAAAAGATCCTTCCAAAGAAGCCCTTTACAAGTGAATTGCAAAAAATATTCCAAAATCCGTCCCAAAGCGAGATAAGAAGGCTTATGGATGCAATTCCCGTATAGCTCCTATTTTCTTTTTTCTCTTTTGGAACCTTAGGAGCTTTTGGAGGCTTCTCCGGCTTTGGTGGACGCTCTTTTTTTACTCTTTTCGGTTTCTTTTCCTTGACCTCTGCCTCAAGACCGTCTCTTGTCATGCCGTCCTCCTTTCTCTGCTATCATAAGTACAAAAAATCAGTTATTTTCGTTTCCGAATTTCAAAAGAATATCCGGTCTGTTTTCTTTGGTAAGCCTGAGTGCCTCTGCGCGACGCCATTCGTCTATTCTTTCGTGATGCCCCGAGATAAGTACGTCGGGAACCTTAACACCGTGGAATTCATAAGGGCGCGTGTACTGCGGATATTCTACCATTCCGCTCGAGATACTTTCGTTCTCGTAACATTCAGGATCTGACAGAACTCCGTCAACGAGTCTTGCGACCGAATCAACGAGAATACACGCAGGGATCTCACCGCCCGTGAGGACAAAATCTCCTATTGATATCTCTTCGTCAACTATCTCGTCGATAATTCTGCGGTCAACGCCCTCGTAATGTCCGCAAAGGATTATAAGTCTGTCATAGTGCGACAGCTCCTCTGCCTTCTTCTGATCAAGCACTCTTCCCGACGGAGACATAAACACGACCTTGGTAGAAAGATCCTTGTCCTCGCGCGAGTCAATGATGTGCTTGTAACAATTGTAGATCGGCGGAGCAGCCATAAGCATCCCTTTTCCTCCGCCGTATGGAGTGTCGTCGACGCGGCGGTGCTTGTCCTCTGAGTAATCGCGAATATTGTGACAGTTTACCTCGATCGCTCCACTCTTTTGTGCTCTGCCGATAATGCTTTCTCCGAGCACGTAGCCCACGAGCTCGGGAAAAAGCGTCATAATATCAAAAATCATATCTTCCTCACTCAGTCAAGCATTCCCTCAATGGGGCGTACGAAAATACCCTTTTCGATGTCGATAGAAATCACAAATTCATCGACCGCAGGAATCATTCTCTCGCCGTTCGGAGTGTCAACTACGTAGATGTCGGATGCGCCGCGGTTCATTATTTCGCGCAGCTTTCCGTAAATCTTGCCGTTGTCGGCGTCTATGACCTCAAGACCGATCATATCAGCGAGGAAAAATTCACCCTTCTCAAGCTTGAAGTCCTTGCGGAGCGCGTAAAGCGTCTTATTCTTGAGAAGCATAGCCTTGTCCATATCGTCAATCCCCTTAAACTCGAATATAACGAACTGCTTGAAGATAGCAGACTTAGTTACCTTGTATTCCTCAAATTCACTGCCGTTTTTTATAAAAAGTCTCTTGAATGCCGCAAGATCTTCCTCAGAGTTGCACCAGGACTCAGCCTTAATGCCGCCTCTGCAACCGTGTGTGTTTATGATCTTGCCACATTCAATATAATCCTTGATCGCCATTTAAATCTCCAGATGAATATAATTATACATAATCTATTATAACACAAATTTTCCAACAATTCAACTGTTTGAAAAAAATAAATTAAAACGAGTGCTTTTTTAATGGATTTTATCCCCAAAGAATCAAAAAGCAACCGAATATCGACTGCTTTTTGCTATTATACGTGATATTTATTTCTGCACTCTGCGATAATGCGATCTCTTTCTTCGGCGCGGATGCGTCGCATCGCCTCAACCGTCGCGTTCCAGGTGCGCTCGGGGTTGTGTGCGCGGTAATCGTTCGATTCACTGCCCATATATCCCCACGCGAGTATGGTTCTCGCGCCTGCATCGTACGCGGCGGTGGTGGCGAGGATGATCTCGTCTTCCCTGCCTCTCGGAACGTCAAAGGCTTGTATCCAGATGTTGTGATCCTTCTCGAAGCGCGCGCAGACGTCGAGATTTTTCTTAGTTCCGTCGTAGACGAACTTGTACGGATCAACGTCGTGCGCATACCAATACGGATCGGAGCCGATATTGCTGACGGTGGGAAGCGCGCATACTCTGTCGACGGTATCAAGATCGATTCCAAAGTGCGCGCCGAGCATAATGCAAACTATGTTCTCTATCCCCATTGACGCGCTGTATTCGGTTATTTCGGTGAAATAATCTACGATCGTGTCTGTACGGAAGCGCTCGACGTCATCGTCGGCAAAGAGCGGCATAGCGCGACCGTAGCGCTCCTCAAAGAGCTTTTTGCATCGCGGACAGCAGCAAGCGTAGTAGCGCTGATCGTCGGTTCCGGGCACGAGCTTCTTCGGAATGCTCGGCTCGTCCCAGAATATCGTCTTAGCACCCATCTCGGCGACAGTTTCGATCCAATTCTTGACGAAGCGGCGGAATTCGGGGCTATTCAGGCAAGCGCAAACGGGATTCATCTCGCCGTTGCTGTAGTACATATGCGCTTCGGGATGATACGCGAGAAAATGCGACTTGTCACCGGGAGGGCCTCCAAGTCCCCAATTGTCGACCCAAACCTCCATTCCAGCGTCCTCGGTTATGGCAAAGATATCCTTCATTACGTTTTTGTGCCTGTCCCAATCCGTGTGCGAGAGCATATGCACGACTATGTCCATATCTGCTTTCGCGATCTCCTTCATATCAGCCATCGCGTGTGAGGGCATACGGTTACCGTGATATGCAACTCCGGTTCTCAGTGATCTTTTTGGCATAACTAACCTCCTTGGAACTTTAGTAAAATTATGGTATCACAAATCCCTTGGCTTGTCAAGAAAAATATCTGAAGATAATATAAAATTTTTTCAGCAAACTCCACTCTTATTTTTTGTTTGGATAATATTGACTTTTTTTCGAGTGTTTGATATAATATAGCAAATATCTGTTTGCAAGGAGATTGGATATGAAAAATAAATTTGCTTTAAAAATTGCTCTTGCATTGTTTGCGTTTCTGCTGATTCTCTCTTCTCTTACCGCCTGCAACAACAGTGGAGAGGGCGAAAATATACCGACCGATGCGCCGACCGACAGCGGTGCTACCGAGGGTAACACCGAGCCATCCAAATACTCGGGCAACTCGATCGGCGAGAGTGAGTTTATCATTTTTGATAACGGAAGCTATACATGTCCTGTTATCGTCTCCGAAAATGCTACGGATGCAGAAAAGAAGATCTACAACAAACTTCGTGATAAGCTCAAGAGTCTTACCGGAACACTCGTTGAGTTCAAGACCGATTTCAAGGCTTACAATGATACGGGCGATGACAGATCCGCTCCCGCGGTACTTATAGGCCGCACAAATTATGATGAGTCTGCGGAGATCTACAAAGAGCTTCGCTTCAGCGAGGGTAAGATCGTAGTCAAAGGAAACAAGCTTATCATCGCATTCTCGGACGAGAGTGACGGCAACGATATGTATTCCGAGCTTCTCAAGCTGATCGCAAACTCGGGAGAGCAAAGAGTTGCGCTTGATCTTTCGGTCAACCTCAGCAAGATATCCAAGCCTGAGTTATCAGAGCTACCTGCTTGCACCAAGGGTGTTGCGTTTGCGATCGACTGCGATGACGATACCGATATGATAAGGGTTGAGGAAGCGGGATACGATGCTTTCGTTGATTATAAGGAACGACTCAAGGCAGACGGATATGAAAGCCTTGTCGCGCGCGAGGCAGGCGGAAATCTCTTTGAGACCTTTATCAAAGGAGATCGCTACGTTCACATATACTACAAACCGTACAATGACGTTATGCGCGCGGTAGTCGGCGACGTCTCTGCCCTTCCCGATTATGAGGAGAGGGCAAAGAGCTTTGAAAAGGTCACCACTCCTTCGCTTACGCTGGTCGGTCAGTCTTACTCTGATATTGGACTCGGTATGATCTACAAGCTTTACGACGGTCGCTTCGTCGTTATCGACGGCGATGCGAACTACGGAAAGGATCTTGTCTATAAGCAACTCTCTAAGCTTGCGGGCGAGGGCAACGATATAGTAGTTGCGGCTTGGTTCCTCACTCACGCACACGGCGATCACCAGAGCGGTTTTGAGGAGCTTGTTGAGAAGCATCCTGAGGATGTGACGATAGAAAACCTCGTTTACAACTTTGCTCCCGAGTCGAAATACAAGGAGATCGCAGGCGAGGAAAACAACGATCTGATGAACGATATGCGCGAGCTCGTCAAGACGAAACTCGCAGGAAAAACGAGAATTATCAAGGCTCACACGGGACAGCTTCTGAGCTTTGGCGGAATAGACTTTGAGATACTTTACACCCCCGAGGATTTCTACCCTGCGAAGTTCGACTATCTCAATCTCACTTCACTTATCGTAAGAGCAAACATCGACGGCACGACCGTTCTTTCGCTTGCCGATGCTACTCACACTCTCGGCACGGTGCTTGTAAACAGCTATGGCGATTATCTCAAATCTGATATGGTCCAGCTTGCGCACCACGGAATCTGGGCGAGCATCGAGAAGATCTATGAGGTGGTCGACGCGGACGTGCTCATCTGGCCCTCTAATTCCAACGGTGCAAAGCAGTGGATCGAGGACAGCTCTGTGCGTGCGGCTATCAAGCCTGCAAAGGACATCTATCTGCCGGGCGCGAGCAACATAACTATAGAATTCCCCTACGTATTCAAGAACAACAAGGCTGAGTTTATCTCCAATCACACGTAAAGAGGAAAAATATGAATAAGATTGAAAAGGCAAAATGGATATGGGAAAATCCGAACGCTGCCCCTGACGAGCACGCGGAATTTATTTGCGAGTTCGATTATTCCGAGAATGACGGCAGAGTGACTCTGTCGATATCAGCAGACTCGGACTACGGCTTCTACCTCAACGGAAAGCTTTGTAATTTCGGGCAGTATCCCGACTATCCGCACTATAAGGTCTACGATGAGTTTGACGTGACGGACAGCCTTGTCCTCGGCAAGAACAGACTTGCGATCGAGGTGTGGTACTACGGAAACAACTGCTCTACGAACATCGATGATGGAGCGGGACTTTGCTTCTCGCTTGACTCGGAGCGCAGAAATCTGGCTATCAGCGACGAGAGTGTGCTCTCGAGGCTCAGCAAGACCTACCGCAACCATATTTGTTACTCTATCACCGGTCAGCTTGGATACGGATACGGCTATGATGCAAATGCCGAAGATGCGTGGATAAGCGAGGACGTTGACGGATTTACTCCGTCTTTCTGCGTGACTCCCGAAAAGCTTTTGCCCACAATTCTGCGTCCAATAAAAAATCTCGTTACCGAGAAAGCTATCCGAGGCAAGCTTATAAAGAGCGCGCAGGACGGCAAATATCGCTATCTGTTCGACTTTGGCAAGGAGACTGTTGGAGTTTACCGCATAAAATTCAACTCGCCGTCCGTGCAGAATATCGAGCTTTGCTACGGCGAGCATATAATCGACGGTTGGGTAAGAGACAAAATTCACAGTCGAAGATTTGCATTTGACTACAGAGCTAAGAGCGGTGAGAATGATTACTTCGGCTACTTCCGCCGCCTAGGGCTTCGCTATGCGGAGCTGAGGAGTGATGAGCCGCTCGAGAATATTGAAATAGATATTTTCCCTCGCAATTATCCGCTGAACGTACTTCCCTTTGATTGCGCTGACAAGGATCTCAAGCGCATCTACGACGTTTGTGTCGAGACATTGAAGCTCTGCCTGCACGAGCATTACGAAGATTGCCCGTGGCGCGAGCAGGCTATGTACGTTATGGACAGCCGTAACCAGATACTTTGCGGATACTACGCTTTTGGCGAGTTTGAATTTCCGCGCGCTGCTATCAAGCTGATGGCTGAGGACAGACGCGAGGACGGAATGCTCAACATCACCTATCCCGGTGCGAGTGGACTTGTAATTCCCTCTTTTGGTCTGCATTTCTATACGCTTGTGCGAGAGTACGGAGATTATTCGGGTGATTGGGATTTCGTACGCGAGATCTTCCCGAAGCTTGGAAGTGTTCTTGATGCGTTCTTTGCGCAGATGGATAGCAATACTAAGCTTCTGAATGCTTTCGGTCCTGCTTGCTATTGGAATTTTTACGAGTGGGCAAAGGGGCTTGACGGAGTTATCGGAAAGGTCGACGAAGAGATACCCGATCTCGTGCTCAATGCGCTCTTCTCGCTCGCACTTCAGAATATGCAATATATCTGCGACAAGCTCGGTATGGATACAGACAGATGCTACGCGACGCTTGCCGATGAGGTCAATACATCGATCAACGCTAAATTCTTTAATTCTGAGTGTTCTCTTTACGGAATGTTCGACTCCGACGGCGGTTACAGTGAGCTCGGAAACGCGCTCTGCGTGCTTTGCGGCGCGGCTGATGGCGATGTAACGAGAGCTATTGCTGATGAACTTGCAACCCCTGAGAGCAAGCTTACGGGCATCACGCTCTCGATGAAGTGCTTCAAGTATGACGCGCTTCTCTTGATAGACGAGGAGAAATACCTTCCCTACGTACTTGGAGACATCAAGCGCATCTATCTTGGAATGCTTGACGCGGGCGCAACGTCGGTCTGGGAGACCGAAAAGGGCGCGGCTGATTTTGGCGGCGCAGGAAGTCTGTGCCACGGTTGGAGCGCACTTCCGATCTACTATATACGTAAATTTATTAAATAATCTTAAAGAAAAAAAGAACGGACGCGTCCGTTCTTTTTTGTATATAGACTAAAGAGCAGAATTGATAAGCTCTGCGTAGCGGACGGTCTCCATAGCGTCTTTTGCGTACTTGTCTGCGCCGATGGCGTCTGCGTATTCTTTGGTGAGGACCGCGCCGCCCACGACTATCTTAGCCCTCGGAGCACGCTCGCGAAGGAGCTTTATCGTCTCTTCCATCGCGGGAACCGTAGTGGTCATAAGTGCGCTGAGACCTACAAGCTCGGCGTGAAGCTCGACTGCCTTATCTGCAATGTCTTCGGGTGAGACATCCTTTCCGAGATCGGTCACCTCAAAACCGTAGTTCTCAAGCAGAAGCTTGACTATATTCTTGCCTATGTCGTGTATGTCTCCCTTTACGGTCGCGATCACAAATCTGCACTTATCGCTTCTTGACGCAGGCACGCGCGCCTTGATGACCTCAAAGGAAGCCTTTGCCGCCTCTGCGCTCATAAGAAGCTGAGGGAGAAATACTCTCTTCTCTTCAAAGCCTTTGCCTACCGTGTTGAGTGCGGGGATTATCTCGCCGTTTATTATGTCAAGCGGATCTTTTGTCGAGAGCAGCTCACCAGTGATCTCTGCGGCTCTGTCTCGAAGTCCCTTTGCGATAGCGCGCTCAAGCTCCGAGCCAAATTGCTCGCTTGTCTGTGTGCTGTTCTGCGCGTTTGAAGTAGCAATTGCGGTGCTATCGGGCAGAGTTGAAGCAAAATCGATAAATTTCGCGCAGTTATCGTCCTTTCCCGAGAGCGCGAGGTACGCGTGATAGGATTTCATCATCTCGGTCGAATAAGGATTCATAATAGCCGCAGAAAGTCCGTTTCCGAGTGCTAAGGTGAAGAACGCGGAGTTTATCACGTCTCTTTGCGGAAGTCCGAAGGAGACGTTTGACACTCCGAGAGAGGTGTGTGCGCCAAGCTCGTTTCGGATCATAGTGATCGCGCGAAGAGTCTCGCGAGCCGAGTTTTTGTCTGCACTTATCGTGAGTGCGAGCGGATCAAAGATGATATCCTTTTTATCAATTCCGTATTCCTCTGCCACCTCGAGAATTTTCTTTGCAATTTCAAATCTTCCCCCCGCCGTCTCGGGAATTCCGCTCTCGTCAAGCGTGAGTGCTACGACGAGTCCGCCGTACTTTTTGACAAGCGGAAGAATACTCTCAAGGCTCTCTCGCTTTCCGTTGACTGAGTTTATCATCGGCTTGCCGTTGTATCTTCTGAGCGCGCGCTCCATCGCGACGGGATCAGAGGTGTCTATCTGCAAGGGCAGATCGGTTATTGCCTGAAGCGCGCAGATCGCATCTGTAAGCATGCTCGGCTCGTCGATCTCGGGGAGACCCACGTTGACGTCGAGCACGTGAACCCCGCGCTCTTCTTGTGCAATTCCCTCTTTGAGAATATAATCCATATCCCCTGCTCTGAGCGCCTCTTTGAAGCGTTTCTTGCCCGTGGGATTGATGCGCTCTCCGATAAGCACGGGAGTATCACCGAAGAACACCGCGTGCGTATATGAAGATATAGAGGTATAGTTCTTTTTTTCTATATTGATAGGTTGTATAGCTGATGCTTTGTCGGTGAGAGCCTTGATGTATTCGGGGGTCGTTCCGCAACATCCGCCTGCGATGCGCACGCCCTTTTCTATAAGCTCTGCGACCGTGTCCGCGAACTCTTTGGGCGGTACGTCGTAGACCGTCTTACCGCCGATTGCTCTCGGCAGACCTGCGTTTGGCTTGAGCAGAACGGGGATCGAGGAATATTCAAGATACTTTTCTACCACGGGTGCGAGTGCCTTCGGACCGAGCGAGCAATTCACACCGATCGCGTCGACTCCGAGTCCCTCAAGCATAGCTACCATAGCCGCAGGATCTGCGCCCGTCATCAGTTTGCCGTCCTCGCCGTATGCGTTTGATACGAAGATCGGCAGATCACAGCTTTCCTTTGCGGCGATAACAGCCGCCTTTGTCTCGTAGCTGTCGTTCATCGTCTCGATAAATACAAGGTCAGCGCCGTAGCGAGCTCCGAACTTGACCGTCTTTGAGAATATGCTGACGGCATCCTCAAAGTCGAGATCTCCATATGGCTTGAGCAGCTTTCCCGTAGGTCCTATATCGAGTGCCACCCACTTGGGCTGATCTCCTACGTTCTGCGCGGCACGCACATTTTCGATCGCGCTCTTCACTATCAATTCAAGCTCCTTGTCCGAGAACTTGAGCGAGTTTGCGCCGAAGGTATTAGTGCTGACTACGTTGCTTCCTGCCGCGTAGTAGCTTCTGTGTATCTCTTGGATCACCTCGGGGTGCTCGATGCCCCATCGCTCAGGAAGCTCACCTGCCTTGAGTCCTCGTTGCTGAAGCAGTGTTCCCATCCCTCCGTCGAGGAAAACAAGATTTTCTTTTAAAAATTCGGTTATTTTCATCTTATAGCAATACTCCAATATCTCAGGAAATGATATCCGAAAGATTATCAATTATCTTTTTGGCAACGTCGGGTTTATTCATCGAATAAACGTGGACGTTCTTGATGCCGTTGGCAAAAAGATCTATGATCTGATCAGTCGCGTAGGCAATTCCCGCTTGTTTCATAGCAGCGGGTGATCTACCGAACTTGTCAACGAGACTCTTGAAGCGTTGTGGCATAAAAGAACCCGAGAGCTTGATCGCACGGTCGACTTGGTTTGCATTTGTTATCGGCATAACTCCGGGGATTATCGGAACGGTGATGCCTGCCTCGCGGATCTTATAGAGGAAGTTATAGAGCAGATTGTTGTCAAAGAACATCTGAGTAGTCAAAAACGAGCATCCCGCGTCGACCTTTTCCTTGAGGTACTTGATATCTTCCTTTTGATTTGCGCTTTCGGGATGTATCTCGGGATAGCACGCGCCTCCGATGCAAAAATCAGCACCGCTTGCCTTGATCTCGTGTATGAGGTCTATAGCGTGCTTGTAATCCCATCCGCTTCGGTCGCTTGCCGCAAGCTCGGGGGTAAGATCACCGCGAAGAGCCATAATATTCTCAATTCCCGCATCCTTGATCTGTGCTATGCGCTCTCGAACCGTCTCTTTGGTTGAAGAAACGCAGGTGAGGTGTGCGAGAGTCGGCACGCCGTAAGCCTCTTTTATATTCTTTGCGATCTCAAGCGTATATTTGCTCGTTCCGCCGCCTGCACCGTATGTAACGCTCATAAACGAGGGTGAGAGCTTAGCTATCTCCTCGGTAGCGTGCTTGACGCTGTCAAAATTCGAATCGGTCTTGGGTGGAAACACCTCAAACGAGAGCGAAAGCCCATCTTTATTAAAGATCTCGGTAAGCTTCATAAGAATTCCTCCGATAAAATGTTTTCATAGACTAATTATAGCACAGTTTCATCTTTAATTCAATATTTTGAAATCAAAAATCACGCGAATTTTAAAAATCCGCGTGATTTTATAGTTTTTACTTGAAATACTTTACTGCAGACTCGAAGATCTTCATATCGTAGTTACCCTCGACGTTCTGATAAAGTCCGTCGTTGTATCTCTCGGTATGTCCCATCTTACCGAATACGTGTCCGTCGGGCGAGGTAATTCCCTCGATCGCGAAGCAAGAGTTGTTCGGGTTGTAGAGGATGTTCGAGGTAGGCTTTCCGTCAAGATCAACGTACTGGGTTGCGATCTGTCCGTTTTCCGCAAGCTTTTCTATAAGCTCGTCGGACGCGTAGAATCTTCCCTCGCCGTGAGAGATCGGCACGGAGTAAACGTCGCCGACCTTGACCTCAGACAGCCAAGGAGACTTATTGGAGGCAATTCTCGTGCGAACTATTCTCGACTGGTGACGACCGATGCTGTTGAATGTCAGCGTCGGGCAATTCTCGTCGGTGTCGATGATCTCGCCGTAAGGAACGAGACCGAGCTTGATGATAGCCTGGAAACCGTTACAGATACCGCACATAAGACCGTCGCGGTTCTTGAGAAGCTCGTTGACCTCGTTTTTGATCGCGCCGTTGCGGAAGAACGCGGTGATGAACTTGCCCGATCCGTCGGGCTCGTCGCCGCCCGAGAATCCACCGGGCACGAAGATGATCTGCGACTGCTTGATCTTCTTTACGAACTCTTCTACAGACTCGGATACCTTGTCTGCCGAGAGGTTCTTGACTACGAATATATCTGCCTCAACTCCTGCGCGCATAAACGCCTTTGCAGAGTCGTACTCACAGTTCGTTCCCGGGAATACGGGAATAAGAACGCGAGGCTTTGAGCACTTTATAACTGCAGGAGCAGCCTTCTCGCCGTCGTAGGAGAATGCGGGAATCTCTGTCTTGGATTCCTCTGCGTTGGTGGGATATACGCCCTCGAGAACGCTCTCGTATTCCGCGTAAAGCTTTCCAAGATCGACTACAGCATCACCGTAAACGATTGTCTGCTTTGCGGTAGTCTCACCAAGGAGAATTCCGTCTGCCTCTGCGCCGTCTGCAAGCTCGAGGATGAACGAACCGTAGGAGTATCCGAAGATATCCTCAAGCGAAAGTCCGTCAGCGTACTTGAAGCCGACTCCGTTACCGAAGCACATCTTCATTACTGCCTCAGCTACGCCGCCGTAGGTAGGAGTGTAAGCCGCGAGGACTTCCTTTGTTGCGGTAAGCTCTGCGACCTTATCGTAGAGTGCGAGAAGCGAGGATGCAACGGGAAGTCCGTCTGCGTCGTACTCGGGTCTGAGCCATACAACCTTGCTGAAAGGCACCTTGAATTCGGGAGTGGTGACTGTCGAGGTCTTGCCTGTGGTTACCGCGAAGGAGACGAGCGTGGGAGGAACGTCGATGTCCTCAAAGCTTCCGCTCATAGAGTCCTTACCGCCGATAGCGGCAATTCCGAGCTCCTTCTGAGCCTTGAACGCACCAAGGAGTGCCGAGAAGGGCTTGCCCCAACGGCGAGGATCCTTGCGAGGCTTCTCGAAGTATTCCTGGAAGGTCAGATAAGTATCCTTGAAGTCAGCACCGCCTGCGATAAGCTTGGATGCCGACTCAACTACAGCAAGATATGCTCCGTGGTAGGGGCTCTTCTCGGAGATATAGGGGTTGTAGCCCCAGGACATATAAGAACAGGTATCGGTGTCAGCCTTTTCGACCGAGATCTTATTTATCATTACCTGAGTAGGTGTGCTCTGATTCTTTCCGCCGAAAGGCATTGTAACGCTTCCTGCGCCGATGGTCGAGTCGAAACGCTCGCCAAGACCGCGCTTGGAGCATACGTTAAGATCTGCGGCAAGCTCGCTCATAAGCGTGCCGAAATCTCCCTTGATATCCTTAGCAAAGCTCTCAGGCTTGCCTGCAACAATGTCGATATGCTTCTCTGCACCGTTCGAGTTGAGGAACTCGCGGGAGATATCGACGATTACCTTATCGTTCCATCTCATAACGAGTCTGGGCTCTTCGGTAACCTCGGCAACCACGGTTGCCTCAAGGTTCTCGGACTCTGCAAGCTCGCAGAAGCGTGCAACATCCTTAGCCTCAACAACGACAGCCATTCTCTCCTGAGACTCACTGATAGCAAGCTCGGTGCCGTCAAGTCCCTCATATTTCTTAGGAACTGCGTTGAGGTTGATCTTAATTCCGTCAGCGAGCTCGCCGATAGCTACAGACACGCCGCCTGCGCCGAAGTCGTTGCAACGCTTGATAAGTCTCGTTGCCTCGCTGTTTCGGAAGAGACGCTGAAGCTTTCTCTCCTCGGGTGCGTTACCCTTCTGTACCTCTGCACCGCAGGACTCGAGAGACTCGAGAGTGTGGGACTTGGACGAGCCGGTAGCACCGCCGCATCCGTCACGACCCGTGCGGCCGCCGAGAAGGATTATAATATCACCGTCCGAGGGAACCTCACGTCTTACGTTCTCTGCTGGAGCTGCCGCGATTACCGCGCCTATCTCCATACGCTTTGCAACGTATCCGTCGTGATAAAGCTCGTCAACGATACCGGTTGCAAGACCGATCTGGTTACCGTAGGAGGAGTATCCTGCCGCTGCGGTAGAGACGATCTTTCTCTGGGGGAGTTTGCCCTGAATAGTCTCGCTGATGGGGCGTCTGGGGTCAGCCGCACCGGTAACTCTCATAGCCGCATAAACGTAGGAACGTCCGGAAAGCGGGTCACGGATAGCACCGCCGATGCAGGTAGCCGCGCCGCCGAAGGGCTCGATCTCGGTGGGGTGATTGTGTGTTTCATTCTTGAAGAGAAGCAGCCAATCCTGCTCCTCGCTCTCGACGTTGACCTTGATCTTAACC
Source organism: Clostridia bacterium (assembly GCA_017935225.1). Taxonomy (GTDB): domain Bacteria; phylum Bacillota; class Clostridia; order Oscillospirales; family CAG-272; genus HGM12713. Next base: position 5,241 of record JAGBIA010000043.1, on the reverse strand, counting down.
GTGCAGGCATTGATCTCCTCAGACTCGTCGAGCTTCTGAAGTCTGCCGTCAGCCTTGAGGAACTTTGCGGCGATAGTGCCGATGTCCATAAGGTTTATAGGCTTGGTTCTACCGATAGCATCTCTTGTTGCAAGATAATCGTTATATGCCGCCTCAAGTCTCTCATCCTCAAACTTAACGCTGTCAACGGTAGTAAGGAATATGGTGTGTCGGCAGTGGTCGGACCAATAGGTATCGATCATTCTGATCTCAGTGATGGTGGGATCTCTCTTCTCGCTCGCGAAATAGTCGCGGCAGAAGCGGATATCGTCAAGGTCCATCGCAAGACCGAGCTTTGTGATCATATCTGCAAGCTCGCTCTCGCCAAATCCGATAAATCCGTCGATAGTATCGACCTCGGTGGGAATTTCATACTCTGCTACGAGCGTATCGAACTTCTCAAGTGTTGCCTCACGGCTCTCAACGGGGTTGATAACGTACTTCTTGATCGCCGCAAGCTCGCCCTCGCTTACGTTACCGTACAGGCAGTAAACCTTTGCGGTGCGAACGATGGGGCGCTCCTTCTGCGAGATGAGCTGAATGCACTGCGCCGCAGAGTCTGCTCTCTGATCGAACTGACCGGGGAGATACTCAACTGCGAAGATAGTGCAATTATCGTCGGGCACGTTATAGCTTACGTTATCGAGCTGGGGCTCGGAGAAAACGGTGTTTACCGAATAGTCGAAAAGCTCCTTTTCGATATTCTCAACATCGTATCTGTTGAAGAGACGAACCTTTGTCAGCGAGTTGATGCCGAGCATCTCGGTGATCTCGCGATAAAGGCTGTTTGCCTCGTGCTCAAGTCCTTTTTTCTTTTCTACGTATACTCTGTAAACCATAATGCCTCCGATCAGTTGTCACTAAATACCGCCATAGCGCGTTTGCCGATGTCCTTGCGGTAGAATGCGTTGTCAAAGTGTACCTTTGCTACGTTTTTGTATGCCGCGTCGATCGCCTCTCCGAGGGTGTCGCCGATAGCGACCACGCCGAGAACTCTGCCGCCTGCATTAACGAGCTTTCCGTCGACTATCTTTGCACCCGCGATATACACTTCACCCTCGATATCAGCGTCCTTTGTGATCTCAAAGCCGCCGCTGTACTTTCCGGGGTATCCGTCAGATGCCATAATAACGCAGCAAGCCGCGCTATCTTTGAACTTCACGGGTGTGTCGGCAAGAGTGCCGTTGGTGCAAGCTTGCATGATCGTGAGCAGGTCGCCGTCAAGAAGAGGAAGAACTACCTGAGTTTCCGGGTCTCCGAAGCGGCAGTTGTACTCGATCACCTTAGGTCCGTCCTCGGTGATCATAAGTCCGAAGTAGAGACAGCCCTTGAAGGTTCTTCCCTCTGCATTCATCGCGTTGATGGTAGGAAGGAAGATCTCCTCCATACATCTCTTTGCGATCTCGTCGGTATAGTAGGGGTTGGGAGCAATAGTTCCCATACCTCCCGTATTGAGTCCCATATCTCCGTCAAGCGCGCGCTTGTGATCCATAGAAGAGATCATAGGAATTACGGTCTTTCCGTCGGTAAATGAAAGCACGGATACCTCGGGACCCGTGAGAAATTCCTCGATGACCACGCGACTTCCGCTTTCGCCGAAGACCTTGTCCGCCATCATCGAGCGAACAGCCTCGTAAGCCTCCTCGCGAGTCATAGCGATAACCACACCCTTGCCAAGCGCGAGTCCGTCAGCCTTAATAACGGTAGGAATAGGCGCATCCTTAAGGTAATCAAGGGCGGCATCCATCTCTGTGAATACCTCGTATTTTGCGGTAGGTATTCCGTATTTCTTCATAAGATTTTTTGAAAAGATCTTGCTTCCCTCGATGATAGCCGCGTTCGCGCGAGGTCCGAAGCAAGCTATTCCTGCCTCGTTCAGTCTGTCGACCGCGCCGAGTACGAGCGGATCGTCAGGAGCTACGACCGCATAATCTATTTTGTTTTCAACGGCAAATTCTACGATCCTGTCGATCTCCTTAGCACCGATAGCGACGCACTCTGCGTCCTCGGCGATGCCTCCGTTGCCTGGAAGCGCGTAGATCTTCTCGACCGAAGGATTTTCCTTGAGCTTTTTGATGATGGCGTGTTCTCTTCCGCCACCGCCAACTACAAGCAATTTCATATGTAAAAAACTCCGTTCTGCCGACATAATGATGTCGGCTGTATATGGTTTGGGCTATATGTACTTTTATGTGCAAAAACTATTACTGATAGAGTCCGCAGAAAGCACGAGCCTTGTAAAATGCACTTTTTTCGGTCATCAACTTGATCGTTTCAAGTGTTTCGCCGTTTGCACGGTAGTAGTAAATGGTATTTGTGCACCAAGATGCCTTTTCCCAATCCTTCCATTCGCATCCTTCGCCGCCCGTCTCACCGGTGGCAAAAAAGTTTCCGCTCGGATTGTTTGAAAAGCCCTTTACTTCGCTTCTGTTTAAGAGGTCACTATTGGGGAATTCCTCGGATAAGCTCTGATCTTCCTTGTCAAAACGCATAACGCAAGACCCAACGGTAATATAAAGGTAGCGCGTATCTGTGTAATCGGGAGACAGATCGTGGCCCCAATATTTCCCCTCGGGAAGTTTTATGCTCATCATATCAACTTTCTCAAGTCTCTCTCTGCTTCCCTCGCCCTTAACTTTATAAGCTCTCAGTTCATAAGCGCCAAGAGCCCAAAGAAGCTCATATTCGGGATCCCACAGAACACCGTGAGCATCTTCAAGTTTATAATCGGAATAGGTCTTTGCTACGTCTTTGTTTTTATCTACAAGAGCGGACGTTCTGAAGAAACGCAGAATTCCGTCCGAAGAGGAAGCGACAACGATATTTCCCGACGGCAACATCTCTATCGAATGAGGATTCGCTCCGGGTGTCTTGGTATACCATAATCTTTTTCCCGTAGGATATGAATAAATTTCGGTGCGAGTACCTGCGACTAATAGAACGTTTCCAAGCACGGTATCTTCACGGTATTTAAGACCTGCCGCGTGTCCTACCTTGATATCAAAGGTCTCAAGATCGTCAAGCGTTTTACCGTCTTCGTAAGCGTCGAGATCGTAAATGACCAAGCGCTCGCCAAGCTGATCGAGCGCCATCAGCATATTTGAAGAATTGATAAGCTCGTTGTCGACAGGTGGCTCGGTGGCTTTCTCGGTCTTCTTGTCGGAACCATCAAGAGCGTCGGTCGGCTGATCCGTGATAGCGGTCTCGCCACAAGACAGTAACGCAAACAATAATATTGTCAAAATTGACAGTGCGAATAACTTTTTCATATCAAGTCAAATGATCAATGGTGGAAGAGTCTCATAGCCGTGAACGCCATTACCATGCCGTATCTGTCGCAGCACTCGATAACGAGGTCATCACGGATAGATCCGCCGGGTTCTGCGATATACTTAACGCCCGACTTCTTTGCTCTCTCGATATTGTCGCTGAACGGGAAGAAAGCGTCAGATCCGAGAGCTACGCCATCGATAGTGTCGAGATATGCTCTCTGCTCTTCCATTGTGAAATGCTCTGGCTGTTCGGTGAAGTACTTCTGCCAATTGCCGTCTGCGCAAACGTCTTCTTCTTTCTGGTTGATGTATCCGTCGATAACGTTGTCACGGTCGGGTCTGCCGAGGGTGTCCTTGAAAGGAAGGTTGAGTACTTTATCATGCTGACGGAGGAACCAGGTGTCAGCCTTGCCGCCTGCAAGTCGTGTGCAGTGAACTCTCGACTGCTGACCTGCGCCAACGCCGATAGCCTGACCGTCTACTGCGTAGCATACGGAGTTAGACTGAGTGTACTTTAGAGTGATAAGAGCTACGATGAGATCACGAACTGCGCTCTCGGGCATATCCTTGTTTGCGGTAACGAGATTAGCAAGAAGCTCCTTGTTGATCTCAAAATTGTTTCTTCCCTGCTCAAAGGTGATGCCGTAAACCTGCTTGCACTCCTGTGCGGCGGGAACGTAGTTCGGATCGATCTTTACGATATTGTAGTTGCCCTTTCTCTTGGTCTTGAGTATCTCAAGTGCCTCGGGCTCGTAGCCGGGAGCGATGATACCGTCGGATACCTCGCGCTTGAGCATAAGAGCGGTGGTAACGTCGCAAACGTCGGAGAGTGCTACCCAGTCGCCGAACGAGCACATACGGTCGGTTCCTCTTGCTCTTGCGTAAGCACAAGCGAGGAGCGAGTCGTCAAGTCCTTCGATATCGTCAACGAAGCAAGCCTTCTTGAGCTTATCCGAAAGCGGAATTCCGACAGCCGCAGACGTGGGGCTTACGTGCTTAAAGGAGGTTACTGCGGGGAGTCCGAGAGCTTCCTTGAGCTCCTTAACGAGCTGCCAGCTATTGAAAGCATCAAGGAAGTTGATGTATCCGGGGCGACCGCAGAGGATCTCGATGGGAAGCTCGGAGCCGTCCTGCATATAGATCTTAGCAGGCTTCTGATTGGGGTTACAACCGTATTTAAGTTCAAATTCTTTCATTTTTGCACTCCTTAGACGTTTTTATTTACAATTCTTGTTTCGGTCTCACCCGTAGCGATATCGATGTATCTTACGAAGAGAGAGACCTTGTTATCTTCGTTGAGGTTAGTCCAGATAAGGTCAGTGAGCGTGTCGATATCCACGTCGGGAAGCTCGAGAGTCTTGGGCTCGCCCTCAAAGGAAGGAAGCGGATTGCCGTCACCATTGTAGGTGTGGATGAACTTTGCTCTGCCTGCGATGGGGTTGGAGTAAGCGTACGTAAATCTCTCGCAGGAGCTGTCGTCGCCCTCAGCACTCTTGAGTATCGATAGTGCGAAGTTCATTCCGTCGCTCTCGCGGCGGATGATACCCGAAATTCTGGGGGTGAAGTTAGGCTTATCGTCCTCGAACTCACGGGTGCGCAGAGCCTGCTCGAAAGTCATCTGCTTGTCCATAAGGTCGTAGATGGTATCGGTCTGGTCGCCGTTGGTCACGATGGTCTTATTGCCGAGAACGCGAACGGGATAGTAAATGATAAGATGAGGATCGGTCATCTTCGATTCGTCGAACGCCTTGGTACGCATCGCGTCGCCCTCTGCAACGAAGATCCTGTTACGGCTGTTCTCGCTTCTGCCCATAATAAAGTAGGCAGTTACGGCTTTTTTGCCGTCTGCGCTTTTTCCGATTATAATTCCTCTGCCGTGATAGGCGAGGGAGTTAAGTTCATTTTCGATAGTCGTGACTTTCATATTTTT
>JAGBIA010000042.1 GCA_017935225.1 Clostridia bacterium | reverse complement strand
TAGTGTTTCTAATGTCATCTTATGTCCTCCATAATTAGTTTTGGAGGATTATTTACCGTGCATCCTCCACACACCCAAATTGTTATTCTTTTTCATAATGAACCACCCTTTCTTAGTTGTATTTATTACAACGCCGTAGGCGATGAATATACAAAAATCTAGTTGCTTATCTGTTCGTCAAATTCTTATTTATCGTTCTGTTTTATTGCAAGTTTCGCCTTGGTATTACAAAAGGCTTCGGGCAAAGCCCATACCCCTTTATGTAGGGCGGGGGTTTACTCCCGCCGTTACTTCAATCTAAACTGTTTGTTGCGGCGGGAGCAAGCCCCCGCCCTACGCTGTAACCTCATTATAACACAAATCGGCAGAGAAAACAAGTCCTCTGCCGATATTTATATGTGTATCCGTAGGGGAGACCTGCGGTCTCCCGCGGTCGAACACACAGCAAGCACCTAAGTTTGCTTTGCAAACTTGAGTTCGCCCCTACCGTGTTCCGAAAACATCCTTATGAGAACGCTCCTAAGCAATCCGTTTTTTTATTATGATCTGAGTGCGGCGAGCGCAGTTTTTATGTCCTCAAGTGCCTCTTGCGGCGATGATGAATTTTTTACCGCTTGCTCGATAGGGCAAGCTCCGTCGCCTGCGCGATTGATTATATACGGTACGAGCTTGCCGTAGGAATAGCTTATCCCGTAACTGTCAAGCACCTGCTTTGCACTCTCGCTGAGGGTAGATGCAAAGAGCGAGTCGGGTGATAGAATGACATAGAGATACGCCGCGCCTGCTCCAACCACTTTGTCGGCACCTGAGAAGCCCTTGAGACTCTTATTCTGTTCGATAAGCTCAAGAAGAGGAGCAACTCCGCGCTTGGTGGAGGACAGCATCTCGCTATCCGAGAGAAAAACGCAGGTGTAACTGCATTCTTCAAGAAGCTTTTTTGCCCGCTCTATCACCAGGAATACCTCTCGGCTATCTGCTCGAGCAGCTCGCGGATCGGGAGAGACTGCGGGCAGATCTCCTCGCAAGCGCCGCACTTGATGCAAGCATCGAGTGTCGCGCTGTCGGCAGGCTGATTTTCCTTTGCCTCGCGGCGAGTGATCTTTGCGGCGAGATAATTGTTGTAGTTTGCAAATACATAGGGGATCTTTATGCCTGCGGGGCATCCGTCAACGCAGTATTCGCACTTGGTGCACTGTATCTGTCTGACTCTGCGTATCGTCTCACGCAGATCCTCGGTGGCATTCATTTCGGTCTCGCTGAGCGGAACAAAATCGCGCATCGTGGAGATGTTGTCGTTCATCATATCCATATTGCCCATTCCCGAGAGCACCATAACTACCTCAGGGAAGCTTGCAGCATAGCGGATAGCGAAGGATGCCTGACTTCCGTCGGTCAGTGCAGAGAGCTTCTTTGCCGCCTCGTCAGGCAGATTTACAAGCACGCCGCCCTTGACGGGTTCCATTATAAGCACCTTTTTGCCGTGCTTGATGGCAACGTCGTAGCACTTCTTGCTCTGTACTCCCGGATCGTCGTAGTCAAGGTAATTGAACTGGAGCTGTACTGCCTCGATGATCTCGCCCTGTTCGGAGAGTATCATATCAAGCACGTCGGCTGTGTCGTGGAAGGACATCGCGATGTGTCTTATCTTGCCCTCTTCCTTGAGCTGTTTTACGGTCTCAAAGGTCTTGCAAGCCTTGTGCTTTTTGTAGTTGGTCGCATTGAGTGTGTGGAAGAGATAGAAGTCGAAGTATTCAACTCCGCAACGACTCAGCTGATCCATAAAGAAGGGGCGCACGTCAGCTTCGGTCTCAAAGTAGGGGTGAGTGAGCTTGTTCGCAAGCAGGAATTTCTCTCTCGGATATCTTGCCGCAAGGCAGTCGCGGATAGCGAGCTCGCTCTTACCGCCGATATATCCGTGAGCGGTGTCGAAATAGTTGAAGCCTGCGTCGATAAACGCATCTATCATTCTGTTGAATTCCTCGTAGTCTACCTGGTCGTCCTTCATGGGAAGACGCATACATCCAAAGCCGAAGTTTTTCTTGATCTCGGGAAAGCTCATTGTGTTTTCTCCTTTAATTTATCTTTTTTTCTGAAGTAAGCATATACGGGGATCGCGATGATGGGGAAGAGAGAGCCGATGAGAAGACCGATCTTCATACCTATCTGTTCGCCGCTAAGACCGAGTCTTGCCGCAAGCTCGAGTATCTGACCGTTCTCGATCGCAAAGTCTGTGATAACGCCGACAAGCTGAGGACCGAAGGATGCGCCGAGGTCGCCGCCCGCCGCCATAAGCGCGTATATAAGCACTCCACCCGTGGGGAAACGGTCAGCGGCGATGATAAGGCTACCGGGCCAGAGCATCGAGACGCAGAAGCCTGTGAAGGCACAGCCGATAAGTCCGATGATGGCAAAGGGCGAGAGAGCCGCCAACAGATAGCAGACCGAAGCTCCTATCGCGCCGAGCAGAAGCGCGCGCGACGCGTGCTTGCCGATCTTAGAATAAAGGCTACGTCCAAATCCGAGCGCCGCGCCGAACATAGCAACGCCGCAGATGTCTCCAAGTGCCTTATTGATGCCGAAGGAAGCCTCGAGATATCCCGATGCCCACTGCGCCATAGTGCATTCAGCCGCACCGCCGAGGAATATGGCGAGCATACAGAGCCAGACTGTTTTGTTTTTTAAGAAATTTACCGCTCCTGATGTTTTCTCGGGTGTCTGCATTTCGGGTATCTTCGTGCCTGCGAAGAGAATTGCCGAGGTCAGCGGAGCGAGTGAAAGAATAAGCGTGAGATACTGCCAGCTCGTCGATTTGAAGACAAGAAGGAAGACCGTCGCGAATATAGCAACTCCTACCACACCCCACGCGTAGATCGAATGGAGCTTGCTCATCTCTCTGTCGGGGTCGTCAGCGGGTATTGCCGCGATCACCGGGCTGATAAGCACCTCCGCAAGACCGCACGCGGCAGAAAAGACCAGAGTGCCTATCACGAGTCCGAGATAGACGCTTGCAGGGAAGATGATCGGTGCAAGCGCGTAAAGCACAAGACCAACGACTGCAAGTATGGGCATTATCTTTACAGTCAGCGGAATGTTGAACTTATGAGAGAAAAACGAGAAGATAAGATCGATTATAAGCTGAGTAAAGAAGTTTATCAGCACCAACATTCCAAGAAGAGAGAACGAGATGCCGTAAAGATCACGAAAAGTCAGAAAGAGGATGGGAGGGAGATTTCCCACCACCGACATCGATATATTTGAGGTATAGCACGCCGCGCGCAGACGTGCGTATGGCTTTTTCATTGTGAGTCCTCGCAGTAGTTTGTATTTCGGCAATAGCCGACTTAAATAGTATAGCACAAAGAGAGGGTAAAGTCAATAATGGCGCGCAAAAATAAAAAAGTGTGCAGTACTGAAAATATAGGGTATCTCAGCACAACACCATAAATCCATTATATCACAGATTTTTGCTCTTGTCAAGCAAAAAATGAGCAAAGCGCACAATTTCTACGAAATAAATAAAAATTACTTGTGAAGTTTTTACAAATTGCCATATTGCAAAATGCAAAAAAGTATGGTATACTATAAGTGCAGAAAGGAAGGTACAAGCCCATGAAAAACTGATCTTCAGATCAAAGGTTTAGGATAGCACGAAACGGTTCGGTGTGTGTTTAGAAAAATTGGGAGAAATTGAACACGGCGGTGTTACGCATTACATAAATGGGAGCAAAATTTTGGAGTAAAAGAAGGAGTAAAAGGAGTTGAAAATTTTGAACCGTTTGTGTGAGGCTGAAACCTATGATCAGAAAAAGCTTCGCCTTTTGCAGTGAGTACAGAAGAACAAAGGTTGCTCTACTTTGAGAGCTGTGTGTTTGTGTTTGGGGATTGTAGTGAAGGCAGAAGGTAGACTAAGATAAGGAGGATAACAAAAGATGTTAGATATCAAGAACGAAGAGAGATGACCCTTGGGTGCGGATTTACAACCTGCATTCAAGGGTCATCTCTCTTTTTGTGCTATTTTCTTTTCTGCCCTTGACAAACGGAGGAGCGTGTGATATACTTTTGGTAAGTAAATATTTCGCAGCTCGGTTCTGCTTGCATATATTGGCAGATGAGAGGGAAGTTCGGTGAAAATCCGTCGCAACCGTCATTACCGTAATTAGAACCAAGGCTCTATAAGTCGGAATACTCACCGGGCGCGAGTGGTTTAGTGCATTTTTGGACATGAAAAATGAAGCCGCATTCATATTCTCGCAGGGGATCTGTCTCTGTGGGGATCTGTCGTTGCGTTCTTTGTCCTTAGTGGCAAAGGGCGTTATTTTTTTGGAGGACTTATGTTAAAGAAAGTCTATAGCAAAGAGGATGCAATATCTCTCTTGAAAAATAAAAGCGAAGAGCTTTTGCGGGCGGGCGAGCAAAGATTTCCGCGCCGCTCGGATTTTTGTGAGGAAGAGATCAACGCAATAAAGTCCTATCTCGGACCTTGGCCGCGCGCGCTTGAGGCGGCGGGGCTGAAGGAGAAGCGCGAGGATGGGAAAGCCGAGAGAGTGCTTGAGAAAAGAATTCGCTCAAAGCGTGCAAGGACGGAGGAAAAGATAGCACGCAAGCAGATCGAGAACCGATAAGTCACCGCACGCGCGGTCTTATATATAAAACGAAAAGAGGAAACGAAAATGAAAAGAATTTTAGCAATCATCGTGGCGAGCCTGATTTGTCTTAGCTCGCTCTTCAGCCTCTCTGTATTTGCAGAGGAAGAAGCGAAGGTCAACGTAAAGGTCAGCGTTACGACCAAGAACTCGATCAAGGCAGGACTTGTAAGCGTAGCTGTCGGCGATGAGGACGGAGACGGAGCTATCACTATAAGCGACGCACTTTATATTACCCATAAGCTCTACTGCGTAGACGGTGTTTCGGGCTACGCGGCAGAGAATACCGAATGGGGACTCAGCCTCGTTAAGCTCTGGGGCGACGATAGCGGTAATTTCGGATATTATCTCAACCACAAGCCTGCGATGAGCCTTGCTGATCCCATCAAAGAGGGAGACGTTGTAAGCGCATGTATCTACACGGGTGTGTACCCCGACCTCGAGAGCTATACTTATTTTGACCAGGACACCGTCACGGTAAGCGAGGGTGGAAGCGTTACTCTCACGCTTATGAAGATAAGCTACGACGAGAACTTCAACGCAGTCTCCACTCCCGTGGCTAATGCAAAGCTCACAGTTGGCGAAGCCGCTTGGAATGACTATAAGACCGACGAGAATGGAAAGGTCACGTTCTCTCCCGAGTGGACCGCAGAAATGGTAGTAAGCGCAAAGGCAGACGACGAGAGCATCATTATGCCCGTGTGCAGAGTCTGGGTTGACGACATCCCCGAGAACAGCGATACAAGCATTCCCGGCGGATTTGTAACCCCCGATGGAACCAAGCCTGCAGCTACCGATAAGAATGGCAACAAGGTCACCGATAAGGGTACAGCCGGATCTGACGCACAGAACGGCGGCACTGACGGCGGTTGCGGCGGCTGCGGTAGCACGGTAGGCGGTATTTCCGCTATCGTAATTTCTATCATCGGCGCATCGGTATGCGTTATCAAGCGCAAAGAGCGCGACTGATGAAAAAAGCTTTCAGGCTGATAGTATGCCTTCTCCTGCTCGCTCTTCTGTTGCCCGTTCTGCCCGTGTCGGCGGAGAACAGCGAGAGCGTGGCGGAGAAAGCGAGAGAAGCGTTTGATCGCGTGCTCAACTCCGAGGTATCAAAGAGTGAGAGCGGAAATGTTGACGGATGGATAGCAAAAGAGCTATGTGAGAGCATCGGTCGTGGCGGAGAGTGGTATATCTTCACGCTCGCGCAGATGGGCGGATACGATCTCTCTGCTTGCGAGAGCGCGATGCTTGAGTATCTCGATAGCCACACAGTCGGCGCGGCGACCTCAAAGCAGAAGTTCGCGCTCTGCCTTGCCGCGCTCGGAAGCACCGATCCTTATATCTATAAAACGCTCGAGGAAACGATAGGCAAGCTCGGAGTGATGAGCTACGCTTACGTTCTGCATCTGCTCAACAACGGCTACGAAAGCACGGCGATCACCACGGATGCGGCGATAGACAAGCTTCTTGAGTTTCAGCTCTCGGACGGCGGCTGGTCGGTCAGCAGCTCGGTCTCTGATGTCGATGTCAGCGCGATGGTGCTTCAGTCGCTCGCGCCGCACAAGGATGATGAAAAGGTCGCGCCTGCTATCGAACGCGCGCTCGGATTTCTGTCCTCGGCACAGCTTGAAGATGGCGACTACAAGAGCTACGGCGTTGCAAATCCACAGAGCGTGGCGCAAGTGATAGTCGCACTTTCCTCGCTCTCGATAGATCTCGCGAATGATCAGCGTTTTATCAAGAACGGCAACAGCCTGCTCGACGGAATGCTCAAATATGCGACCGAGGACGGATTTTCAAGTAAAGAGAACACCGAGACGAGCTACACGGCAACCGTGCAGAGCTTTTACGCGCTCGCGGCTTACCTGAGGATGCTCGACGGCAGAGGACCGCTTTATGTGCTCGATAATTGCGATCCCGAGAATCTTCAGACCGAGAGCGCGGGCGAGATGGAAGAGCCGAGCGAAACTGATGCGGCAGACGGGACAGAGAAGGAGAAATTTCCTGCATACAAGCTCATTTGTCTATCCGTCATAGCCATCGTTGCGCTGGTGATCTGCGTTCTGCTTTTTGCACTCGGCAAGAGAAATATAAAGAATTTCATCGCTCTGATCGTCGCGGCGGCGGTCTGTGCGGCATTCATTCTGCTGACAGACTTCAAGCGTCCTGAGGACTACTACGGCGAGCAGATCGTCAAGGATGACCCGATAGGAAGCGTTACGCTGACGATACGTTGCGATACGGTCGCAGACGAGCTTGAAAATGAGGAATACAAGGATGGAGTGATACTCGACTCTGTCATTATGACGCTCGGACGCGGCGACAGCGTTTACAGCATTTTGCTTGACGCTTCAAAACAGTACAGACTGCAGATAGAAAACAACGGAACTGAGGATCGCGCGTATATTGCGGCGATCGAACATATTTACGAATTTGAATACGGAGATCTTTCGGGCTGGACCTACCGCGTGAACGGAGAGGACGCGTCGGTCGGTTGCTCGGAGCATAAGCTCTCGGACGGCGACGTCATCGAGTGGATATACACGCGCGAGCTCGGCAAGGATCTCGGGTAAGCGAGAGGGAAGGAAATGCGAGACTTTGAGAATACGAACCCGATAGTTGTAACGGTATATTTTTTTGCTGTGTCGGGAATTTGTATGTTCGTCTCGCATCCGCTCCTTCTCGCTCTTTCTTTTTTCGGCGCGCTTGGGTATTTTATTCTGCGCAACGGAACGCGAAAGGCAGGACTTCATCTTGCGATGCTCGCCTTTTTGCTCACCCTCGCACTGATCAATCCGCTTGTGTCGAGCGCGGGAGCGACACAGCTCTTTTTTATCAACAATTCTCCCGTAACGCTTGAGGCAACTCTGTACGGCATCTTTGCCTCGGGCGCGGTGGTAGGAGTCGTATATTGGTTCTTGTCCTACACCGAGATAATGACGAGCGACAAGCTGCTCTACGTTCTATCAAGGCTCTCGCCGAAGCTCTCGCTCGTGCTCTCAATGGCACTCAGATACGTCGCGCTTCTCGCGACACAGCGAAAGAAGATAAGGCAGGCGCAGATAGCACTCGGTCTTTACTCTGACGGAAACATCGTCGACCGTGTGCGCGGCGAGATGCGAGTTTTCTCGGTGCTCGTCAGCTTCGCGCTCGAGAACGGCATCATCACCGCCGACAGTATGGCGGCGCGCGGCTACGGAAGCGGCAAGCGCACGAGCTTCGCGATATTCAAATTCAGCTCGCGGGATATATTCACCCTTGTGCTGATTCTGATATTTTTCGCGCTTACAGTCGTATCTATGGCGACGGGCGCGCTTGATTTTGAATTTTACCCGTACCTCAGTCCGATAAAGACGGATGCGTGGGCGGTCATCGGATATATATCCTACGGTATGCTTGTATTGCTGCCTACTTTTGCTGAAATGGAGGAAAGAGCGCGATGGAAATACTTAAGATCGAAGATCTGAGCTTCTCGTATCCCGAGAGCGAGTTGCGAGTGCTTGACGGCGCGAGCTTTTCGCTTTCCGAGGGTGAGCTTTGCGTGCTTGCAGGCTCGACGGGTAGCGGAAAATCCACTCTTTTGCGCCTTATCAAGCGCGAGCTTTCCCCGAGAGGCGAGAAGAGCGGCAGAATTATCTTTGAAGGTCGTGAGATCGAAGAGCTCGACGCACGCGAGGCGGCAAGCGCGATAGGATTTGTTATGCAGAAGCCCGAACAGCAGATAGTATGCGACACAGTTTGGCACGAGCTTGCATTCGGACTTGAAAATCTCGGGCTCTCACGCGCGGATATTGCGATCCGCGTCGCCGAGATGGCAAGCTATTTTGGAATTGATGCGTGGTACGACAAAAAGGTTAGCGAGCTCTCTGGCGGACAGAAGCAGCTTCTCAATCTGGCGGCGGTAATGGTAATGCGACCGCGACTTTTGCTTCTCGACGAGCCGACCTCACAGCTCGATCCGATCGCTGCGACCGAATTTATGCACACGGTGCGCAAGCTCGTAAACGATCTCGCGCTCAGCGTGATAATAGTCGAGCATCGACTTGAGGAGATAATTCCGCTGTGCGACCGCCTCGTGCTTTTAGATGACGGTAAAGTGCTCAAAAGCGGCAGACCGCGCGAGGTCATCCCGACTCTTGATCGCGACTCCGAGTCTCTTATGGCTATGCCGATCAGCGCGCGTATCGCTCACAAGCTCGGATTTAGCGGAGAATGCCCGATCAGTATGCGCGAGGGCAGAGAATGGCTCAGAGCAAACTGCCAAAACGTTATACGAAGTCTTGAAGAAAAAGAGACAGAGAGAGACGGCGAGGTCGCGCTCTCATTTGAGAAGGTGTGTTTCAGATACGACAAGGCTCTGCCCGACGCGCTCGCCTCGCTCGATCTTGAAGTGAAGGTGGGCGAGATATTCTGCGTACTCGGCGGCAACGGCTCGGGCAAGAGCACCGCGCTCGGCGTGGCTTCGGGAACGCTCAAAGCCTACTCGGGAAAGATTAAAATATTTGGCAAAAAGCTCTCGGACTACAAAAACGGCAGTCTGTATTTCGAGTGTCTCTCACTTCTGCCGCAGGACGTGCAGAACGTGTTTTTAAAGAACAATGTAAAGGAAGAGCTTGAGGATGCGCGCGCGGATATCTCGGCACTTCCGTTTGATATCTCGCACCTGCTAGCGCGCCACCCCTACGATCTTTCGGGCGGCGAGCAGCAGATAGTCGCGCTTGCAAAGGTGCTTGCAAGAAAGCCGCGTCTTTTGCTCCTCGACGAGCCGACGAAGGCACTCGACACGGCAAAAAAGCAGGTGTTCGTCGAGCTTCTGAGGCGGCTCAAGGCTGACGGAATGACGGTGCTCATAGTCACCCACGACGTCGAGTTTGCTGCAAGTGTGGCAGATAGATGCGCTCTCTTTTTCAGAGGAGAGGCGGTCTCGTGCGCCGAGCCGACGAGATTTTTCTCGGATAACAATTTCTACACCACATCGGCGCGCCGTCTCTCGCGCTCGCACTACGACAGAGTGGTCACAGAGGACGCTCTGCTCGCGCTTTGCAGACTCAACGGCAGAGCAGAGGAGGGCGAAAGATGACCGTGATAAAAAATCAGACTCTCCGCCGCGCGCTCGGTATCATACTTCCGTTCGCGCTCATTCCTGCCGTGATCATCCTCGGCGCGATCTTCCTTGAAGAAAAGCGACACCTCGTGATCTCGCTCGGCGTGACTCTGCTGGCTCTTCTGCTTTTCTGGAGCGGATTTGAACGACGCGAGATGGGGAGCAGACGCTCGGTTCTGCTCGCGGTTATGGTCGCGCTCTGCGTGATCGGCAGAATGATCCCGCTATTCAAGCCCGTCACGGCGATCGTGGTCATCGCGGCGATCTATCTTGGCAGCGAGGCAGGTTTTGCCTGCGGTGCGCTCGCGGCGCTTATCTCGAATTTTATGTCAGGACAAGGACCGTGGACACCGTTTCAGATGCTCGGTTGGGGGCTTATCGGTCTTATAGCGGGCTATCTTGCGCGCCCGCTCGCAAAAAGCAGGATCGCGCTCGTGATCTACGGCGTGATCTCGGGACTTGCATTCTCGCTTATTATGGACGTGTGGACGGTGATCCACTATAACGGACTGTTCAGCTTCGAGCTTTATCTTGCGGCTCTGCTCAGGTCTCTGCCGCACACCGCGCTCTACGCGATCTCAAACGCGATCTTCCTTTTCTTTATGGCAAAGCCGTTTGGCGACAAGCTATCAAGAATTAAAATAAAATACGGCGTTTGAGATAGACAAAGCGCGAAAAGTATGATATAATTTAACTATCAAACACGGGAGGAACAACAATGGCAGGATGTGTTTCGAGTGAGCGTATAATCTTGAAGCTTGACGAATATCTGAATAAAAACGATTACGTATCTGCGGAGCGACATCTGCGCTATTGGCTGTCTGAGGCAAGCGCAAATCGCGATCTGCGCACAGAGCTCCTTGTGAGAAACGAGCTGATGGGGCTTTTGCGCAAGCTCTCGCGCAAGAGCGAGGCGATCGAGTGCGCAGAGAGCACGCTCGCGCTTATCGAAAAAGAGGGCATCTCCTCGCAGGTCGGCGCGGCTACATCCTTCCTCAACGCCGCAACCGTCTACAAGGCTTTTGGCGAGGCGGAGAAGGGAATGTCGCTCTTCTTGCGCGCACGTGAGATATACGAGCGTGAGCTTGACGCGACTGACTCGCGCCTTGGCGGACTTTATAACAATATGGCGCTCGCGCTCGTCGACCTTTCTCGGTTTGACGAGGCGAGAGAGCTTTATCTGCGCGCTATCGGGATAATGATGGCAAACGGCGGTCAGCTTGAGGTGGCTATCACCTATCTGAATATGGCAAGCGCCGCTGAGAGTGAGCTTGGATTGCTTGAGGCAGACGAGACGATCGCAGAGCTTCTCGAGAAGGCTCGCGAGCTTCTTGAGGGCGAGGGCGAGCGCGACGGATATTACGCATTCGTCTGCGAGAAGTGCGCCTCGGTGTTCGACTATTACGGTCAGTTCCTTTACGCAAAGGAGCTGCAGGACCGCGCAAGGAGGATATATGAAGGGACTTGAGCTCTCGCGCCGTTTTTATCTTGAATGCGGCGAGCCGATGCTACGCGAGCAGTTTGGCGATATTCTCGGTCTTTTGGCGGTAGGACTTGCAGGGAGCGGCTCGGAGTGCTTCGGCTACGACGACGTTTATTCGCAGGACCACGATTTTGAGCCGGGATTTTGCATTTTTCTGCCCGACGAGTCGATAGTTGACCGCAAGACTGCATTTGCGCTCGAGCGCGCGTATTCAAAGCTCCCAAAGGAATTTATGGGCTACCGCCGCTCATATCTCTCGCCCGTCGGCGGAGAGAGACACGGCGTGATAAGAATAAGCGATTTCCTTTACGATCGGACGGGAAGTGCGGACGGACGCATAACGACCGAGCAGTATTTTGCTATTCCCGAGCAGGCACTCGCAGAGGTCACGAATGGCGAGATATTCTACGACGGACTCGGACAGATCACCGAGATCCGCGCGCGACTTTCGTATCTGCCCGACGACGTAAGACTCAAGCGGCTTGCGGGAAATCTCTTGCTGATGGGTCAGGCGGGGCAGTATAACTACAATAGATGCGTAGCGCGCCACGACAGCGCGGCGGCACAGCTCGCGATCTTCGAGTTTGTCAAGGCGGCGCTCGCGGTCATATTCCTTGTCAATAAGCACTACGCGCCCTACTACAAATGGAGCTTCCGCGCGCTATCCGAGCTTGAGCGGCTATCCGAGCTTGCAAAGCCTCTCGAGTATCTTATCTCGAGCGGAAACGGCGAGAGCGAGATCTCAAAAAAGAGCGAGACGGTCGAGCAGATCTGCCGCGATATCGCGCTTGCGCTGAGAGACGACGGTCTTTTAACTACCGAAAGCAGCTCTATGGAGGAACTTGCATATTCTGTCAACTCGCTTATCGCTGATGCAAAAGTGAGAAATCTGCATATACTTTATGCGATATAAAAGAAAAACTGTGCCCTGCCATAAAGCATAGGCGCAGTTTTTTTGTTATAATTGAATAAAATAAAACGTAAAATTTTGTTTGTTTTGTGCGTTGCACTTAAGCTATGTATATGGTATAATACAATTGAACAAGCTTACATGGGAGATCGTTGACCCAAACGCCCTTTTGTGTACAAGTTGCGGTCAAGTTTGTATTTTGCCATAAGACAATGGTAAGTATTTGATTTGTTTTTTGTGGAGGAAAGTTATGAAACGATTATTTAGTATGATATTGATTTTCTTGGCAGTGTGTACTTTAACCGCTTGCTTTGATTCTGACGATATATTCGGAAGTGAAGATGGCACCGAGAAGAACACCGACAAGGCGACCGAGGCACCGCCCACCGATGTGCCTACCGAGAAGCCTACCGACGAACCTACAGAAGAGCCTACCGAACCCATTCTGCCACCGTCAAAAGAGGATATTTTTGATATGATACAGTACGGTGACGGTGAAATTAAAAACGCTGTTAACGACAGCGACGAAAGAAAATTTTTGAGAAGCTTGATAGGTATTGATGCCAGAGGTGACGGTTGGGGTCAAGCTTGGGAAAAAATGTTGTATGAATTCGATGTTCCGGATATTACGACCGATAGCGGAGACGCACGTGTGACGAGAGCTTGGTCGTATGATGCTAATCACTGCCTTTCAGTAAGCTATTATATTGATCAAAAAAGAGCCGAAAATATATTTACAAATTTCGATAGGGAGATCTACGTTCTTGACGGAGCAACGCTTGATGAACAACTTTGTAAAGATTCAATATACTTGGCAATCGGATTTCACGGACACGGATGTTATCCCGGTTTCAGAAAAATTGTATCAGCCACAATGGAAGAGGGAAAATTAACGCTTTCAATTTGTGTTACTAAGTATTATTCCACCAATGATTCGGAGGCAGGTGGTTGCGCGGTCATCGAGCTGGATAAGGCATCAATAAGCGGAGATATTACCGAAGTAAATATTGAATATTGCAATAAGAACTTTGATTTCAATATTACCCGTAATTTCGACGGAGGAAAGATTGAAGAAACAAGCTTTTGGAATGAAAAGGTAACAGCTTGTGAAAGAACATTCTTCAAGGCGCGCGATTGGTCGGCGCAAGTGCCCGAATGTGAGTTCGATTATACTATTGAGATCATCGAAAAGCTTATTGTCGGAAACGACGATAAAGAGCATTATGCTATGCCCATATACGAATTTACGGGAGAAAAGCGTACTATCCTATATAACTCTGAGCTTGGTGTTTGCGTCGAGGGCGACCGCTCGCTGACGCTGAATGAAGAAGACAAGGCTCTTATAAATAGCTTCATTAATTAAAACAATAAACAAAAAAGACGGCTCAGCCGTCTTTTTTGTATGCATAAAGTTAGTTTATATATCCTCAGCCAACGTCCTTCGCTTCTGCCATCTTCCTGCGAGGAAGTAGATCATACTCGGGATGGCGTAGCCGTAGGGCGCGAGTCCGTAGCCGAGCACGAAGCCGTAAAAGCCCCAGCCGAAGTAAATTCCGAAGAGCCAGCTAAGACCGATGCGGAGCACCACTCCGTCGAGAAGTGCCAAGACCATAGAGAGCTTCGCGTTGCCGATGCCCTGAACGAACGCGCCGCTGCCGCGCATTACTGCAAAGGCAGGGAACATCCAGAGTATCGCTCTGACGAATTCGTGCGACATCCCGTGGACGAGCGGATCGTCCGAGAATATCATAAACAGTTGCTTGCCGAGCGTGATGTAAAGTATCATAAAGAATACCGTCAGCGCGACCGAGAACATCCACGCAACGAGGACGATCTTTTTGGCTCTTTCGGGCTTTGCCGCGCCGATATTCTGGCTGATCATCGGAACTGCGGCGTACTGAATACCCTGAGAGATTTTGTTGACGATATCGTCAATTCTCACCCCTACGCCAAACGTCGCCGATGCGACCACGCCGACGTCGTTGATCATAGCGTTGACCACGAGCATCGAGAGATTGATGCATCCCGACTGTATAGCCATAGGCGTTCCGAGGCTTGCGATCATTCCGACGTAGCGAAGCTTCGGAACGAAGCTCTCACGCTTGAAATCAAAGCCAAATGACTCCTTCTTTTTGAAAAGATAGAAGAGCGAGAAGATAAAGGATGCCGCCTGACCGATGATGGTCGCCCACGCCGCGCCCGCAACGCCCCATCCCAAAATTCCCGTGAAGATCACGTCGAGCACGAGGTTCGTTACCGATGCGATACCGATAAAGAGAAAGGGCCGCTTCGCATCTCCCATACCGCGAAGGACGGCAGATATCATATTATATCCCGCGGTAAACACCAGACCCGCCGAGCAGATAACGAGGTAGTCGCGCGCCATATCGCAGGACTCTGCGGGGATCTTCATTACGTCGAGTATCCAGGATTGCGCCGCGATCATCACGGTGGTGAATATCAGCGCAACTGCGGCGATAAAGCCAAATAGCGTGCCGATAACGTCGTTCATCTCCTTGCGCTTGCCTGCGCCCATCGCCTGAGCGAGAAGCACCTGACCCGCGTTTGAAAATCCGAGGCAGACCATCGTCGCGAAGTTCACGATCTGGCTACTTTGCGAGACTGCCGAGAGCCCCGCGGTGCCGACGTACTCGCCTACGATTATCATATCTATCGTGCTGTAGAGCACCTGAAGCGCGTTGGATGCCATAAAGGGAATGGCGAAGAAGAATAATTGCTTTGCTATATTTCCTTGTGTAAAATCCTTTGAAATGCTTTTTGCACTCAAGTCTATCATCTCCTTTTCTTTTGCCGTGAGTATTATAGCACAAAGTAGCGCAAAAGTCAAGCAAAACAAAAATAAAGGATACGGAGACGAGCTCCGTATCCTTTTTGGATCTGTTTTTTAATTCAGACTATCAGTCCTTCTTCTTGAGAACAACTGTGCATCCGAGAACTGCAACTACGCTTACAACGAGAGCAGAAGCGGTAACGAAGCTTCCGCAACCCGATGCGTCATCTGTGGGCTCGGTATCACCTGCATTGTCCGCGGTCGCCTTGGGTGCCTCGGTGGGCTCTTCTGCCTTAGCAAGACCTGCTACAGCGGCATTAAGATCTGCAAGAACCTTAGCCGCATCATCTTCGGTAGCCATTCTGTTAGACTTGAGCGCGTTAACTGCGTTCTTTGCGTCAACGAGCTTCTGCCAGGACTCCTCGGTGTAGTCAGCCTTTACGAGATTCTCAATCTCTGCGAGCTTCGCATCGATCTCGGTGTAGTCAGCGTACTTCTTGAGTGCGGCAACAGCAGCCTCGAGAGCAGCCTTGAATTCGTCAGCATCAGCTACCGAAACGGTAGATTCCTTGGTAGGCTTGCAAGCATCACGGATCTCATCTACGATCTCCATAAGAGCTGCGAGTCCATCGGGATGATACTCAGCATCGGTAACGTTCTCCCACTTATCAACGAGAGCCTTGAGCTCGTCGATGTCAGCCTTCTTTTCGAGTCCTTCGATTGCCTTGTCGATCTTGCTGAACATATCAGCAGTATTCTTCTCGCCAACCTCACCGTCAGCGATAGCCTTCTCCGCCTCGCGGATAAGGTCGTTGAGTACCTTGAAGCTGTCGGAGGTATATGCCTCTCTGTCATATTCAGCGAGAACAGACTCTACCTTTGCCTTGAGAGCAGCCGAGTCGACCTTCTTGTCAAGTGCATCTGCTACAGACTTGAGAGCAGCGAGAGCGGTGTCAACCTCAGCGGCGGTAGCGTTTATATTGTCCTTAACTGCCTTTGCGGCGGTGAGAGCCTCGGTAAGAGCAGCCCAGGTGGAAGTGGTGTAGTCAGCAGCGGTGAGAGCCTCACACTTAGCGATCTCTGCTACGAGAGTTTCGAGCGCGGGCTTCTTTGCAAGCGCTGTCTGTGCATCGGTAAGCGCCTTGGTTGCGTTGTTTACTGTGCTCTGCTTGGACTTTGTATCAGCCGCAACAGCCTTAGCATCAGCGAGAGCCTTTGCGAATGCATCCCAGGTAAGAGGAGTATATTCATCGTTCTTACCCTCAAGTGTCTTAGCGGCATTGAGTGCGGTATTGAGTGCAGTGAAGTCTACATTTGCAAGAGGAACGAGTCCGTCAGCAGCCTCCTTGAGAGCCTTAGCCATTTCTGAGAGCTCGTCGCTGGAGTCCTTCTTTTCGTCGAGGAAGGGAATAGAGAGGTCAAGAGTAAGCTTGAACGTATCCCAACCTGCAGAGTAGTCGTCCTTGCAGTAATCCTTGACCTCTGCGATGATATCGCGGAGCTCGGTGTATCCTTTGTTAACGGGAACGTCGTATTCCATATCGAAGAAGATACAGCCGGATGTCCAGGTGTTAGAGGTGAACTTGGGATTTCCTGTGTATGCGCCAAATCCCATCATCATCGGGAAATTGGACTTGAGGAAGCTTGCAACGTTACCCGAGTAACCGGGGATAATGGTATCGCCGTTAGCCGAGAATGCAAGGACTTCGTCTTTTTCGACAACTATGTTGTACTCACTTACGTCAAACTTAATGAATTTGAATATGCCAGAGGTGTTGGGAGTAAGACCGTACTTTTCAGCGTTGATCTTAACGGTGTAGGAGTTTACAGGGGCGGAATTCGTGAGTCCGTCTCTCTTGAAGGTAGAGATGGTGAACTTGAAGTTACCGTCAGCGTCAGCCGCGAGAGTCTTCTTTATGGGAAGAGTGATGCTGCGCATACGGGTGCCTGCCATAAGATTCTGGAAGGAAACGTTTACGGGAGTGAAGGGAGCAACACCGGGAACCCAGTCAAGAGTAGCCGCGCCGTCTTTCTCAAAGAGAGCCTTGAGATCAGCAAATACGTCCTCGGGCATATATCTCTTGGTATCGTAATAGGTGAAATCGATCTTTTCGGTCGTCTCGGGCTCTTCCTCGTCCCAACCCTTTGCCTTTTCAAGCTCGAGGTCAAAGAAGATAGAGGAGTTCGCGTTAGCGGAGTAGCTTGCCTTACCTACGTTAGCTGCAAAGCCAACGAGAGCGGGGTAATCTTCCTTGATAGCCTTCTGAACAGAAGAGTCGTCGTTAGGTGCCCAAGCGGGAAGAAGAGTATCAGCCGCACCTGCAAACGCGAGGACCTCATCCTCTGCAACGGTGATGTTGTAGGAGGAGATGTCTACCTTGATAGACTTGAAGATGTTGGTCTTATTAGCCTCAAGACCGTGGTCAGCACCCTTGATCTTGATAACGTAGGTGCTTGTGGGGGTGGAATTGACACCGATCTCGGAAGACTTGATGGTGCAGAGCGTGAAGGTGAAGTTGCCCTCTGCATCAGCCGCAAGGGTCTTTCTTACGGGGATCGAGATAGAAAGGAGTTTGGATCCCGAAAGTCTTTCGTTGATCGAATAGCCGGTGTAAGCAAAGGGAGTTACGCCGGGAACGTAATCGTTGGTTTTTGCACCGTCTGTTTCGTAAAGCTTTGCGAGCTTATCGTAAAGACCGTCGGGCAGGAAGTTTACTGTCTCGGTCTCAGCCGCAGAAGCGGGGATGATAGCAAGCACGGATGCGAGCATCATCGTGCAGATAAGTAAAATTGATAATAATTTTTTCATAATATACCTCCTTTGGTAAGTATTATAATTATACCATATAAAAAAAGTTTTGTAAAGAAGCAACTATCTGTCATAGTGTAAAAAAAGCAAGACGCATTTTGTGCAATCTTCACAAAAAGCTCGGGAAAAAATGACATATTTTGATGTATATAGCTCTATTTATGGTTAAAAGAGCATCGATGACATATAGAACTCCGAGAAAACGGGATCTGACGCGAGCCCGACGACCTCGGCGCGCTTGGCTATCTCTTCTGCTTCCTTGCGAAGAGTCACGTCAAGTAAGAGCATCGATGCGCCCGCAAGCGCGGCATTGCCGACCGTCTCGGTGCGCCCCAAGACCTCGCGCGGCAAAAGCCCGATGCGAGTCGCGCTGTGCATATTGAGATATTTGCCAAATCCGCCCGCGATCTTCAGCTCAGCGATGCTCTCAAGCTCCGCACCGCACTTTTTTGCAAGCGTGCAAAGCCCCGAATATATCGCGGATTTTGCAAGCTGTAGCGAGCGGATGTCGTTCTGGGTAAGCGTAACACCCTCTGCGAGCGTGACGTCTCCGTCCTCTAAAAATCCTGTTTCGTCCATCAGCTCAAGCTCGAGCATACACGCCGCCGCATCCACGATACCGCTACCGCATATTCCGCGAGCCTTAGCACCGCCGACCGTGTGCGAGTGAAGCGCGCCGTTGACTATCGTGACCTTGTCGATAGCTCCCGCCTCTCCGCGCATTCCCGAGGAAATACCGACTCCCTCGAATGCAGGACCTGCGGCGGTCGAGCAAACGTAAAGTCTTGTGCCGTCAAAGAGCGCCATCTCGCCGTTAGTGCCTATATCCACGAGCATACGCACCGCATCCGAGTCGCAAAGCTTGGTTGCGAGCAGGGCGCAGACCGTATCAGCTCCGACGAACGCGGAGATGCAGGGCGGGAGATAAACTTTTGTGTCGGGGGCAAGAGAACTGAGCCTCAGCTCGCGTGCGCTGAGTGTCTCACCAAAGAGTCTGTCTGCTACAAATGGCGCACGTGAGAGCGCGAGCGGAGAGCTTTTAGTGAGAAAATAGAGCATCGCAGTGTTGCCCGTCAGGACGATCGAGCCGATCTCATCAGCCGTTCTGTCGGCCGCCCTGCAAAGCTCGCGGACGAGCTTATCAATTGCAGAGAGGATAAGAGAAGCAAGCTCCTCTTCGTGCGACGCGAGAGAAGCCTCGATACGCGAGATAACGTCAGCTCCGAAGCTTGACTGCGGATTGAGAGCTCCCGCGCTTGAAAGAAGCTCTCCGTCGCTCGAATAAAGGCGAGCGGCAAGAGTTGTCGTACCTATGTCGAGAGCCACGCCGAGCCGCTCGAAATCGGGGCAGAGAGCGATCTGGGGCAGATCCGCATCTGTGAGTACCACGCTGTCGCGCTCGTCGCGAAGAGTGCTTATCTCGCACTCGCCAAGAACTCTCGCAGAGCAGGCAAGGCGCACTCCGTTTGATAACTCGTCGGCAGAAAGAAGCCGCAGCTCGCTCTCAGAGGGCGCAGAAAGAGAACCCCTCGCCACGACCTTGCACTTGCCGCACTTGCCGTGTCCGCCGCAGGGCTGCTCTCGCTTTATTATCTGCGCGACCGTCTGTCCGATCTCGGCGCTTATCTGCTTATTGTCGAACGTCAGCTTTGTCTGCTCCATTTTACTCTCCGTCAAGTGAAAATAATACCGCACCGAAGTAGGTAACGGTGTTCTGACCGTTGATGTATTTCATTCCAGCGGACTTTGCGAGTGCCGACACGTTGAATCCGTAGGCTTCAAGCGATGGCATCGCTTTTTCGGGGAAACGGCAGGGCTCGCCCGTCTGCTTTGCACAGCTCTTGCATACGCCGCAACCGCCTGCACCAAGGTGAAGCACCTTTTTTATGCCGCAGTTTTTGAATATTTCGCGCATACTCTGCGCAAGCGGATAGGTGCGCCTCTTAGCTTCGACCATACCTTCGAAATCAAAGCTGTCCTCAAGCTCGCTTACCGTCTGGTAGACCAGCGCGTAGTCGTAATTTGCGACCTCTGCCATAAGCTCGTCGATATCCCCCACGTCGGGCGGACACATATAGCACTTTCCGTAAACTCCGCACGCGTTGGATGCGCACATATCGCGAAACGCGCGGTCGAGCGAGATCTCGCACGCAGAAATTACGCTCGCCTTGTGTGCGCCGAGTTCTATTGCTTTTTCTGTAAGTGTATCAAATATCTTATTTTCCATAGTATTCTTCAGATGCCGCAAAGAATGCGTCGATATTCTCCCACGGAGTCATCGGTGGGATGTCACAGCCCGAGGATAGCAGGAAGTTTTCGTACTTAGAGCATTTCTCGAGCAAAGCAAGCGTTTCTTCTTTTACCTTTTCTGGTGTTCCGAGGCGCAGAACTCCCGCAGGGTCGATATTTCCCATAACCAGCACGTCGGACGGAACGTGTGCGATGATGTCGCGCTCCATATCCACCGCGTTGCCGAAGTGGTATGCCGCCGCACCCGTCGTCAGTATCGAGTCGAGCATTTTCGGCACGTTGTCGCCGCAGTTGTGGTAGATAACTGCAAAATCCTCCGACTGCACAGCCTCAACTATCTGCTTGACGTAGGGGGAAGAGAATTCTTCCTCAAGCATAGGCGAGAGGAGTCCCGAAACGGGCTCTGCCAGAACTATTCCGTCAGCACCCGCCGCCTTGTATGCCCTTGCATATTCGATAAGGAATGCTGTGACCTTCTCGAGCACGGTGTGCACCATATCGGGATCGTCGTAGCAGTCCATCATTATTTCGGATACATCAAGCAAGCGCGCCGCGAGCGAGAAAGGACCGATCATCCCTGCAAGCACGGGGCGGTCGCCTATAAGCTCGGTCGCCTTTTTGATGGCACTTATATAAATTGGCGCTCTGCCGCTGTCGACAGACGGAACTTCGAGTGCGTCAGCATCGTTCGCATTGTTGATCATCCTGCCCTTTACGGTGGGCACTTCGTCGTCCGATACGACAACAGTCGCGCCAAAGCACTCTGCCTCCACCGACAAATCCATAAAGCTGACCGCCGCTGCCGCATCGGTGCGCTCTGCCACGAGCTTCATTCCCGCAGCTTGCAGATCACTGTCCGAGATAAGCTCTCGAACGCTGACTCCGAGCAGACTGACGCAGGGGAAAGAGAGGATGGGAAGGGGCTTTTTTTTGTGAGAACCCTTGAGGTCCTCAAGCCATAATTTCATATCGTATTTCATTCGGTTCTACCTTTTGTCGTAATATTGATCGAGCACGTCGTTTACCGTCTGTGCCCACACAATGAGATTTTCGGGGCGGTGCGATACTGTACTGATATCCTTGAGGACGATATCGTACGGACAGCCGTGCGCAAGGCATGCCTTGACCGTCTCTTCGGTCTCACTCTTTATCAGCTCGGGGTCTGTGCAGATAGCCACGTTTGCGGGGTTTGGCTTTCTTGAGAGCACGTAATTGCCGCCGATCTGCTCGGCGCAGCTCTCGACTTTTGCCCAAGGCGAGCAACCGATCTTACGCAGATTGGGTATCTGCTTCAGCACCTCTATCTTGTCGTCAAGCGGCTCGCAACAGCCGTAATAGGTGTAGGCAAATCGCTCTGCCACGGACAGAAGATAGTCGAGCTCGAACTCCTTGAACATAGCGGGCGAGATAACTCCAAACGACTGTGCCATACTGCGACACCAGGTCGACTTGAGCCCCTTGCTCTCATCTACGGTTATCAGAGAGGGGGTGCAGTGAAGGGAATTGCTCCTGACTACCTCAAGGTTCTGCTCGACAAAATCAAGCTCCGCGTGCGCGGCGGAGGTGAATTTTTTGATGATCTCGTGCAGATATTCGGGGCGGTCGTACATATCCATAAGGATAGGCTCGACGCCGCGAAGTCGCGTTATCTTGTCCCATGGTGCATAGTAAAAATAGTCAAATCCGTAGAGCCTTATCGGGATAGAGTCGCCGAGAAGCTCGGTATAGAACTCCATCTCTGCCGCGTCCTTTTCGGGATGGAGCGTAAAGACGGGATCGTGCATCCTCTCAAGTGCGGACTCGTCCTCGAGAACGTCACGAAATTCACGCGATACGATGTTGTTGATACTGTCCGTACGCTTGAGATCAAGTGTTTCGTATTCAATTCCGATGCCGCTCGAGCTCATAGCGCGGCGCACTCTGAATTCGGGCAGATAGGTGTTGTCTGCCGCAAAATGAGTCATATAGAATATCGCCGTTCTGAAGTGATACTCGACTTTGTGCGCCCTCTCGTCCTCGCACACGCAGTCAAGCTCGCCGTTCATATTCATCTGATACCACGGGATCTCGTCAAGGATCACGGGAGGACGCGTCGCCCTCAGATCATTCGTGTCAAGAAATCTTGCAAGCATCCGCTCCTGCCTCTCGGTGCAGACGAGCGACATATATTTTTTTGCAAGCTCGCGTACGATCAATTTATCTCTGTCGTTTATCATAAGAAATCCTTTTTTAATATTTTCCGAGCCTGTGCGCAAGCTCGGATATCTGCTTCATCGTTTCCAAAGAAACTGAATTCGGGATAGAGTGATCGGAGGCAAATACGTATCCGCCACCCTCTTTCATAACGGGGATGATGCGCTCCATCTCGGATCTGACAAGGTCAATGTTATCCCAAAGCTGAGCGTTGATACCGCCGCGGAATGCGAGCTTGTCACCGTAGAGCGACTTGAGCTTGAACGGATCCATTCCCGCCTTTATCTCAAGCGGATTGAGCATCTCAAGACCGATCTCAACGAGATCGGGAACGAGCGGCTCTATAAATCCGCAGGAGTGCATCTCGGTTACAAGCCCTCTCTCGTGTGCCCATTCTATCGCCTTTTTGTGATAGGGCTTGAGCAACTCGCGGTACATCGCAGGGGAGAAGAAGGGAGAGTTCTTATATCCCATATCGTCGTACCAGAAAATGCCGTCAAACTCATAGCCTGCGTCGAGTATCTTTTGTGCAAGCCCGAGCGAAACGGAAAGATACGTATCGAACATATCGCATATCCACTCGGGCTCGTCGTACATACCGACAAGAACGTTCTCGGTTCCTACCATATGCGAGTGCGTAACGTCAAAGCCAAACCAGATGACGAGTTGCATAAATCTGCCCTCTGCCTTCCATTTGGCATAGTTCTGCTTCAGATTGTCCCACGGAATTCTGTCCTCGTAGTGAGTAAGCATTTTGGCTTTAGCTTCCTCCCAACGCTCCGAGGAACAATAGTAGGAGTCAAGCACCTCGGGGGTGGAGTCAAGCTCCTTGAAATGCTTCTGTGTCTGCCCCCAAGCCGTAGTGATTATTTTGTATCTGTCGGTTTCTTCTATCAGCTTGTAAGGAAAACGCGGAGAGTTGTCCGTGCCGAGCTTGACTACCTTGTCAAAGCCGAAATAGTCCTGCCAATCGATATTCGCAGGCATACCCTCCCGTTGCCATCTCTTTACCGTACCTGCCCACGCCGAGTCGACCATCATAATGCGGTCTATCTCCTCTCGGCGATAGGTGCGGAGCATTCTTTCGCGGCTCGTGAGCTTTGTCATTTCTTATGCCTCCTTGCGATGTATTGGTCGGAAATCAGAATTATTCCGACCATCTGCTTATCTTTTCAAGCATATCCTTTGCTTTGTCCTCAGAGGAGCATCCAAAGCTTATGTAAACACCTGTGGGATCGAGTGATTTGATCAAGCGCTCTGCGCCTGCCTCGTCGTGCTCATTGATTCCGCTAAGAAGAACGATGTTTTTCTTCTTGTCCTGTATTTTTCGATAGAGGTCAAACCATTTTTCATCCCAAAGCTCCGCGTTGCCTGCTCCCGACGTCCATTGGATGCCGGTGAGCCCTTCTATGTCGAGAAGCATATCGATATGCGGAAGCTCGCCTACGCCGTCAAGATGATAGATAGAGCGCGGCATATAGTTGACTTGGTCAATAAGGTCGTCAAGCACGAATTCGCTGAACTGCTTTGGCGAGATCATATAGCAAAAATCGCACTGCAGGGGATACCACGGCTTCGAAGAGGGAATGTTCATCCAGTTGTTGTAGGGCTGGGATGCCGCAGAAACAATTTCAAGCTGTCTGTAGTAGAGCTTGAACCATTCTTTCTTTACCCTCTGTGTGAATTCCTTGACCTCGTCGGGATAATCGTACAGATCGTAAAGCAGGTTTTCAGTACCTCTCAGCGCCGCGACTACGTCCATTATTCCGCCGATGTCCGTGATCGAAAAATGTACGTCGGGGTCCGCGGCATAGATCCTTTGCTCTGCCACGATCTTCTGCCACATCTCGCTTTGCTCGTCAAAGCGGATAGCGGGTGGATTCTCCCACTCCTTTACTATCGGATCGTTATCGAACCATATCGTGTTCATCGCGGGCACAAAGCTACCGCCGATGCACGCGGCAAGACATCCCGGGCCGAAATTGGTAAACTGCATAGGTATACCCTCTGCAATATATCCGGTCGTAGCTAAAATATGCTTGAAGCGGTTATATTTATAGTCGAGATCAAGCCATTTCTCCGTAGGATCTTGCGGATCGCGGAAGGGAAGTGTATTTTCTTTTCTGTAGGATATGTTGAGAATAGGTCGCTTTGTGTTCTTGCGCTCCCAGAATTTTTCATACTCGCAAAGAACTGCGCTGTATTTGTCGATAAACATATCTTTTTCTTGTCAGCTTTATATTACTTGCAAAGCTCGACCGCCGCGTCAGCCGCACTTGCCGCGTCGACAGTGTAGCGATCCGCGCCGATGCTGTCGCAGAATGCCTGATTGATAGGTGCGCCGCCGATCATGACCTTGATCTTGTCGCGCGCGCCTGCCGCCTCAAGTGCCTTTACTACGTCAGCCATTACCGACATAGTGGTGGTAAGCAGGGCAGAGCAGCAGATGACCTGACAGTTCTGCTCGATCGCGGTCTGCACGAAGGCTTCGGGGGAAACGTCTGTTCCGAGGTCTACTACCTCAAGTCCCTTGCCCTCCATCATCATCTTTACAAGGTTCTTACCTATATCGTGAAGGTCGCCCTGAACCGTTCCGATGCATACCTTGCCCGTAGCCTTGACTCCGCTTGCGGAGAGGTGAGGCTTGAGTACGGCAACGCCCATATTCATAGCTCTTGCGGCAACCAGAACCTCGGGAACGTATACCTCGTTGTTCTTGAACTTCTCACCGACTACGTTCATACCCGAGAGAAGTCCCTCGTTAAGTATCTTTTCGGGATCGCATCCCTCAGCGAGAGCCTGCTCGACCATTTCCTTTACGAGCTTAGCCTTACCTCTCTGCAAATTTTCGGAAATTTCGCTTAAAATGATCATGATCTTTTTCTCCTTATTCGTATTATTGTATGTGTTTCTGTATTGATTTGGTGTCATTCCCGCGTAGGAATGAAAGCTGTGATAAAATGACGGAATGTCGCGCAGACCGCACGCGCACACTATCTCGTCCACGTTGAGCTCGGTGTCTCGGAGCAGCTCGCAGGCTCTCTTGAGACGGACATCCTTGAGATATTCTGTAAATGTCCTGCCGGTGATCTTCTTGAAGGTGCGGCTGAGCTTTGATGGGCTCGAGTAGCTTTCCTTTGCGATAAGCTCAAGCGTCAGCTCGGGGTCGCCAAGGCTCTCGTGGATCCGCCCAAGAATTGCAAAAACGGTCTTCCATTCTTTTGGCGAGAAAGCAGGCAGATTTTTGATCGCGCGGTTGACGTATCTGCCGACTGTGATCAGAAGCAGGGTAAGATAGGCTCTGAGCGAGTCCTTCCACTCGGGCTTCGGATCATAAAGCTCGGTCTGTATGCGGTCGTAGAGCGAGACTACCTCGTTCTGTGTTTTTGTGTTGAGCATCGCGTAGGCGATCATAGAGCCGTCGCTGAATATTCCGTAGCAAAATCTGCTGTTCTCGGGATCTGTGACGTCGCCGCCAAACCATCCCGAAGGATCAAAGAATAGTCGGCGGATCTCCATAGCGTCGCCGATCTCTTTAACGAAAAATCCGTGCGGGACGTCAGGGTGAAGAACGTATATATCTCCTGCGGTGCAGGGGATGGACTGATTGGCTATCTGATGTATTCCGCTACCGCTTACTATCAGGTCTATCTCTACGCACTCATACGTGCAGAGCAGATCGTAGGACGCTCCCTCGGGGTACGCACTGCGGCACAGGAAGATGTCTTGATATAACGGAAGATCTCGGAGAAGCTCTTCCTTTTTTAGCCTTGTGCACGGGTTTTCCATATCCGCTCTCTCTTTCTGTATCTGTGTAGATATCAGAGTGTGATCTTTTTGATCTCCTCTGCGTAATACTGTACCAGCTCAAACTTCGAGCCGGGCATTATTCTGTGGTCGGGGCAGGGGATAAATCCGCCGAGAGAAGCGAGTCGCTTTACTCTCTCGATCTCTGCGTCGACTGCCGCCTTGTCGCGTCTGAACGCGGTCTTGTCCATACCGCCGACGCCAAGGACTTCCTTGCCGAATTTCTTTCTTGCGGGCTCAAATTGGTCGCCCCACACACCTATCTCTATCGGGAACATCGTGTTGACACCGTTGTTTACCCAAGTGGGAAGCAGCTTCTCGACCACGCCGTCGCAGTCGAGCGAGATTATATCTATTCCGTAGCTGTGAAGCAGGTCGCATCTCTTCTTGTAGTGCTTTGCGCAAAGCTCGTCGAAAAGCTCGGGAGAGATCAGCGGACCGCTCTTGAAGCATACGTCCTCCCAGAAGTGTGCGTAATCAAACCTCGCGCCCGTCTCGAGCACCGCCTCAATGCACTTGTACTGAAGCTCCGCATACGTATCGACGATGTCCGCGAAAAGCTCCTCATCCTCGTCGTAGATAAGATAGCTCATTCCCATAACCGTGGTCATATCGCGTATGTTTCCGAGTACGCTTCCTACCTGCAGTCCCACGGGCACGTCGGTAGGTCTCGTTTCGTTGAAATGCTTGAAATACTCGGTGTCAACTCTGTCGGGAGAAAACTGCATCTTCGGCAGATAGAGCTCCTCGAAGGCGCGTCTGTCCTTGAGCGTGTAATCGTCCTCTGAAGGAATAGAGACGATACCGGGTTTGACTCTCTCGATAACCCCCATACCCGTCTGTACTCTCTGCGAGCCGTCGGGGAGAGTTTCGAGTACCTTGTGCTCAAACGCGGGAAAAAGCCCCATTGAACAGCTTCTGTTGGTTGACCAGTTGAAATCCCAGCCGATAAGGCGGTCAAGCTCTCTGTCGCATTCGTTTGCATCTCGCCAGTCGAGTGCGATCTCACGTGAGATCTTACCCTGGTCAGCCCATTCGTGCAGTAGATCTCTCCAATATCCGAAATGTACAGCGGGGAGTCTGTCCGCATCGCGAAAGTGCAGTATATTCATAGCGCGTTCTCTGTTTGTCATAACGTGCTTCCTTTCTGTGTAAAGTATTACGTATACATTATATCAAAACGGAAAATATAAGTAAATATGGTCAGCGTGATTATTGCACCGCGTCCTTGACAAGACGACCACACACCGATTATATATTTATATGTACATATAGTATACCATCTGAAAATATACTTGTCAAGCGTTAACTACCGTAGCTTTATATTAAGAGCACTGTGCAGAAAATTTACAAATTGTAAGGCGTTATTCTTGATACCGCGTTGACATCTCAACAATTTTGTGATATACTTTTTCTTGACAGAATAGATAAGATCGTAAATAACTCAGATCAGGGGGATCATATGACAGAGAAAGAGATAAAGAGTCTGCTCGACTCCCAACGTGCCTATTACAAAAGCGGCGCGACCTTGCCCGTGGACTTTCGCATTCAACAGCTAAAAAAGCTCTACGCGGCAGTAAGAAAATATGAAAAAGAGATAAACTATGCGCTCAAGACCGACCTCGGCAAGAGCGCGTACGAGAGCTTTATGTGCGAGAGCGGATTTGTGCTGACTGAGATCTCTTATCTGATAAGGCACACGCGCGAGCTCGCAAAAAGAAGGACGGTCCGCACACCGCTCGCACAGTTCTGCTCGCATAGCTTCAAGCAGCCGATCCCGTACGGAAATACGCTTATTATGAGCCCGTGGAACTATCCGTTTCTTCTGACTATAGAGCCCTTGGCGGATGCTATATCAGCGGGAAACACGGCGATAGTCAAGCCGAGCGCGTACTCGCCCGCAACGAGCGCGATCGTTGAGAAGATCGTCGGGGAATGCTTCTCTCCCGAGTACGTTGCCGTAGTCACGGGCGGAAGAGAAGAGAACAGCGCGCTTCTTTGTCAGAAGTTCGACTTTATATTCTTCACGGGAAGTCAGGCTGTCGGCAAGGAGGTGCTTCGCCGCGCGGCAGAGCATCTGACACCCACAGTGCTCGAGCTTGGCGGAAAGAGCCCTTGTATCGTTGACGCGAGTGCCAATATCAAGCTCGCCGCAAGGCGCATCGTGTTCGGTAAATACCTCAACTGCGGTCAGACCTGCGTAGCACCCGACTATATCCTCTGCGAGAGATCGGTCAAGGATAGATTTGTAGCGGCGGTGAAGGCTGAGATAGTGCGCCAATTCGGTGCGAGACCGCTTGAGAACGAAAATTACGGAAAGATCATAAATCGCAAGCATTTTGATCGCCTCTGCGGACTTATCGACGGAGAAAAGGTCGTGCACGGCGGAGAGCGTAATGCCGAGACCTGCCGCATAGCACCTACGGTGATGGATAACGTGACCGAGAGCGACGCGGTCATGGGCGAGGAGATCTTCGGACCTATTATGCCGATAATCGCGGTTGACGATTTCGATAAAATAGTTGACGACCTCAAGGACAAGGATAAGCCACTCGCGCTCTATATCTTCACGAGCAACAAAAAGCACGCGCGCCGCGTGACCGAGGAGCTTTCCTACGGCGGCGGATGCATCAACGACGTTATCATTCACCTCGCGACGAGCGAGATGGGATTTGGCGGTATGGGCGAGAGCGGAATGGGCTCGTATCACGGCAAGGACGGCTTTGACGCATTTTCGCACTATAAGTCGGTCGTGGACAAAAAGACCTGGATCGACCTGCCGATGCGC
The DNA here is from genome assembly GCA_017935225.1 of Clostridia bacterium. Classification (GTDB taxonomy): domain Bacteria; phylum Bacillota; class Clostridia; order Oscillospirales; family CAG-272; genus HGM12713. The sequence continues at coordinate 3,668 of JAGBIA010000042.1, read as the reverse complement.
TACCAGCCGTATAGCAAAAAGCTCGGAGAGAAACTTTTGCATTTTTTCCTGAAGTAAGATTTATTTACTGCAAGGATAAGATATCCGACCGAGCTTCATACAGAGAGCGGCACACGTATATCAGACTTTTTAAGGATATTGTTAAATAAAAACAGAAGGGCGACCGACTCGGTCGCCCTTAGCTTTTTAATTATTGAATACTGAAATTCACACCGACGATGATATTCTTATCGAAGCTTCTCGTTCTGAAGAAGATGTTCTCCGACTCGGTGACGAGGACGTACTGAAATTCGGTCTGGACGTCATCGTAATCAACGATGCACTCGTAGGTGTCGGTGAGGAAGAGTCCCTCATAGGTCGAAACTATCTCCTCGGATGCGAAATTTACACTGCCGTAAGTCGCCGTTCCGTATCTCGCAAGAAGCTCGGCGGCGTTCGTGTCGGACAGACAGTAGTTGCCCCAGAAGATCATATCTCCAACGTGGAAGATCTCTCTGGTGTGGTTAGTAATACCGTAGTTGTCTTTCTCAAACTTGCTCTTGCGCTCGAGTGTATCGGGGTCGTAATAGTAGATCGCGCTTCCGGTCGACCTCGACTCGCCGATGTACAGAATATTGTCCTCCTTGTTCAAAAGGATCTTGGGAAAGTAAAAGGTACTGCCGATCCTCTCGGTATTGCCGGTGACAAGGTTCTTTTTGAATACCTCGCAGTGCTGATCGTGCTCGGTGTAGTAAATAGTATCTCCGTCAAGGCAGAAGGATGATACTTCGTGCTCAAAGCTGAGAGAGGACTTCTTTGTGCCGTCTGCCTTAGAGAAAATTTCTATTTTGCACAGATCGGGCAGAGATATATAGACCTCGTCGCCGATTATGTTGAGCTCTGCGGGAACTGCCGCAAGAGAGGTGTTGTAGACGGGGACCATCGTCGCCGTATCGATCATAACGAGTCGGTTGTTGCCCGAGGTTATAACGTAGAGAAGATCGCCCTCACTTACCCAGTTGACAACGTTGCCGTCGAGATAGTAGAGAACTGCGGTCGCCCATATTTCAACCGATTTGTTGTCGTCGGTAGCCTCGTCCGACTGCAGAAGCTGCATATTCTCGGGAAGCTTCATCGAGTCGCATACAGAATCCTTGAGCACGCCGTTGTTTACGCTCTCGAGTATCTCGGAGTAGTCACCCTCGGGTTTGGGCTCTTCGGGCTTCGGCTCGGGCTTATCATTCTTGTTTTCGTCTTCATCGTTATCGCCGTTTGTATTGGGCTTTTTGTTCTCGTCCGTGTTCGGCTTCTCCTCACCGATACCGTTATCCGTCGTGTCGTCACCGTCAAGCTCGGCATCGCTCTGCTGTATCGAGCCGCCAAGGTCAATTACCTCGTCCGCGATAACTCCGTTCATTATATCGTCAAATGCTTCAAGATCGCAAGAGGTGAGCGCAAAAGTGAGTAGCAGACAGATAAGTCCGCATGCAAATTTCTTCATAAATATTCCTCCCGTGGTGTGAAGTTTGTTACAGGTAAAGTATACTGTAAGAGCATTATATCATAAAACAGAATAAATGTCAAGCAAATTCAACGAAGCGGGGAGGATATCCAAACAGTAGAGGGCGAGTCGATGAAAATGCAGATAACTATCAGTTTACAAAGTATATCAACTATCTCTTTACATTTCGGCTGACTTGTGGTATAATATAATCAGTTCAGGAGCAAATATTATTTTGGAGGGATCGTTGATATGTCAAATTTAAAGATAGGTGAGAGGATCAGATCGAAGAGAAGGGAGCGTGAACTGACACAAGAGGAGCTTGCCAATATACTCGGCGTCACTAAAGCCGCCGTCAGCAAGTGGGAAAATGAAGAGAGCTATCCCGATATAACTACGCTCCCACTGATAGCGCAGTTGTTTCATATGACTATGGACGAGCTTTTTGGTTATACTCCTGAGCATAAGCCTTTGGCTGTTGTGAATGAATACCATTTCGGATTGTCGCTTGACGATGTGGATAAAGGAATTTTAGATCACGGAACCGCAAAGGATTGCGGTATATATAAAACGCAGGACTCGTGGGAAGTGCGTGTTCATTTCGTCTCAATAGAAGATAACTTCCCGTGTGTGCTGCAAAAGCACATAAGACCCGGAGTGCTCGTTGATGGTTATAGTGTGAGAATTGTTGACGGAAAGGTCGTTGACGATGACAAACCAAACAAACATTATGTTTGCAGCGAAAAAGTTTGGGAATATAAGAATACAGATATAAAATATCTGAAGTCAATGCTCAAGGAACAAGTTGATATGGGGCTTATTGACGAAGAGGACGGGATATAAAAAAGTTGTTGTCAAACTTTTGAACACAGTATTTTTGCTTCTACGTTGAAATGCTCAATAAAACAAATAATCCGAACGACTCTCTAAGTAAGAGAATGCTCGGATTACTTTCAGTGGTGCAGTGAATAAAGACAAATCCGAACCCCACCGTCGTGTGATAAGGTTCGGATTTTTGCTGTCGCTCCCCGATTCTTGGAGGCGGCAACTTGCCGCTGGTGCGGGTAACAGGACTTGAACCTGCACGAAGTTGCCCCACTAGAACCTGATGGTAACGTCGCCTCGGTGAAAGGTTAGCCTTTTTCGTTGGGGTACTCATTACTTTCCCATGATACTTCAAGTGGCAAAAATTCCACCTTTGTTTTAGGGTTATCTTCGATATATTTCAAGATTTCTTCTTGAGTGACTTGTTTATCACCAATATAATATTCAGCGTTGGGTTCACCGTCATTAACGATACGCCAAATCTCTTTGGGTTTTAATTCTGCACCGTCAAAAACAAGTTGATTTCCTCCGTATTCAAAATCCTGCCCAGTATGATTCCAATTATATGAGCCGTCCGTATTCAACTGATACATATTTCTGAATGTAAACGGATAAACGTAAACCGTTCCCTCATAATAACGCAAAATCAAGGTATCTCCGCAATCAACGACAAGCTCGTTTATCGAGTCACCGTCAACGTCCATATAGGCATATCTCAAACCTTCCAACTCACAAAGTGGGATTCTGTTATAGGGCGTTTTGCAATCCTTTAAATAGTTATATTCTTCGATGTCGGTCTCGTAAACCTTAATCTCGTTTTTCAGAACAGCCTCGTACATTTCCATAGCGCGCTCGGCTTCTGAAATCTGTGTGTTTTCGGTGCTGGGGATATCATTTTCTGTATCCTTATTTTTGTCTGTTGTGTCACATGAAATTAGCGATAGTATCATGATCAAGCAAAGCAAAAAGACAATATATTTTTTCATAAAAAGTCTCCTGATTTTTATCTTTCGATACCACTATATCATACCAAAAAAACGTTGTCAATACGGTGGGGAAAAGTTTTTTAAAAAGGCACTTTTTGAGGTCAAAGTGGTGTAAAAAAACTAAAACAAAAAGAGAGCTGGAGCTCTCTTTTTTGTTGGTGCGGGTAACAGGACTTGAACCTGCACGAAGTTGCCCCACTAGAACCTGATGGTAAGGTCACCTCGGTGAAAGGTCAGCCCTTGCCGTTCACATAATATGGACTGATAGCTTTTCCTGTATATTTATCTATCCATATTACATCCGTAACGGTATCGTATTTTTGAATCATGATAACATAATAGTGAGCGGGAGCCGTGGCATGGGGGACATGCTCAAC
>JAGBIA010000041.1 GCA_017935225.1 Clostridia bacterium | reverse complement strand
TTTTGAAACAGCTTGAAAAGTAACACCAAGCTGCTCGGCAAGCTCTTCTTGTGTAAGATTTTTTTCTTTACGTAATCGGCGTATGATCTGCCCCATTGTTTCTTTCATAATCGAACCTCCTTGTTGAGTATTTGATTTGTGCTTATATTATCGCATACCATTTGCACAAAAAGAAGCGACTTAAAAACGAGTTCGATTCAACTTTGCGTTGAGTTTATTATAACACATAAATGTGTTTAATGCAAGAATGCATTGAAATAAATTTAGCCTCGACAGAAAATTACCTGTCGAGGCTTTTAAACTATTCAAAACTGTCCTTTAGAACCCGAAGCTAAAGCTTCACGGAATTTTTCATTTAATCTATAACCTCGTCGCGAAGGACCTCGCCCTTGTCGTTATTGAAGATAATTCTCTTCTTTCCGTCGTCGCGGAGAACGATTCCCGCACCGACAAAGCCGTTCGGGTGGTCGGCATTCGCAAAGGTCGGTCTTGAGCCGACGATCGCCGTGCAAGCCTGACCCTGATGGTCAAAGTCCGATCCTACGGGATAGATATCAACTACGTGGTGATGACCGTAGAGCAATAGCTCGGGCTTGATATGCTCGCGAACGAGCCTTGCCCACTCGCCGTAAAGCTCCTGCTCGATGTCAAACGGAGGCTGCAGGATATGCGTGAACGCAACGTGCGAGATGACCAGCTTGTGCTTTACGTCGGGAGCATTGTACTCCTTGTCTGCGTTCGCGATAACTTCCTTGATAAACTCGGTCTCTACCTCTCTGAAATAGTGGAAACAGATCGTTCCGCCGTACTCAGCGTTAGTGTCGCGCTTGTCCTCTCCGCAGTCAAGCAGAAGTCCCCAGACACAGCCGACCTTGAATGTATAATAGGTATTTCCGTTCATCGTGGGGATGTAGTAAGGCATATCCTCAGCGTGAATACCGCGCGTGTCGTGGTTGCCGCGCGCGAATACGCAGGGACAGTGACCGCCCGTAACGCCTGCCGCGATCTCGCAGATAGCGTTGAAATTCTTTATGTCGCCGCTGTGGTTAGGGATGTCGCCGTTGAGCACGAGAAGATCTATCTCGTCCCCAAAATACCGACCTGCCGCAACAGGCTCGTCAACGAGATTGTGCGCGTCGGAGATATGGTAAATGTTGATGTTGCCGCCATCCTTCACGGGACGGAAAGAGACCGTGTAGCTTCTCTCGTCCTCGCTCGTCGGGAAGTAAGGCTTGCGCTCGATCATCTTTCGATAAACGATCGTGTATTCCTTCGCCTCGTCAAGCACCGACATCGGAAGCTCGACCTTGTGCATATTTGTATTCGAGCGAAGAATTCCGTTGCAGTGATCGTAGTAGGTGTGCTCGCCTACCTTGACCCACATAATTACCTCGTCCGAGAAGGGTACGAAAATGTTGTACTTGTCGCCGATAGCATACACCGTGGGCGCAACAAGCATATATTCGGGAAGATTGCTCATAATTCTGTCCTCCAATTCTTTGGTACTACCATTATATCACTATGCTCTACGTTTTTCAAGTGCAATAGTCCATTTTGACAGTTGAAAATATAATAAATATATGCTATAATGAAAAAAAGTTTTCTTTTTTTGCAACCTTTTGCCCTCAAATATCGTCTTTAATAGTGAAGGGACTTCAAAAACGTATGGAGGTGACAACGTGGAAGACAGTAAAATAATAGAGCTGTTCTGGGAGCGCTCGGAGGATGCGATCTCCGAGACCGACAGAAAATACGGCAAATACTGCTATGCTATTGCGTACAATATTCTCTATTCCGAGCCCGAGTGCGAGGAATGCGTCAACGACACCTATCTGCGCGCGTGGGATACTATGCCGCCCGAGAAACCGATCGCACTTTCTGCGTATCTCGGCAGAATAACGAGAAATCTCGCGCTCGACCGCCTCGCTTATCAGAAGCGAGAGAAGCGTGACTCTGCCTTTGCGACGGTTCTCGATGAGGTGAGCGAAATGCTCCCCGACACGAGCACGATGCCCGAGAGCACAGACGACGTAGCACTGCGCGAGGCGATAAATAGCTTTTTGCGCTCGCTTGACGCAGATACGAGAATAATTTTCGTGCGCCGCTATTGGTATGACAGCGCGATATCCGAGATCGCCGCCGACTATTCCCTTCCCGTCGGCACGGTCAAATCCACACTTTCGCGCACGCGCAAGCGTTTCCGCGAGTATCTGCAAAAGGAGGGCATTTATATATGAGCCAGAAAGAAGCAAGAAATGAAAAGCTGCACCGCTCGTTCGAGCTTATCGAGGACGAGTTCATCGAAGAGGCGGCACCGCAGAACGCAAAGCCGATGGCCGCGATACGCCACCGCATAATAAAAAAGGTCGCACTCATAGCCGCCTGCGCGTGTCTTTGCGTAGCCGCGATACCGCTCTTCTTCCTTTTTGGAAAAGACGAACCGGTCGAAGAGCCACCGCAAATCCCCGTATATGACGACGCGCAGTATAGTGCGTTGGATATAGGTAACTTATTCTCGGGCAAGTACGATGCCGTTTCCACAAGTGCGTATAGCAAAGTTTGCGTACCATCCGAAGAATATCTTCACATAGGGGCGATCCCAAACGCCGAATATTTAACGGTATATAAAAGAATATCAACAGAAGAGGGACTTAACAAAGAGGAGTTTTCGTCTTTCACCGACGGTATTCTCTCGGCATTATCAAAGGAAATCTTCATACCAAACACAAGTTATGAAATTGAAGAGGACGAGTATTACGACGGCCAAAAAAGACAAAAAAGACTAATAACGGGGTTTGAAAGATACGATGATGAAAGATTCTTTTGGCGTTCATATCAAAGCCCATTATATAGCTCATTCAGTATTGATAACGGCATTCGCAATACGGAAGGCATTACTCTTGGGGATGTCAAAATACAGATTGACCAACGGAAGAGCGACGAAGAAATAAAGAGCGATTTTCAGCCTATAAAAGAAAAACTGTGTAGTATTTTCAATGCTGATTTCGACGATATTAAGATCATTCGCGGATATAGCGACTACGACAAGAAGTACAAAATTAAATATATATACGTGTTTTTGTACAATGCCGACGCTCACCCTCTTAACGATGCGCTCTACTACAGTAAACCTCTTTCGGATTATATTTCTATCTACTTTGACAATTATGAGAACTTTTCAGACGATATTGTAAGCAACGAAATTCTAATAGATGCTTCTATAGATTATGTAAAGTTCAAAGCCGACGTAACGGAAAGGTACGTTCCCGACAAAAAAGTTAAAATGATCTCTCTTGCAGATGCAGAAGCGCTACTCTACAATGGCTACGTTTTCGGCGGACATTCCTGCCCCTTGTGTATGGCTATGCAAGATCCCGTTGATTTTGAGGAATACGATTATGTGGGGTTGCAATATGTAGAAGGCATCGACAGCTTTACCGAGGTGATTCCATTTTATACGTTCTACAAATATATAGGGTATGCACACAGCGGAAATAAAACCTACGCCAAGACCTACGTGCCTGCGATAGAGGTCTCGGGTTACGAGGAATATTTCGAGTCGCAAGCCAAGTACCACTAGCAATCGACCGGCACGGAATACGTAGAAGTCGAATAATACCACATCCACCGCCGCGCGTACGCGCGGCGGTTTTCTGTTGAGAACGCGCATAAATAGCTCAACAAAAATAACATCTAACCTTATTGACCACTTTTCTCTTTGGCACGAAAAGCGCAAAGAGAAACGCCGAATAAGGAGATTTCGCTCGTTGCGACGAGCGACCGCCGTTTCGTCGGCGGCTCACGACAAGCCTTTGTAAAGGCTTGAGCGAAACTTCCCTGCGACGCTACCAATAACTTTTACCTTCATTCAAGTTCTTTGCGCCACTTTCTACGAAAGAAAGTGGCAAAAATCTCAACTCAAACTAACCAAGAAATTTTAAAAAATATATTGACAAAACGGCTCTGTTGTGCTACAATTTATTTTGAACTTATTTAAACCGTTGAGAAGGAGTAAGTAAGCTGTTCTCCCTTCCTTTCAGAGAGCCGTGGGTGGTGCGATCACGGCAGGAAAACACAGTTGAATGGACCTTCGAGGGCAATCGGAAACAATTTTTTGGAGTATGTGCGACGGTGTGATCTACCGTGAACAAGGTCAGCATATAATAGTATGCGTAAGTGGGCGAGAGATCGCCAAGCAGGGTGGCACCGCAGGATATCAGTCCTGTCCCGGCAAAATTATTGCGGGACGGACTTTTTTGTTTGCCCCCTCACAGAAAGGAGACATTGATATGTCAGAAAAAACAATTCCCTACAAAATCTATCTTGAAGAAAGCGAGCGTCCTCACGCTTGGTACAATATGCGCGCCGATATGAAGAAAAAGCCCGCGCCTCTCCTCAACGGCGATACGCTTGAGCCTATCACCGCAGAAGAGCTTGCTCCCGTATTCTGCGAGGAGCTTATCCGTCAGGAGCTTGACGACACTACGGCATATTTCCCCATTCCCGATGAGATCCGCGATTTCTATAAGATGTACCGCCCCGCTCCTCTGATCCGCGCGTACTGCCTTGAAGGAAAGATGCAGACACCCGCAAAGATCTACTACAAGTTCGAGGGCAACAACACAAGCGGAAGCCACAAGCTAAATTCGGCTATCGCTCAGGCGTACTACGCAAAGAAGCAGGGTCTTCGCGGTGTTACCACCGAGACAGGTGCTGGTCAGTGGGGTACGGCTCTCTCGATGGCTTGCTCCTACTTCGGACTCGACTGCAACGTATATATGGTCAAATGCTCCTACGAGCAGAAGCCCTTCAGACGCGAGGTAATGCGCACCTACGGCGCGACCGTCACTCCCTCTCCCTCTATGGACACAGAGGTTGGCAGAAAGATCCTCGCCGAGCATCCCGGTACCTCGGGAAGCCTTGGCTGTGCGATCTCCGAGGCTGTTGAGGCAGCCACCAAGAAGGAAGGCTACCGCTACGTACTCGGAAGCGTGCTCAATCAGGTCGCGCTTCATCAGTCTATCATCGGTCTTGAGACCAAGGCGGCGCTCGACAAGTACGGCGTAAAGGCTGACATCATCATCGGCTGTGCAGGCGGCGGCTCTAACCTTGCAGGTCTTATCGCTCCCTTTATGGGCGAGAAGCTTCGCGGCGAGGCTGACTACCGCTTCATCGCGGTCGAGCCTATGTCCTGCCCCTCTCTCACCAGAGGTAAGTACGCGTACGACTACTGCGACACCGGTGCAGTCTGCCCGATGGCAAAGATGTACACTCTCGGCTCTAACTTCATTCCCTCTGCATCTCACGCAGGCGGTCTTCGTTACCACGGAATGAGCTCCACGCTCTCCGAGCTTTACGATCAGGGACTTATGGAGGCAGTTTCGGTCGAGCAGACCTCGGTATTTGCGGCGGCTGAGTACTTCGCTCGCATCGAGGGTATCCTCCCCGCACCCGAAAGCTCGCACGCTATCAAGGTAGCTATGGACGAGGCTCTCAAGTGCAAGGAAACAGGTGAGGAAAAGGTCATCGTGTTCGGTCTGACTGGCACGGGATACTTCGATATGTTTGCTTACGAGCGTTTCCACGACGGAAAGATGAGCGACTACGCTCCCTCCGACGAGGAGCTTGAAGCAAGCTTTGCAAGACTTCCCAAGGTTGACAAGTAAAAAAAATTTGGCTGGAGCTATTCGCTCCAGCCGATTTTTTATTGATGTTTTGCGTGGTGCGCTCCCTTCTCAAGAAGCTTCTTGTGCTCTTCTCTTGCGCTGACCTTGCCCTCGGGGCTGATCTCTCCCGCCTTCTGAAGCGAGATCTTTGTGAGCATCGGTCCGATAAGCTCGTATACAAGCACTGCAAAGAGCGTGATATTTGCGATTATCGCGCCCTCAGCACCAAGCGACTCCTTAGCCTTGATAGCCATACCGAGCGCAACGCCTGCCTGAGGAAGAAGCGTAATTCCGAGGTATTTTACGATATTGGGCTCGCACTTGACCGCCTTTGAACTTGTGAAAGCACCGAAGTACTTACCGAGCGAGCGTGCGATGATGTAAACCACACCGACTATAACGATGGCGATATCGGCAAAGACCGAAAGCTCAAGCTCCGCACCCGAGAGCACGAAGAAGAGGATGAAGAGCGGTGCGGTCCAGCGGTCGACTCTGTCCATAAGCTCCTCGGAAAAGTCGCAGCAGTTGCAGAATACCGTTCCGAGCATCATACATACGAGCAAGGACGAGAAAGCAATATGAACTCCGCCGATCTCAAACTCAAGCATCGAGAGCGCGACGGTCAGGAACACGAATGTCACCGACATCGACAGACGCTTGGAGCGCGAGTGGAAGAATTTCTCAAAGAATGTAAAGAGCAGACCCATCACAAGTCCGAGCAGAAGCGAGAGAACTACCTCGAGGATCGGCTCAAGCACGATGGAAAGAACGTCTACCTTTCCGTGAATAAGCGCCTTTGCAACACCGAAGGATATTGCGAAGAGCACGAGTCCTACCGCATCGTCAAGCGCGACGATGGGAAGGAGTATATCGGTAAGCGGTCCTTTTGCCTTGTACTGACGTACGACCATAAGGGTTGCCGCAGGTGCGGTAGCCGATGCGACCGCGCCAAGCACGATAGCCGCGGGGAGCGGAAGCTTATCGGGCATAATGAAGTGCAGACCGATGAGAGCTGCATCAACGACCAAAGTCGCAAATACCGCCTGAATTATTCCGATGACGGTCGCCTGCTTACCCGTCTTCTTGAGCTGAGCGAGTCTGAACTCGTTTCCGATAGAAAACGCGATAAATCCGAGTGCGACATTAGAAAGCATGCTAAAGGACTTGACCTGATCCATACTTGTAAATCCGAGTCCCTCGATACCGAGCGCGCCGAGAAGGTACGGACCGACCAGAATTCCTGCAACAAGATATGCCGTGACCGCGGGGAGCTTTACAAGCTTTGCAAGTCTTGAGAGCATAAGACCGACGAAGAGTGCTATTGAAAGTGAAAGAAGGGTTTGCATTATTTTCTCCTAACCAAATGCTGTATATTAACAGTTATATTTCGACCTTTGAGATTATAGCACTAAACGAGAAGAAAGTCAAGAGGATTTTTGATTTTCTTTACATATTTTTATATATAGGGACTGCCGAATTTAGATGCAGAAGTCGCAAAAACGTTCTCGTCGGCGTATAAAAATACGCCAGAGAGCGTTTTTGCGGCTAAAAAACACACATAAAAATGAAATTTTCGAGATATAGCTCGAAAATTTCTACAAAAAGCCGCTTTCGCCATCGTTTCCGACAGCAAAAGCGGCTTCATTTGTATTACTGTGTGTTTTTGTTCTGCGCTAAAGTCGACAGTCCGTGATTAAGCGGGAGCATTGTCCTTCTTGATCTTCTCAGCGATATTGCCGGGAACTGTGTCGTATCCGGTAACCTTGTACTCGAAGCTACCTCTACCCTGAGTCATAGCACGGAGAGCGATAGGATACTCAACGAGCTCTGCCTTAGGAGCAACTGCGTGAACGGTGGTATAGCCCTTTCTCGTAGCGGGATCCATACCCATAACTGCGCCGCGGCGCTTGTTGAGGTCACCCATTACGTCACCAACAAGAGAATCCGGAACGGTGATGTCCATATCGCCGACAGGCTCGAGGATAACGGGAGCTGCCATCTCAAGACACTTCTTGTAAGCGATGCTTGCAGCGGTCTTGAACGAGATTTCGTCCGAGTCAACGTCGTGGTAAGAACCGTCGTAAAGGTCAGCAGCAAGTCCTACGAGCGGGAAGCCTGCAACACCCTTTGCCATAGCGTCCTGAAGTCCCTTCTCTACTGCGGGATAGAAGTTCTTCGGAACGGTACCGCCAACGACGGATACTGTGAACTCAAGTCCCTCGCACTCAGCGGGAGCGAAGCGGATCTTAACGTGACCGTACTGACCGGAACCGCCGTTCTGCTTCTTGTGCTTACCTTCAACGTCAGCGCGCTTTGTGATCTTCTCACGGTAAGCCATCTTGGGAACCTCAAAGTTGACCGTTACGCCAAAGCGGTTCTTCATCTTAGCCGCGATAACAGCAAGGTGCATATCGCCAAGGCCCGAAACTACCATCTGCTTGGTCTCGGGATCGTTCTCGTACTTAAGTGTAAGGTCTTCCTCAAGCATCTTTGCGATACTCTGGGAGATCTTGCCCTCGTCCTTAGCACTTGCAGGAATCATAGCTCTGGAGTAGTAAGGAGTGGGATATGTGATAGGAGCATAGGAGAATTCCTTGTTCCAGGTAAGTGTATCGTTGGTATTGGTGTTGGTGAGCTTTGCTACCATACCGATATCGCCGCAAGCAAGCTCGTCTACCTCGACCTGCTTCTTACCGCTTACGATATAAATGTGAGCGAGCTTTTCGCTCTCACCGGTGGTATTGTTCTTCATAAGCATATCGCGCTTAACAGTACCGTTCATTACCTTGAAGTAGGACATCTTACCTACGAACGGGTCAGCGACGGTCTTGAATACGAACATTGCGGGCTCGCCGTCAACAGCGATCTCCATCTCGTCGCCGTCAGCAAGAGCTTCAACCTTCTTTGCGGTGTGTCTGGGGAAGGAGCCGGTGATCTTGTCGAGCATGGTCCAAACGCCCCAAAGCTTTGTAGCAGCGCCGCAGAATACGGGAACGATATCACCGTTGATGATACCCTCGTGAACTGCGTTGGTAGCTTCCATAGGAGTGATCTCCTCGCCGCCGAAATACTTCTCCATAAGCTCTTCGTCAGTACTTGCTACTGCTTCCATAAGCATATCGCGGTACTTCTCTACTGCTTCCATAGACTCAGCGGGGATGATCTCAACGCTGTGTCTGCCGTTCTTATCGAAAACGTGAGCGTTCTGCTCGATAAGGTCGATACATCCGGTAACGACTCCGTCCTTAACCATAGGAATGGTGAGAGGACATACGTGCTTACCGAAGGTAACGTGAAGCGCGTCGAGAACGTGAGCAAATCTTGCGTCGTTATCGTCGAACTTGTTGATAAAGAACGCCTTGGGAAGACCTGCGTTCTCTGCGTAGTACCATGCCTGCTCGGTACCGATCTCGATGCCTGCCTTACCGTCAACGACGATAAGTGCGCTGTCCGCAACGCGAAGGCCCTGATGAGCCTCGCCCACGAAGTCGAGGTAACCGGGGGTATCGATGATGTTGATCTTGCAATCCTTCCAGGTTGTGTTCAAGAGAGAAGCCGAAAGAGAGAAGCCTCTCTTGGTCTCTTCTGCGTCATAGTCGGAGACGGTGTTTCCGTCTTCTACACGGCCAAGACGGTCAATGCCGCCGGTAATATATATCATTGCTTCTGCAAGCGACGTTTTTCCGCATCCTCCGTGTCCAAGCAGTACAAGGTTTCTGATTTGTTTGGTGTCTACAACAGCCATTGGTTTTTCCTCCTCACTTCCGCCCATAGCGGAAAGTTCTAAAATATTTTAACAGGATGTGCGAGATCGCACGTTTTCCTGCTTATTTGGTTCATTTTGACAAACCTTTTAATTATTATACCGCATATTCCGTCATTTTGCAAGAGATTTTTTGTATTTTTTATACTTCATAATATAGAAATATCGACCTCATTTTTGTGGATTTTTTACAAAATTCCGCACTTTTGCAATAAAAAATGCCGCAGAAAGTGCTTTTCTGCGGCGTTTGCGTTATTAAGATCAACCCTTGGGCTCCCAACGCTCGCCTATCTGCTCGAGCGTATAGAGATCAAGTGTGACGTTATCCTCTCCGCCAACGTGGACCGTGACGTCGGGATTTTCGAAGAAGATACGATTCTGAAGCATTCCCTTTACGTTTGCTTCGTCAGCTGTAAGGTGATAAGTAGACACAGGGCAGAATACCACGGTCGCCTTGGAGGCTACGTTGATAACGTGCGAGTCGTTACCTGTATTCGTGTTGCCGTAGCCGTGGTGAGCGAGCTGAAGCGCATCGCATCTGAAATATTCCTCGCCGAAAGCCTTGTACATCGGCTTGGTCTGCATCTGCTCGGAGTCGCCAAGGAAGATCATACTCTTCTCTCCCACTTCCATTCTGAACACCATCGATGCGTTGTTGACGTTGGAAATGATCTTAGGCTCAACGGTGTCGATCGTCGCAATGACCGTGATCTTTGCGTCGCGGATGTAGATCTCCATACCGGGATGCGCCTTGATCTGCTCTAGATCAGGGTTAGTCGCCTGGAAGTTTCTTATTCCGTCTACAATTCTGTTCTTTACCTGCTCGTAGTCTGATCCCTCACCGGGCTTGAGCTGTGTGGCTCTTGGTTGACAGTGGATGATCTTCTCGACTATGAGCTTATCTGCGTATTTCTCAGAGGTCTTCTTGAAGCCCTCTGCGTGATCCTGATGGTGATGAGTGATGAGCCAAGCGGCAACGCGGATATCGTCCTCGCGTCCTGCGAGCTTAACGAGCGAGTCGTAGATATAACCCGAGGAAACGCCGCCGTCGATGATTATAAAGCTGCCGTCCGACATCTTGGATATATAGAGCATACCGTTGTTGATCGAGTCACCGAGGCCGACCTGAGTTATAGTCGCATCGTTGACCTTCTCATATACGTTATCCTTCTCGAGTGTGGGAAGCGAGAATACCTTTCTGCTGTCCATCGAAAGCTTGAAAAGCTTGGTATCCGAGAAGTACATCAGATAAGCGATGGTCTTGTCGGTATACAGAAGATCAAACGCGCAGTCGGCAATTCGGCTGCCCGAGTGATGCACAAATCCATTTTCGGCAAGCACCCCAAGATATGCTTCATATTCCTCAAGGTTGCTCTCTTCCTTGATGCAGTATGTAGAGCTCTGGCCGCCGTCGAAGCTTTCATCCCAGCCGCCCGCAATATCGGGAACGTAGGATATGTCCTCAAGCGTGCCTTCAAAGTTCCAGCTCTCGTCGATAGTGATGAGGCTGACATCGGCAGAGTTGAGCTTTGCTCTGATCTTTCTTAGTATAGCATCAAATCCCTCGGGACACTTGTACGCGATAACGTACTTGTTTCCCACAAGCTTTGCGGCATATTCGTTATTCTTGAGTTTCGCGTTCAGCTCCTCCGACTCCGCATAGTTGGTGTCACCCACGAGTATCGCAGGGCCATCATACTTCTCCTCGGAAGCCGCAACAAAGTCGGTCGCCATCGCGGGATTTGCCTTGGTCTTTCTCTTGAGAGCGTCGCGAAGCGCGGCATACGCATCGGTGTCGGTGCTGTCCGCATATTCACTTCTTATTACCTTAAGCGTGTACTCGCCGTTGGCAAAGAGTGCGAGTAATCCGGTCTCTTCAAAGGACGGTACCTCTACCGTCTCACGCTCGGTCTCGCTGTCCGAGGGTGCTGCCGAGCCGTCCTCGCCCGAGGTGTCCGAGCAAGCGACAAAGCAGGAGAGCAGCATCGCGATTATAAGAAGAAGTGCTGAAATCTTGAAAAGCTTTGTCATTTTTATACCTCCGTGTCAAAAACAGGTATCATCTGATATTGTCAAATTCCGAAAAGTCTCTTTGTGTTCTCACGAGTCAGTCGCGCTACGTCCTCTACTGATCTGCCGCTCGCCTCTGCGAGTGCGGTCGCGGTGTAGAACAGTCTGCCCGAGTGATTTATCTTTCCTCTGAACGGATGAGGTGCGAGGTAGGGCGCATCGGTCTCGATCAGAATTCTGTCGTCCGGCACGACCTTTGCGACCTCTTTGATCTTTGCGGCGTTCTTAAAGGAAACAACGCCCGAAAAGGATATATACCAGCCGCGCTTGACAAGCTCCTTTGCCATCTCCGCGCTCCCGCTATAGCTATGGAAAACTCCGCGTACCTCGGGGTACTTGCACACAACGTCAAAGCTGTCGCCGTGAGCCTCTCTGTCGTGTATCACGACGGGAAGATCGAGCTTGCGCGCCATCTCCATCTGCGCTTCAAAGCAATAGGTCTGCTGCTCGCGGTCGTAGGGCTCCCAATAGTAGTCAAGCCCGATCTCGCCGAGTGCGACTATCTTGTTCTCTTCCCTTTTTTCTCTGTTCTCAAGCAGAGCGTAGAGCTTCTCAAGCTCGCCCTCAACACCGATGTCGGTGCTTGCGACGTCCTCGGGATGAATTCCCGCCGCTACGTACATAAGCGGATATTTCTTAGCCTGCTCGATCGCACGAAGATTTGAGCGGTGGTTGGTGCCCACGTTTATCACGCCGAGCAGTCCGCCAGCAAAAAGCTCCTCAAGGAGCTTTTCCGCTCCTTGAGGATTTTCTTCGCCGTAGAAGCGATCGTCGTAATAGTGCGCGTGGCTGTCAAAAAAGTTAATTGCCATTTTTATTATCTGATACGCTCGCCAAGAGGTGTGTCTTCGGCGAGGAATACAACTCTTACCTGCTCCTCGCCGCTTGCAAGGATCATACCCTCGGAGTCAATTCCACAGAGCTTTGCAGGCTTGAGGTTAGCAACGAGGATTATCTTCTTGCCGACGAGATCCTCGGGAGCATAGAACTTTGCAATACCCGAAACGACCTGTCTCTTCTCGTATCCGAGGTCTACCTGCAGACAAAGAAGCTTCTTTGCCTTCGGAACTCTCTCAGCCGAGATTATCTGCGCCGAGCGGAGCTCAACGCCCATAAAATCCTCGATGCCGATGAGCGCACAGCCCTCGGGCTTCTCGGGAGCGGCGTTCGCCTTCTCTGCCGCCTCGGCAGCAGCTCTCTGCGCCTCCATCTCTGCCTCAAGCTCAGCAAGGAGCTTAGCCTCGTCGATACGTGCGAACATAACTCTCGAGTCTCCGACTACGCTCTCGGGCTTGATAGCGCCGAACTTGTCAGCCGAGCCGATGCTCTCATAGTCGCACGCGTCGGTGCCGAGAGTTGCGAGTATCTCTGCAGAGGTATCGGGAATGATGGGAGCGAGCATTACCGCGCCCCAACGGATAGTCTCAAGCAGGTTGTAGAGCACCGTGCCGAGTCTTGCGCGCTGACTCTCGTCCTTTGCAAGAGTCCATGGTGTAGTCTCGTCGATGTACTTGTTTGCTCTGTTGAACATAGCAAATACGCACTCAAGCGCGTCTGCGATGTGGTAAGCGTCCATATTCTCGGTAAAGCCCTTGTAAGCCTCAACACAAGCTGCAACCAGCTCGTCGTCGAGCGCATCATGAGCTACGGGTGTCTGAACGACCTTATCAAAGTACTTCTTCTGCATATCGAGAGTACGCTTGACGAGGTTGCCCATATTGTTAACGAGGTCAGTGTTGTATCTCTTGATGACCGACTCGTAGGTGATGCTTCCGTCTGCATTGTAGGGCATCTCGGAGAGCGCGTAATATCTTACGCCGTCAACGCCGAATCTCTCTGCGAGCTTGTCAGCGTAGATAACGTTTCCGCGAGACTTCGACATCTTCTCAACACCGAAGTTGAACCACGGATGACCGAATACCTTCTTCGGCAGAGGCAGATCGAGCGCCATAAGGAAGATAGGCCAATAGATAGTGTGGAAGCGGAGAATGTCCTTGCCGATGATGTGAACGTCGGCAGGCCAATACTTCTTGAAGTGCTCGGACTGCTCCTCAAAGGTCTTGTCCGCGTCGTAGCCGAGAGCGGTGATGTAGTTGGTCAGCGCGTCGAGCCATACGTAAACGACGTGACGGTCGTCGAAGTCGACCGGAATTCCCCACTTGAACGAGGTACGCGAAACGCAGAGATCCTGCAGACCTGCCTTGAGGAAGTTGTTGACCATCTCCTTCTTGCGCGACTCGGGCTCGATGAACTCGGGATGCTCCTCGATGTGCTTCATAAGGAGATCGGCGTACTTGCTCATCTTGAAGAAGTAAGCCTCTTCGCTCGCCTTCTGTACGGGGCGACCGCAGTCGGGACACTTGCCCTCTGCCGCCTGAGTCTCGGTGAAGAAGGACTCGCAGGGCGTGCAGTACCAGCCCTCGTATTTGCCCTTGTAGATGTCACCCTTGTCGTAGAACTTCTTGAATATCTTCTGCACGTTTGCCTCGTGATAATCGTCGGTCGTGCGGATGAAATAGTCGTAGCTCGAATTCATCTTGTCCCAGATGCCGCGGATCTCGCCCGCAACGCCGTCAACGTACTGCTTGGGGGTAATACCTGCCGCATTCGCAAGGTCCTCGATCTTCTGACCGTGCTCGTCGGTACCCGTGCAGAAGAACACATCGTAGCCGAGTGCTCTCTTATATCTTGCGACCGCGTCTGTCATAATTACCTCATAGGTATTTCCGAAGTGAGGCTTTCTCGACGCATACGCTATCGCTGTTGTGATGTAATACTTTTCTTTCATTTTATCACCTTCCGATGTCAAAAATTTTATTTTTAACCTAAAAATATCAATACATAGTTTATTATATCAAATCTTGAACATTTTTACAAGAGTTTTTGAGAATTTTTAGCGAGTATTCTTAAACATTTGAGGCTTTGTGCTTCGATATTGTATTTTTTTAAAAAATATGCTATAATTTTTAAAAAAGTGCAACCTTTCCGTTTCAAATTCTGTGTATTATAGTGAAGGCGCCACAACAATAGGAGGTAAATATGGATGACGTAAAAATAGTTGAACTGTTTTGGGAACGCTCAGAGGATGCCATACGCTATGCGCAGGAAAAGTACGGAACATACTGCTACTATATTGCGTACAATATTCTCTATTCCGAGCTTGACGCGGAGGAATGCGTCAACGACACCTATGTGCACGCGTGGTCGAGTATTCCACCCAAGAAGCCCGAGCGCTTATCGACCTACCTTGGCAAGCTAACGAGGAATCTTGCGCTCAACAGGTATGCCAATGAAAACGCTATGAAAAGAAGAAATGAAAATCAGCTTATCTTCGAGGAAGTGGAAGAATTTATAACTTCTCGGAATGAGAAAGGTGCACCCGTTGACGAGATATTACTTCGCGACGCGATAAATTCCTTTCTTGAAGAGCTACCGCCAGAGACAAGAATAATTTTCGTGCGCAGATATTGGTATTGCAGCTCGATAAAGAGCATAGCCGCAGATTATTCAATTTCCGAGGGCACGGTAAAATCCACCCTTTCGCGCACCCGTAAACGCTTCCGAGAGCATTTATTGAAGGAGGGTATTGATTTATGAAAAAAAGAGAAATATTAAACTCGATGAGTCTCATTGACGAAAAATACGTAGAAGAAGCCGCGCCGTATAACGCGAAGCCGTTCGTAATTCTCAAAAAGAAAGGCTTGCGACGTACTCTTCTGCTTGCCGCAAGCATTTGCCTACTCGTTGCTATCCTTGTCGGCACGGTCATAGGCGTGCTTCAAAGAAAAACACCCAAGGAAACATACAAAGAGCCCGAGTTCGTCGACGGTCCGCTTTATACCTACGAAGAATTTGCAATGCTGACGGAAGAAGATCCCAATATAATGGGCGTGCCGACTAACAAATACACAAAAGTAACAGTAAAAGATCCGAACGCGCTCCAAGCAGCTTCTCTTCACTTTGACGAACCTGCTTTGATCTACGATTATATCACGGTAAGAAAAGATTTAAACGAAAACGAGTTAAAGGCGTTTTCGGATCCTATAGTGGAACGCTACTGCAATATGGTCGGTGAGTCTGTTCCCGAGTACGGCTTTTGGGGACAAACACGCTACGACGGAGAAGAAGTTATCAGAAACGGCGTTGAAAACAACGAAATAGGCGCAAGAGTCCTTTCACTGTATCAATATCAAGACCATTATTCAATATCATTTTTCGGCCCCAGCGTCGCATTTTCAATTGAAGATTGCCTGCTATCTCTTGACGGAGTGACTATAAACGTCGATCAAAGAAAAAGCGATGATGAAATAGAAAAAGATATGATCCCAATAAAAGAAAAACTTTTTGAGTTGTTCGGCGTTGAGTTCAGCGACATAAAAATATCTCGCGTGTATGATGCTGAATACAATCCGCCGCAAATAGACTACTTTTACGTTTATTTCTACAACAAAAGTGACCACGAATTGAATTCTTCTTTAAACATATTATCAGACAACATATACCTTAGGTTTGACAATGAAACAAACACAGGAGGCGATCTAGTAAGCGACGGCGTTCTGTATAACGTCTCCGTGGGATACGAAAAGTACCGCAGCGATCCGTACGAGAGATGCTACGCGACGAAGAAAGTAGATCTTCTTGATCTTAAGATAGCCGAGGAGTATTTGAGCAAGGGATACGTTATCGGCGGATACGCCTGCCCGGTTTGCACGGCGGCTCAGGAAAAGATCGACTTCGAGGAATATGATTTTGTCTGCGTGCGTTATAGAATTTGCAAAGACGCGGTAATTCCCTTTTATAATTTCTATAAGCGCATCGAGGGCGACACCTATGCGCTCACGAACGTTCCCGCCATAGAGATCGAGGGCTACGCCGAACATTTCGAAAAGGTTCAAAGCAACCACGAGCATAAAACGCAATAAAATTTGGGGCTGAGTCATTCAGCCCCTTTATATAGTATTGTTAAACTCCGAAATTGATAAGCAGTATCCACGCGAGTCCGTAGTAGCTGACGACCGCGACGAGATCGTTCACCGTCGTGATCAGCGGGCCGGATGCTACTGCGGGATCTATGCCGAGCTTGTGGAAGCACATCGGTATCGCCGCGCCCGTAAAGCCCGAGATCATCATCGCAAAGCAGAGCGCCAGACCCACGCAGGCTGCCGCGCTGAACGCAAGAGGCGCAGGATGTCCGCCTATCGCCGAGAGGTAAATTCCAACTACGACAAAGGAAAACAGTCCGATCAGCGCACCGTTGAAGAAAGCAACGCGAGTCTCCTTGAAAATAAATCTGAACTTTCCGCCCTCGAGCTCGTCCGAGCTGACCGCTCTGACCGTGACCGCAAGCGACTGTGTGCCGACGTTACCCGCCATTCCGAGTATCAGCGACTGAAAGCTGACGATAAGCGGCAGCTCCTTGACCACGCCCTCGAAGAGTCCGACGACCGCCGAAACCGCAAGTCCGAGGAACAGAAGCGCGATAAGCCACGGAATTCGCTTTTTCATACTCTTGAATACCGGCTCACGCACGTTCTCCTCAGAGCCGAGCGCCGCAAGCTTTGCGTAATCTTCACCGAGCTCTGCATCGACGATCTCGGTGACGTCGTGCGAGGTGATAACACCGAGAATGCGGCGATCCACCTCGGAGAGCACGGGTATGAGCTCCTCGGAATATCCCCTCACGCGCTCGATGTTCTCAGAGATGCTCTCCTTGTCAAGCACGTACGGGAAGGTGTTGTATATAAGATCCTCAAGCGGCTTATCGCTCCGCGCAACTATAAGCTCCTTGAGATTTATCGCGCCGTAAAACGCTCCGTCCTCGTCGACGACGAAGATGGTAAAAATATTGTCGTTCTCGGGCGCTTCGGCAATCAGCTTTCGCATCGCGCCCTTGACGTTCAGTTCCCTGCTGATCGCGATGAAATTCGTGCTCATCACGCTACCGAACTCGTCGTCGCCGTAGGAGTCGATAAGCTCGATCTCCTGCTTGACCTCGTCTTCAATAAGCTCGAGCACCTCCTGACGAGTCTCTTCGTCAAGCGTATCAAGCACCTCGAGCGCCTCGTCGGCGTCCATCTGCTCGATGATCTCAGCCGCATCGTCGGCATCCATCTGCTCGATGATCTCTGACGCATCGTCGAGATATGCAACGATCTCTGCCATCGCCTCGTTGCCAAGCACGCGCAAAAGCTTCTCGTTCTCCTCCTCGCTGAGCTCCTCAAGCACCGCAGCGATGTCGTTTGCGTGGTAGTCCTCGAGCAAGGAGCGCATCAGCTCATCGTCGCTGTCTCCGCGGATTATAGAAAGTATGGCTCTGCGATAGTCTCTGTCCTGCTGCTCCAAAAAAGCTCTGTCTTCAGAAAAATCCATAAAAAAATGACCTCCTTTTCCTCACAAAAACGGAAAAGAGGTCACGAGCTTATCGCAAGGCGCGATGATGTCCTGACAAATAGGTCTTAGAAGACGAAACTGCACTTTTCCGTCGGTATTAAATTAGAATAACTTAACTTGCAACTTCGATTGCACCCGTCGGCGTTCATATTCGTCTCCTTCCATAATTATTTTTATATATTCCCCCAACTTATTCAAATGCGAGGGCATAGAGGATAGGATCTCACGATCCTTTAGGCATATTATAGCATATTATCACAACTTTTTCAATAAAAAAATCAAGTTTTTTCAATTTTTCAACTTTTTAAAATTCTTTTTTAAAAAAAGTAAAAAAAGGCTTGACAAACAAGAAAAGTTGTGATATAATCTTTAAGTCGAGTGAGAGATCGACGCAACCAATATTCTCTCGCGGTATATTTCCCTCGCGAGATGAATATGATAATATAGTCGGCAATGCCGACAGCTATAAGGCGCTATGGCCAAGCGGTAAGGCAAAGGTCTGCAACACCTCTATCCCCGGTTCGATTCCGGGTGGCGCCTCCAAAAAAAGCAGGACACCAATAGGTGTCCTGCTTTTTTTGATGTGCTACGCACGAAGTGAACCGTGCCCCGTGCGCAAAGCGCACGGGATCCGGTTCGCAACATTCGCACCGCGAGCGGCGCGAAATT
This sequence comes from Clostridia bacterium, assembly GCA_017935225.1. Taxonomy (GTDB): domain Bacteria; phylum Bacillota; class Clostridia; order Oscillospirales; family CAG-272; genus HGM12713. The sequence goes on along the minus strand of JAGBIA010000041.1, from coordinate 14,139 downwards.
CCGGGTATATTTCTCCCGACCTCGATGGTCGGGAGAAATATCTGAGAGAATTTTTATATTTCTCTTTTTGGGAGCGCACCGAATCCGGTTCGCATTCGCCAAAGCCGAAATTTCGGAAATGTGGCGCGAGAATATTGAAAAGCACCTAAAAGTGTGATATAATGTAGTAAAAAGGGTAATACCTTCTATCATATTATCCGAAAAAGCAAAAAAGCGGTCGTTTTTGAATTGGAAAGGGTTAAAATGAATAAAATACAAATTATTTTAAGTGTAGTACTAACGGTTCTTTTGTTAGCTGTATGTATGACTATCCCCGTTTTAGCAGAGGATACGGTTCAAAGCGGCGTTTGGGGAGATCTTTCGTGGGCGCTAAACGAAACCACGGGAGAGCTTGTTATATCAGGTGAGGGAGAGATGAATTCGCTTGTTGACTCGCTTGCATGGTGCACTTATGCGAACAGCATCAAGTCTGTCGTTATTGAAGAAGGCGTTAAAAGCATAGGAAATTATGCATTTAAGAATTGCTCAAATTTATCAAATGTTACTATTCCCAGTAGTCTCACGAGCATAGGGTATCTTTCGTTTTGGAACTGTATCGGTTTGAGGAAAATCACGATACCGAATACGTGTACCTCGGTATCCGAGTATGCGTTTCAAGGTTGTGAATATATCAATACGATCACCATTCCCGCCAATGCCATTTACGCGTTTCGTTTTTGCAAGCTGGAAAACGTAACAATCACTAACGGTACTACCATACCAAGCAACGCTTTTACCGACCAATCGAGAATGTCAAGCATCGTCATTCCCGACACTATTACAAAAATAGAAACTTGGGCATTCTTTAACTGCTCGAGCCTTAAAAGCATTAGTATTCCTCAAGGCGTAACCGAGATTGGAGAACAAGCCTTTCAAGGTTGCAAAAGCCTTGAGCACATTGCTATTCCTGAAAACGTTACAGTACTCGGACGTAGCATGTTTATGGGGTGCAAGAGTCTCAAATCGGTTGTTTTTCCTCAACACATAACCGAAATAGGAGAGAATATGTTTCACGGCTGTGAAAGCCTTGAATCCTTCACCTTTTCCGAAAACGTAGAGCGTATAGGCAATAAGGCTTTTTATAGTTGTCATAGCTTGACGGAAATCATTATTCCAAACACGGTTAAGATCGGAAACTATTCATTAGGAAATTGCAGAGGGCTAAAGAAGCTCGTTCTTTCCAATGGAGTAAAAGGTATATCGGGCTATGCACTTGACTCTACGTTTAATATTGAAACGATAACTATTCCGACTACCATTATTTCTTATATTCCGAAGAACAACCTCAAAACCGTTATTTTTAATAGCGGGAAAAGTATTGCCGCCGACGCCTTTAACGACTGTAAGACATTGGAGACGGTCATATTTTGCGGCAATCAAGAAGAGTGGAATGCTCTTCAGCAAGACAAAAGCTGGCTCGAACGTCTCAAAAACGTAAGCTTTACGTATCATAACTGCCAATGGGAAATAGCAGACGATAGCCACGCGGGTTCCTGCTACGAATGTAACGCCAAGATAAGCGGCGAGCATATATGGGACACCGGCAATATTACCATAAAGCCCACGCACACATCAACCGGACTTAAAAAATACAGTTGCACCGTTTGTCAAAAGTCCAAAGAGGCAGTTATGGATAAAATAGCGACTCACGATTACGATACTTGCATCGAACACGATGAAACACAACATAAAAAAATCTGTACCTGCGGCGATATTTTATATGAAAGCCACAGCTATGGCTCCTGGAAAGTAGTGACACCGGCAACCGAACTAAGCGAGGGAAAACTCCAAAAAACTTGTGATTGCGGAAAAGTAGTAAGCAAGTGGACACCCAAACTGACCCACGAATATATTGATACCGTTATTAGCCCCACATGTTCAGAACGTGGATATACGTTACACACCTGCAAAAATTGCGACCACAGTTACAAAGATACATACGTCAATGTTTTAGAGCACGTTTATTCCGACGACAAAGACCGCATATGTAATAATTGCAACGCGTTAAGAGAAAATACTTACACCGAAAAGACGCAAGCTCCGGGCGATACAAAGAGCAACAACAGCGGCTGCAACACTGCACTTGCAAACCAATTTGCTATAGTAGTTACTATGCTGATGGCAGGCGTTTTTTACGTAAAAGAAAAACACAATAATTGATTCCTCCCCTCTTTTTAATTGAAAAAGACCGAGAACTGTGCTATAATAAAACCAGAAAGGCGGTAGAGATATGAAAAGAATAATTGCATTATTTGTCAGTTCGCTTCTGATTTTCTGTTTTTCCTCTTGTGCTAATGTAAAAAAGGATGTGAAGTTTTCACAAGATAGGGCTAATGTCAGTTCCATAGAGATTTATAATCCCGAGAAAACGTATCACGAGGGAGATATTCACACTTTCCTTGAAGAGAATGAGCCGATTGTGATTTTAGAACCCGAGCAGCACTCGAGCTTTTGGGACTCTCTTGGCTCTCTCACATTTGAGAAAGAAGTAGTCTTTTTCCCTATCCCTATGGATGGCGGATGTGATTATGGGGGATATATTATAGCTGTAAACTATTCTGACGGTGGATATGATATTATTGCCGCGCGCGGCTTGTATTCTTATGCCGTCAGCAGTGACGGAGAAGGTCGTCACAAATATGATTATTCAAATTATTGCGGTGAAACACCGTGGGCAGAATTTATTGAGGACTATATAGAAAAATAATCGGCATTCTTTCTGCCACTACACCTCGACAAAGGGCTGAGCGTTAACTCAGCCTTTTGTTATTCCATTTCTACCTCTTATCCCCACAAAACCACCTCTTAGCTTGAGCGTATTGACTTCTCCGCGCTCCCGTGGTATACTGTATCCAATGTAAAAAGCGAGGTTGATATATGGCTAAGAAGTTATGGAACAAGGATTATATCCTGCTATTGCAGGGAAACGCGATAAGCACGATCGGCGACCTGATGTACAGCGTTGCTATAGGCTTCTGGGTATATCAAAAAACAGGCTCGAGCGCGCTTATGGGTGTGATGACCTCGATATCTATGTTCGTCACTATGTTCCTCTCGCCCTTCTGCGGAAGCATCGTGGACAAGTGCAATCGCAAGTGGGTGATGGTCGGGATCGACACGCTTCAGGGTGTGCTGATGCTCACGGTCGGCGTACTGGCATATATAGATGCGCTGAGCGTTCCGATCGTTCTTATCGCGGCGTTCTTAGCCGCGTTCGGCAGCGTGTTCTACTCGCCCGCGATCAGCACTCTGATGCTTGACATAATCCCGCGCGACGATATGGTGCGCGGACAGTCGATACATTCGGGAATATCCTCGCTGATCGACCTTGTCGGAACTGCGTTCAGCGGTGCTATGGTCGCATTCTTCGGCGTTCCGCTGATAGTCGTGTTCAACGGTCTGAGCAATCTCTACTCCGCCGCGACCGAGCTTTTCGTGCGCGTTCCGAGGACCGTTCAGCAGGGCAACTCCGTGACGCTGAAGGGTGTTATTTGTGACTCGGTAAGCGCGGCAAAGTCCATTCTTTCGGATGGATGTATGAAGATCTTCGTACCCTGCGCGCTCATAATCAATCTGCTTGCGGCAGGTCCGCTCGCTCTGATCCTTCCCTTCTGTATGGAAAAGGGATTTTCGGTCGATCAGTACGGATATCTTATCTCGGTATTCTCGGTGGCGTCTCTCTCGGCGGTCCTTCTGCTCGGAGCGATAAAGCTCGGCCATCGTGTGCGGTTTTGGGTAATGAGCCTCGGATTTTCGCTCGCTATCCCCTTTTTCGTAGCGGCATATTTTTCAGATCATTTTATCCCGATGTGTATATTTGCCTTCATCGCGGGATTTCTCAATTGCGCGGGCAACACCGTATTCAATGCCTCTATGATGCTCGCGCTCCCCGAAGAGAACCGAAGCGCGATCCTCGGCTTTATCCGCTCGGCATCTATCGGCGGCTCTGCGCTCTCTACCGTGATCTACGGTCTTCTCGGCGAGCTTCTCCCGCTCTATATCGTCTTTTCGGTAGGAAGTGCGATCTCGCTCATTCCTATGATATATATGTGCTTCCATCCGAGAATAAAGAAATTCGTGTTAGAGAACCACGAGGAGAAGTCCGAAACAACTTAGAACAAATGCGGTGGAGAGATCCACCGTTTTTGTTACTAAACTTGAAGCTCGCGGCTTGACAGTCCTACGAGGGTGTGATATAATAAACTTATGATTGGAGGTCACGATATGAAAGATCTGCTTAACACCGAATTCAAAAGAATATTTTCATTTTCTCCCTACAAGAGTATGAAGTTAAAGCTCGCGCAGATGAATTTCTGCAAGGATTTTGTCAGCGACTCTCGCGGAGATCTTTACCCGATACTGCACAAGAGTGAGGACTGCGCAGAGGTGGTCTGGCAAAACCGCTATCTCTTGCGCGGCGGCGAGATAAAAAGACTTGTCTGCAGCTTCTTCCCCTACGCTACCTACGAGCTGACGGCGAGCGTCAAGCAGGGCGCGGTCGGAATGTCCTTTATTCTCCCTGAGGTCGAGGCTACCGTCCTCGTCGGAGATGGAAAAGTGAGCTTTTGTTGCGAGGGTAGTGAGAAGGAGATCACTCTTCCCTCTTTCGTCGGCTCGCACTTTACGCTTATCGTGAGCTGCCGACCGGGCGCGTTCGATATTTATTTTGTGCAGAACGGTAAGCCCGAGTACCTTTGCAGCTTTGACGAGGAGAAATTCAATAACTCGAACCTCTATTCTTCCTTCTCCTGCGGAAAGGTCGCGCTCGCGGCTCGCGGTGAGAGCGAGGTCGAGAGTCTGCTCTCCTATATCGACAACGGAATTTCGATCGCGGATATGCGACCGATCAGATACGAGAACGGCGAGATAATGGTGGAGGGCGGCAAAGTCTACCTCACCGTCTCGATAAGAATGCAGGCCGGCTGCTTCCATGGCGTTCTCGCGTGGGTGCCCGGTACTATGGAGATAGAGCTTTGCGGCGCGCTCTTCTATGACAGCGGCGACGGAAAGTGGTACGGCGACGTGGCGGCATCGGTGCTCTATCACAGAGCCGATAAGAGATGGTATCTCTGGGTCTGCTCGTTCGCGCACGATCACATCCTCGGTCACTCCTGCTTTGAGGGAGATATGCGCTTCGGAGTCAACGTGGTCGACCTTACGCTGATGCAAAAAGCTCCCGAGGGCGCACAAATTTCGGAATTCTTGGGCTTTAGCGGCGACGAGGATCCCGATTTCTTCTACGACGAGAAAACGAATAAATGGCTTATGTCGATCTGCCGACTTGACCCCACAACGAGAAAATACAGATACGTATTCTTCGAGTCGGACTCGGCGTTCGAGGGCTATAAATTCATCGGCGCGGGCTATGACGGCGCGGAGACGGGCGGATCCTTCGTCAAGGTCGACGGCGAGCTTTACTTCGTCTGCGGGAACGACTTTAACAAGCGCGCAAACTACAGAATATATCACCGCGGCGGTATGACCGAGGCAAAATTCGACTACGACGACGGCGGATTTCGCGGTTGGGGCACGCTGATGCCCGTAAAGATGGGTAGCCGCACGCGCTACTTCTGGATGACATTCGACCGCCATAACGGCAGTAATTACACATGGAGCTACGGCAATATTTATTGCTTCGAGGGATAATGATATGAGTTTTTACGATCTCCTTGAAAGGTTTTTGAGAAAGACGCTTGGCTCTATGGTCGAAAACGAGCTCGCAAAGGAAGACAAATACGTAGGTATGTCGATTGACGAGCTACGCGCTCTCTCGCCGAAAAAGCTCCTTGAAGCCGCCGTATCCCGTGCGGAATATAGGATGCAGGACTATTATTACGCCGATGCCGGATTTGCTGCGCTCAACAGAACGCAGAAGATTATCTATACGGTGTATTGGCTCGAGCTTGAGGTAAATAACGGTGGTCTGTGCCAATTTTTCACAAATTCGAGCCGCGTGACCGCCCCCTTTGTCAGCGAGGCACTCGAGGCGATCGGCGCAACAAAGCATAAAAAGCTCTACGACGGATTTACGGCTAAATACAGAATAGATACGCGCGACCTATCATCCTTCGACTCTGTCGACGCAAGATCCTTTGCCGCACAGTATAAACGCTACCCGTTCGATGAGTTCGATACCCCCTTCTGCAACCTCCCTCCCCTCAAAAAACATCTCAAGCAGCTCATCTGCGAGCATATCAGCGACATTTGATAGCGCTTAATACGAAAAAGGACACAAAATGGGAGATGTTCTTAGCGGAGAAATCACCTAACACCACGGTAGGGGCGAACTGTGTTCGCCCGCGGGCGTTCGCAGAACGCCCCTACGGATAAAAAAATTGCTCTGCAGTAAGCAAATAATTAACCCCGACAGATTTTTAAGTCTGCCGGGGTTCTTCTTGTTCCGTTCGACAAATTGGAATTTGTTAAACTAGTACTATATCACTGCGTGTCATTTGCAGCTCAAACCAATCAAGCATTTTTTCCACTTTACTATCATCTTGACTAAAGGCTTCCAGTTCCGATAATGAATACCACCAAAATGTGTTTATATAACGAAGTATAATAGGAAATGCCTGTTTTTCTTCTTCCCCAAATGAATATGTCTCTTGAATATATGACATATTCTCAAGAAAAGACTTCATACGTATATCGTCAAGTTCCTTATCGAAATAGAAAATGTAGTTATTATCCTTATCTACAAGACAGCTTTGATAGGTTGCCCAAAGAGCTTCCCGCATCGCATAGTTTAGAATCTTTTCCTTACCACATAAATTGAAATCGAACAAACCAACAAATTTTAGGTTATCATCAAGAAGAATGTTGCTGCTATTTAGGTCTGACTGGAAGCAGGATGTGGGCAAAGAACCATATACTTTTCTACATTCCTCTTGGTTTTTATAGAATAAATCCAATAGTTTTTCTGCCCGTGGCAAATGCTGCGGTAGATTCTTTTTAATGTAGTCCACAAAAAGCAAGGCACATTCGGTCTCTTCATCTGTGGTGTCCTCGCCCGCAAAAGGCTCTAACAAGCAGTAAGCAGATGGAAAATCCAAAAAATCTAGATGCTTCGATGCAATTGTTCCCAAAGCACGCAACACATCAGGCATATACTGCTGTTTTTCCACATCTAATTGCTCTGCTGTTTGAAAAATAGAGAACTCCTCAGCGTAAATGTAAAAATCCCTACCATCAACCGTATGTCTGTAAAGCAGTTCTCCGTGGCGATTGGGGATAATAGCTGGACAATACAGACCAAGTTTGCGGTATTCGTCCATTAGACGAAACCAACCCATAATTCTTTTTTGACTACTGAAAGAATTGGAGAAATACTTAATAACAATTTTGGACGAACCATCATTTACAATGTATGCTTTTCTAAAATCGATGTCGCCATGGGACGAATCTTTGATTTCAACATCCGTCACCTCGGTATCATAATAAAGGGTCAAAGGAAATTCCATCTTTTTATCCTCGTCAAATTCTTATTTATCGTTCTGTTTTATCGCCAGTTTCGCCTTTGTATTACAGCGTTGCAAGCAACGCCGGCTTCGGGCAAAGCCCATACCCCTAAGGTTGCGAGCACCCAAAGGCTCCCTCCGGGAGGGAGCTGGCGCCGTAGGCGACTGAAGGAGAGTGCGTTACAATGAAGTTAGTGCAAACCTAAAGTTACGCAGTCTCCTTCCGTCACGCTTCGCGTGCCACCTTCCTCCCGGAGGAAGGCTTTCCGTAAACTCTATTATAGCACAAATCGGCAGAGAAAACAAGTCCTATGCCGATTTGTGCTACCCAATTCTCTGTTAAGGACAACAGAGAAAAAATTCTCTGTCCTTTTGTGTTATTCTTAAAACTCTATCTCAGAATAAATTCCAAAATGGTCCGAGGGGAATTTGCCGTCGACGAGAGTATCGATGATAGTCTGGGAGAGCGGCTTTATTTTTTTATCGACGAAACAATAGTCTATATGCTCGTCGCGGCTGACGCTAAGATCGTATCCGTGGTACGTACTTCTCATATCACGCGCGGTGAGAGCGTTCACGTCGGTAAAATACTCGGTGATCGCGGCATATCCCTGCGACGAGGGACGCATATTGAAGTCGCCCGTGATAAAGGTGGGAAGATCCGAGAGCTTCTTTGCGTACTCACAGATAAGTCTTGCGCTCTTTACCTGGCACTCGTCGCCAAAGCCAAAATGTGTGTTCATAAAGAGGAACTTTTCCCCGCTCTCTTTCTCGGAGAGAACCACGTACTCACACATACGGTTATGCGGCAGGCTATCCCAGCCTCTCGACTCGACCTCGGGGGTATCCGAGAGCCAGAAATATCCGCTCTGTACAAGCTCGAACTTATCCTTTCTCCAGAGTATCGGCGCGGACTCTATCCATCCCGTCGTCGCACGGTACTTATTGAACATTCCGTATTCTTCTCCGAACTGCTCCTCTATATGAGACTCCCAAAGCGGCGTATATTCCTGAAATCCCATAACGTCGGGCGCGTAGGGCTCGATGACCTTTCTGAGTCTCGGCGCGCGCTCCTTGACAGAATGTCCGTCCTTGTCGTCCATACACCTTATGTTAAAGCTTATGACCTTTAATTTCATATTGCACCTCCGGGGCTATATTGGCAAGTCAATTATACCACTCTTTCTCCATTTTTGCAAGGCTGTTTTGTTTATCTCTGTTGACTTTTTGTCTCTCTGATGCTATAATTTAATCAAGAAACTCGCAGGAGGGCGAAATGAAAAAGGATATCATTACAGACGAGATGATCAGATCCGATATGAAGAGCGAGCTTGCCCGCAACGGAACAACCCCGATAGCAGTAGTAGTTGTGGGAGTATCCTGCTATGCATTTGCGGCGTTTTGGCTCTACTTAGGCTACACCGCAGATCCGCGAATGTACCTTGTCGGTGGCATCGCTTTTATTATCAGCACGGTCCTTACGGTCTCAATGATATGCAATAGCGTTATATACTCAAAGCAGAAAAAGCGTCTTGATGCCTGCGACATTTCAGTCCTTGAGACCTCGCTCACCTCGGTCTACGAGGATGTGCGCCGAGTCGGCGGCAGATTCGGCAGATACGAGGCAATATTCCACTTCTGCTTTGCGGCGGGAGAGTGGTGTCTTACGAACACGGTGCTCTACAAATGGAGCAAGGAATATCACCTCTCGGTCGACGGACTTGAGAACATCTCGCTTGAGGGCGACGAATTTTACGCCGTCATCGACAACGAGACGCAAACGGTGGTCTATGCGTACCCGAAAAAGTTCTTCGAGTACGAAAAAATTAAAAAAGATTAAAAAAACTATTGACCTTTGTCGAATAATGTGGTATAATAGCTCATCAAATTAAATATCCGGTTGACACGTTCAGAAGAGCAATCGACTGAACGCCTACGGAACTTTGGAGACACTCGCGTATGCGAGGGCCGAAGGGGCAAGCGTGAACACGTAAATCTCTCAGGCAAAAGGACAAAGAAAGCTTTATTCTTAAGGTTGTACTTTTGACGGTTCGTGTTTGTGCGAGCCGTCAATTTTTTATTTCTTTACTTTATTTCATTTTGGAGGAGAAACTATGGATAAGTTTCTTGAAATCGTCGCGTCGGTAAATGACGCGGTAAACTCAGCCGTCTGGGGACTTCCCGGACTCATTCTGCTGATAGGCACGGGCATTCTGCTCACCATCAGCACAAAATTCTTCCAGATCACCAAGATAGGTCACTGGTGGAAGCAGACTATCGCAAGCATCTTCAAAAAGGGCAGCAAGACCACCAAGAACACAGATAAGAAAACTATCTCTCAGTTCCAGGCACTCTGCGCGGCTCTCGCGGCTACCGTCGGTACGGGCAATATCGCGGGCGTTTCTGCGGCTATCGTCACGGGCGGTCCCGGTGCGGTATTCTGGATGTGGGTTGCCGCATTCTTCGGAATGATGACCAACTTCTCCGAAAACGTGCTTGGTATCTACTATCGCCGCAAGAACAAGGACGGCGAGTGGTCGGGCGGTCCTATGTACTATCTGACCGACGGTCTTGGCAAGCGCTACGGCAAGAAATGGCTCAAGCCAATCGCGACCGTTCTTGCAGTTCTCTTTGCTTGCTTTGCGATCCTTGCGTCCTTCGGTATCGGAAATATGGCACAGATCAACAAGATCGTTCTCAATATGGACGCGGCATTCTTCTCGAGCGCGTCTCTTGGCACTATTCCCGGCACGAGCATCGACATCATCCATCTCATCATCGGTATCGCGCTTCTCATCATCGGCGCGCTTATCATAATCGGCGGTCTTAAGAGAATTGCAAGATTTGCTGAGATCGTAGTTCCCTTTATGGCAGTCGCTTACGTTATCGGCTCGCTCGTTATTCTTTGTTTCAACCTCGACAAGCTCGGTCCTATGTTTGTTTCTATCTTCAAATACGCATTCAAGCCCACCGCAGTTCTCGGCGGCGGTATCGGTGTGCTTATCCAGAAGACTATGACTCAGGGATTTAAGCGCGGCGTGTTCTCGAACGAGGCAGGTCTCGGCTCTTCGGTTATGGTCCACTCCTCTTCTAACGTAAAAGAGCCCGTAAAGCAGGGTATGTGGGGCATCTTCGAGGTATTCTTCGATACCTTCGTCGTCTGCACTATGACTGCAATTGTCGTTCTCTCTACCGGATTTATCGACCTTGCCACCGGCGCCCCCGCTATCGGTGTCAACGGCGACACGCTCGTCTCCGAGGCGTTCGGCAAATACTTCGGCGCACCCGGAACCTGGTTTATCGCCATCGCTATGCTTTTCTTTGCATTCACCACCGTTCTCGGCTGGTCGCAGTACGGCTCGAAGGCGGTCGAGTACCTCTTCGGCTCTACAGGCGTCAAGATCTATAAGTTTATTTTCGTTGCTATGATGGTATCGGGCGCGATCATGGAAGGCGGTCTCGCTTGGGATCTCTCGGATACCTTCAACGGCCTTATGATGATCCCCAACCTCATCGGCGTGCTCGCGCTCTTCCCGCTCGTTCTCAAGATCACTCAGAACTATATCGACCGTAAGATAAAGAAAAAGGACGTCAAGCCTATTCTCTCCTACGACGCAAAGATTGAGGAACAGACGGCACAAGAGCTTGATCAGGATTAAATATAAGCAAAAAAAGACGGCAGTGCCGTCTTTTTTGGTTATTGTTTTAGTTTACTTGTGAAACTATTGATTTAAAATATTCATTCTCGCTATCCGTAAGCTGAAGCGAGCGACCGTTCTCTACACAAATACCAAGCTCGGAATTGTATTTTATAACTCTTTTTTCGTCGGTCAGCTCATAAGTAGGATTATAAGCATTATCACCGATCTGATTTGTGTTAACGATCTCGACCGTATAATCGAACTCAGTCGACGGGTCGACCGAGCTATTCCAAGCAGCCTTCTGACCTAATATGGAATGGAGCTTATACTCCTCTTTCATTCCCCACCAAGTCGGGATCAACATTTGAGAGTTATCGGTTTTATGATTAGTTACAAAGAGATTAAAGGTTTGAAATCCATACGAGGTCTCGATTTCTGTTATATCTCCATTGACAACTGCTTTATCAAGCTCAATTATCATATAGCACGTAGGAATACCGTCATCCGTATTAAGCATTGTGGCGTACTTGATCTCTAAGGAAAGTTTTCCGTTTTCAAATGACAGAAACGATACCGAACTCAAGAGAATAGAGCTGTGAAGCCTGCTCACAACGAACACAGAGCTTGCTTTGTCCGCCGATACCTCACTTCCGTCTACAACATAGAATTCTCTACACAAGTTTACTAACGAGCCATCACCAATATTGTACGCCTCACCAAAGCTTCCCGTGACGCTCGAACAAGACAAATATGCCGCTTTAATACCGTTATTGGTATCTGCAATTCCCGTATTTGTATTGTAGATATCGTAATCATCGTCCTTGTCAATATCAATGATCAAGAAGACATCGGAGATCATCTCTTCGGATACTGTGTTATTGCTCAAAATTTGCTGTGCTGCGAAATAAACTTCTTTCTTCTCACCGACGTTTGAGGTAGCATCTTCGATTACCGGCTCGATCTCCTCGGTCGGTTTCTCTGTAGGAGAAATTGTTGTAGATTTCTCAGTGTTTTCGGGTACACTTCCTTCGGGAACAACTACGTTTTCAAATATATTACCTATATCAAAGCAGGAAGTCAGATTGAATATGATAATAAACAATATCGCGCAGAATATTAGTTTTTTCATAGCAGACCTCCTTTATCTTATGTAATTATTATATCACACCAAATGCGCGAAAGACAATGCGCAAAACAAACAAAAAAGCTCCTCTCGATTTATGCATTATAACTCATTTGATCGAGCGTGCGAATTATTTATTTCTGATTTTTTGCATTGATATTTACATAATCAAAATTTTGTGTTATAATGAAAAAAACTCTTCTGTGGAGGTAAGCTATGAAAAAATACGACCTTGCCGTCATAGGCGGCGGATTTGCAGGTGTTGCGGCGGCTCTGGCGGCGGCGCGCGGCGGTGCTGACGTTATCATAATCGAAAAATCAAACGCGCTCGGCGGGGCGGCAAATATCTGCCTTGTCAACCCATTTATGCCCTACAAGACCAAGATCGACGGCAAAGAAGTCGCGCTCTCGGCGGGCATCTTCCGCGAGATCCACGAAAGGCTCGAGGCGCGCGGAGCGATGAGGGGCGAGACCTTCCTTGAGGAAGAGCTGAAATACGTTATGAGCGAAATGGTTGCCGAGGCGGGTGTTTCCCTGCTCTACCACGCATATATTTTCAAGTCTCACAAGGATGGTGATCGCATCACGGCGGTCTCGGTTGCCACAAAGCAGGGTGAGGTCGTGATAGAAGCCGACTATTTCATCGACGCGACGGGAGACGCACAGCTCGCGTTTCTCTCGGACTGCCCGACAATACTCGGTCGAGAGTCCGACAATCTCTGCCAGCCTATGACGCTTTGCTTCAGAGTCGGAAACGCTGACGTTGAGAAGTTCTACGCAAGCAAGCCGAAGCTCGCAGAGGCGCACAAAAAGGCACTTGAAGCGGGCGAGCTTATCAATCCGCGAGAAAATGTGCTTGTGTTCAAGACTCCGATACACAACGTGCTCCACTTCAACACGACTCGCGTAGTCAAGAAGAACCCGACAGACCCCGCAGACGTGACCGAGGCAGAGCTTCTCGCTCGCCGTCAGGTCTACGAGATCTACGAATTTATGAAAAAGCACGCGGATGGACTTGAGAACAGCTTTTTGATGATGACCGCCGCAGAGATCGGCGTGCGCGAGAGCCGAATGATAGTCGGCGACTACGTGCTGACCGAAGCCGACTGCCGCGCGTTCACCAAATTCGAGGACGGAATTGCCGCTTGCAACTACGACATCGACATCCACAATCCCGAGGGAAGCGGCACGAGCCATTATTATTTCCCCGAGGGCGAGTTTTACACCATTCCCTACCGCTCGCTCATCCCCACGGGCGTGACGAATATGCTCGTCGCAGGCAGATGCATCTCGTCGGATCACGGCGCGCAGGCATCCTACAGAATTATGCCCACGGTCTGCTGTATCGGCGAGGCGGCAGGAAGCGCGATGGCGCTCGCGATCAAGGACTCTCTCCCCGTCCGCGAGGTCAACACCGACACACTCCGCGCCACCCTCAAAGCCAACGGCGCGTTTATAGATTGAATAAAAAATTCGCGACAGATAGGGTTGTGCCCTAAAGGACAGTTTGGCAGTATATTACCTACCGGGTGAAAAAAGCAAAAACCGCAGATTAATTTTCTGCGGTTTTTGTACTTTATATATTGACAAGGATAAATATCTGTGATATAATCAATTATATCAACGGTTGAAAAATATCAGGAGGAAGTATATGCCAAGTGACAAACAAGCTGCGGAGCGATTCGACAATCTTTCTGCAATTATTAAGGTTATACGCTCGAAGGGGCATATAACGCGGCGTGAGCTTGCATCAAGACTTTCGCTCAGTTGGGGATGCATTTCGGAGCTTATAGGAATGCTTGTCGCCGATGGTACGGTTATAGAGGAGAAGCTACCGCCCTCTGATGCTAAGGGAAGAATTCCATCGATTCTAACTCTT
>JAGBIA010000040.1 GCA_017935225.1 Clostridia bacterium | reverse complement strand
CTCTTCGAGGATAACGCTGAGCACGGTCTCGGTATGGCTCTCGGTCAGAAGACCATCCGTGAGAAGCTCATCGGTAAGGTTGCTGCTATGGCTGAGTCGGATAAGGCAAGCGACGAGTTCAAGGCTGCTGCAAAGGCTTATCTTGACACTAAGGACGACGGTAAGGCTAACGAAGAGGCTACCAAGGCCCTCATCGTTGAGCTCGAGAAGGCTGCAGAGGCAGGTTGCCCCGTAGCTCCCGCGATCCTCGCTGAGAAGGACTACCTCTCCAAGAAGTCCGTATGGATCTTCGGTGGTGACGGTTGGGCATACGACATCGGATTTGGCGGTCTTGACCACGTACTCGCTTCCGGTGAGGACGTAAACGTTATGGTATTCGATACCGAGGTTTACTCCAACACAGGTGGACAGGCTTCCAAGGCTTCTCAGATCGGTCAGGTTGCACAGTTCGCTGCTGCAGGTAAGGCAATCGGTAAGAAGGATCTCGCTCAGATCGCTATGTCCTACGGCTACGTTTACGTTGCTCAGGTAGCTATGGGCGCTGATATGAACCAGCTTCTCAAGGCTCTTACCGAGGCTGAGGCTTACAACGGACCTTCTCTTATCATCGGTTACGCTCCTTGTGAGATGCACGGTGTTAAGGGCGGTATGCAGAACTGCCAGCTCGAGATGAAGAAGGCTGTTGAGGCAGGTTACTGGCAGATGTTCAGATATAACCCCACCCTCGAGACCAATAAGCTCATCATCGACTCTAAGGCTCCTACGGCTAACTACGTTGACTTCATTAAGTCCGAGACTCGTTACGCTCGTCTCGTTCAGTCCTTCCCCGAGAAGGCTGAGGCACTCTTCGCACAGGGTGAAGAAAACGCAAAGGCTAAGTACGAAAGACTCCAGAAGCTTTCTACTCTCTACGGAAACGAAGAGTAATCCAATAAACTATAAAGCCGTTGGGGCGACCCGACGGCTTTTGTTGTAGATAGCTTTGTGTAAGGTTTTTTGCCACTTTCTTTTATGAAAACTTGTCGACTTGCCATGCGGTCGCCCGAAAAAGGAGTTTTGCTCGTTGCGACGAGCGACCGACGTTTCGCCGTCGGCTCACGACAAACTTTTAAAAAAGTTTGATCAAAAATTTCCTGCGGCGCACCCAATGAGATTTAGATGTCACTCTTCACAATAAAAAAGAAACACGCGGTAGCGAGCTGTCCGCGTGTTTCTACATCGCTATTGAATTAAACTTGGAAAGGCAATATTGCTACAGATCACAGTATCCAAAACTATCGTAGGGAATGTTGGTCTGAGTTATGTACAAAACCCTATACCAACCCCCACAGGAAGTTCTTTTGGTTCTTTTCTTTCAAGAAAAGAACAGAAAACACCCAACACAAGCTAACTACTCCAGCGTGCCGAACAAGATGAGCGCTTCTTTGGCAGCGTTCTGCTCAGCCTCGCGCTTAGATCTTCCCTTACCGCGACCGATGACATTCGAATTAAGGCGCGCCACGACCTCGAACTCCTTTTTGTGATCCGGTCCGCTCTCGCCGACCACGATATACTCAAGGAAGTCGCCCTCAGCCTGCTGAATAAGCTGCTGGAGCTCGGTCTTTGCGTCAATGCGCTTGGATTTCTCGGAATTATCCGCCAAAAATCGCTTGATTATCGGTAAAACGAAGCGTCTGACCGCCTCAAAGCCGTTCTCGCCCGCATCGAGATAAATAGCCGCCACGAGCGCCTCAAACGCGTTCTCAAGCGTCGACTGACGTTCTCTGCCGTTGTTCTTCTCCTCGCCGTGACCGAGATAGAGATAATCTCCAAGCCCGATCTCGCGCGAATAGGACGCAAGCGACGCCGACTGCACGAGCATAGCTCTCGTCTGCGTGAGGTCACCCTCGGGCAGAGTCGCAAAGCGGTCGAAGAGATACTCGCTGACCACCACCGACAACACCGAGTCGCCAAGGAACTCAAGTCGCTCGTTGCACTGCACCGTCTGCTTTTTAGCCTTCAGCTCGTTCGCATAGGAGGAATGAGTCAACGCTTCTTCAAGAAAGCCGCGGTCAGAAAAGCTGTATCCAATTTTAGCCTCAAGAGCTTCTATATCAAACTTCTGCATCTTTCCTCCAAGATCCAAATAAAATTATTTTTCCTCGCCCTCTGCCGCCTTCGCGCTCTTCTTTGCCGCGAGCTCTGCAAGATCGGCTTCAAGCTGAGAGGCAAAGTCGTTTTCCGAATAAGCGATCGCCTGACGGATAGCGTTCTTGAACGCCTTTGCGTTGGACGAGCCGTGAGCCTTGATAACAGGCTTCGCAATACCCAGAATGGGCGCGCCGCCAAGCTCACCTGCGTCAAAGGTCTTCTTTATTCCCTTCATCTCGTTCTTGATCAGAAGTCCTGCCGCGCGAGTGCGGAGCTTGGAATAAAGCGTGGTCTTGAGCGTCTTGAGCATCATCTTTCCAAGTCCCTCCATGGTCTTGAGGAAGATGTTGCCTGTAAATCCGTCGGCTACGATAACGTCACAGGTGTCCTGCATTACGCGGTTGCCCTCTATGTTTCCGACGAAATTGATGTCCTCGTTTGCGCGGAGGATCTTGTAGGTCTCGATCTGAAGCTCGGTTCCCTTGTGCTCCTCCTCGCCGTTGTTGAGAAGTCCGACACGGGGATTTTCCACACCCATAACGTTCTTCATATAAGCACTGCCCATAATGGCAAACTGCTCAAGATACTCGGGTGTAACAACTACGTTTGCGCCCGAGTCTGCAAGAAGCACGGGGGGCTGGAGTGGAAGAAGGCTTGCGATCGCGGGGCGCTTTACACCCTTGACCTTGCGCACGATGAGGTTCGCGCCCGTGAAGAGCGCACCCGTGTTACCCGTGCTGACAAAGGCATCGCCTCTGCCCTCCTTGAGAAGCTTGAGTCCGAGGCTCATAGACGAGTTCTCCTTGCCGCGAACTACGGATATCGGCTCATCCTCCATCGTAATTACCGTCTCGGTGTGCACGATGTCGCATCTCTCAAGCACTATTTCGTTCTCTCGCGCTATGCGCTCGATCTCAGCCTGATCTCCCACGAGAATATAATTAACCTCGGGATCAAGCTCCTTTATAGCGCGGCCGACTCCCTTGACTGTCTCAAGAGGAGCGTTGTCGCCGCCCATCATATCAACTATTATGGTCTTCATTTTCTCTGCTCCTTAATTTCATCTATTATGGAGAGCGCTCTGTCTGCGAGCGCTTGATTTTTTGCGATCTTACCGCCCTTGACTCTTGCGGGAAGCGGCTCGATTATACCGAAATTCGCATTCATCGGCGCAAATGCCGACACACCGCCGTTTGCAACGTAGGATGCCATCGCGCCGAGCATCGTGGTCCTCGGAAACTCAAGCAGACCCATGCCGAGTGCCTCGTAAGCCGCGTTGATGCCTGCCACCATTCCCGAGCCTGCCGACTCGATATAGCCCTCAACACCCGTCATCTGTCCTGCAAAGTAAACTCCACACTCACCCGAGCGCACAAGTCTGTAGTGCTCGTCGAGGTTGCCGGGAGAGTTGAGATAGGTGTTGCGGTGCATCACGCCGTAGCGCAGAAATTCCGCGTTCTCAAGTCCCGGGATCATACGGAAAACTCGTCTCTGCTCGGGGAAGGTCAGATGCGTCTGAAATCCCACGAGGTTGTACATAGTTCCCTCTTTGTTCTCCTTGCGGAGCTGAACGACCGCGTGCGACTCCTTGCCGACGCGCTTGTCGATAAGTCCGACGGGCTTGAGCGGTCCGAAGAGAAGCGTGTCCTTGCCGCGTCTTGCCATTACCTCGACCGGCATACAGCCCTCAAAGACCTTAATGTTCTTCTTCTGCTCGTCGCGGTCAAACTCCTTGAGTTCAGCTTCCTCGGCACTAACGAGAGCCTCCCAGAAAGCGTTGTACTGCTCCTCATTCATCGGGCAGTTGATGTAATCCGCATCGCCCTTGTCGTAGCGCGACGCAAAGAAAGCGATGTCGGTATTGATGCTCTCGGCCGACACGATCGGTGCCGCCGCATCAAAGAAGTGGAGCGAGCCAAAGCCGAGCTCGTTGGCGATGTAATCCGCCATAGGCTCAGAGGTGAGAGGTCCGGTCGCGATAACGCATACTCTCTCTCGGTCTATCTCTTTAGCTTCGGCGTAGACCACCTCGATGTTCGGGTGGTTCTTTATTTTTTCTGTGATATATTCCGAGAATTTCTCTCTGTCGACCGCAAGCGCCGAGCCTGCGGGAACGCGCGTTGCCTCTGCCGCCTCCATTATCAGCGAGCCCATACGGCGCATCTCCTCTTTGAGAAGACCGACCGCGTTCGAGGTCACATCCGAACGCAGAGAGTTGGAGCAGACAAGCTCCGCAAAGCCGTCTGCGTGGTGCGCGGGAGTGTGCTTGTGAGGCTTCATCTCGACAAGCGTGACCAAAGCTCCGCGCTCTGCCGCCTGCCACGCCGCCTCACAGCCTGCAAGTCCCGCACCGTAAACGGTTATTCTTTTATCTGTCATACTGTAAATTATTCCTCGCTCTCGCTCTGCTCGATAGCTCTCTTGTAGCCACAGCTCTTGTTGTGGCAAACGTAGGTCGCCTGACCTTTCTTACGGAAGAGCATCTGTGCGCAGTCGGGGCATTTTTCATTCGTGGGCATATCCCAGGACGAGAAATCACACTCGGGATACTTCTCACAGCTATAAAATACCGTCTTGTTCTTGCCGTTCTTCATTACGACCTTAGAGCCGCACTTGGGGCAAGGAACGCCGATATCCTTGGTCTTCTGCTTGGTGAAGTTACACTCGGGGAAGCGGCTGCACGCAAAGAAGCTGCCGTATCTTCCGCTTCTCTGCACCATATCCGCGCCGCAAAGCTCGCACTTGAAGTCAGCCACAACGACCTTCTTCTCTGCCTTTTCCTCTTCCTCTGCGCTCTTTGCAACGAGCGGCTTGGTGTTACGGCACTGCGGATAGTTGGGGCAAGCGGCAAACTTGCCAAAGCGACCGTTCTTGACGATCATTTTGCTTCCGCACTTGTCGCAGATGATGTCGGTCTCCTCGACCGGCACCTCGAAGGACGCGTCCTTCATCTTGTCCTCAGCGGCAGAAAGCTCTCTCTCAAAGTCGCTCCAGAATTCTGTGAGCACCTGCCCCATCTCCATCTTACCGTTCTCGATCCTGTCGAGGTCGGTCTCCATATCCGCGGTAAACTTATAGTCTACTACGTCGGGGAAGCTCTCAAGCATAAGCTTGTTGGTGATCTCTCCCGTAGGCGTGGGAACGAGCGACTTGCCCTCTCTCTTGACATAGTTTCTCGAGATTATGGTCGAAATGATCGTCGCAAAGGTGCTGGGGCGACCAATGCCCATCTCCTCAAGGAACTTGATGAGCGATGCATCGTTGTAGCGTGCGGGGGGCTCGGTGAAGTGCTTGTCGGGCGTGAGACCGAGAGTCTCGAGCTTCTCGTCGACCTTTACGTTCGGGAGCTTGATGTTCTTCTCCTCGCGGAGCTCGTCAGCAGTATGTCTGCTCTCTTCCTCGCTCTCCTCATAAAGAGCCATATAGCCCTGGAAGTCAACGGTATATCCGCTTGTTCGGAAGATATATCCTGCCGACTCAAAATCCGCGGTAACGGTCGAAAGAACGGCAGACTCCATCTGGCTTGCGATAAATCTCTCCCAGATGAGCTTGTAGAGCTTGAACTGATCGTTTGTAAGATACTTCTTTACCTTTGCGGGCTCGAGCGCAACTCTTGCGGGGCGGATAGCCTCGTGCGCATCCTGCGCGCCTGCTCGTGTCTTGTACTGTCTGGGCGAATCGGGATAGTAATCCGAGCCGTACTTCTCGCCGATATATTCTCTTGCCTCTGCCTGTGCGTCAGCCGAAACTCTCTGCGAGTCGGTACGCATATAGGTGATAAGACCCTGAACGCCGCCGTTCTCGGATCCGATATTGATACCCTCGTAAAGCTCCTGCGCGATCTTCATGATCTTCTGAGACTGGAAGCCGAGCTTTCTCGATGCCTCCTGCTGCATAGTCGAGGTCGTGAAGGGGGGAGCGGGAAGCTTCTTTTTCTTGGATTTCTTGATCGACTTAACGGTAAACTCGCCGCTCTTCACCGCGTCAAGCACGCGAGTCGCGTCGTCCTCGCAGGAAAGTCTGATCCTGCCGTTCTCGTCACCGTAAAATCTTACGCTAAAGGACTGACCGTCAGCAGTCTTGAGCTCTGCATCGATAGTCCAATACTCGACGGGAACGAAATTTCTGATCTCCTCCTCGCGCTCAACGATCATTCTCGTAGCGACCGACTGAACTCTTCCTGCCGAAAGACCGCTTCTGACGTTCTTCCAAAGGAAAGGAGAGAGCTTGTAGCCAACAATTCTGTCGAGAATTCTTCTCGCCTGCTGAGCGTTGACGAGGTTCATATCTATCTGTCTCGGCTCCTTGATCGCGCTCTTTACCGCGGTCTTGGTGATCTCGTTGAAGGTCACGCGCATCGTCTTCTCGACCGGTATTCCGAGTGCTACTGCAAGGTGCCAGGAAATTGCCTCACCCTCACGGTCAGGGTCGGTCGCGAGGAATATCTTGTTTGCCGCCTTGGCTTCCTTGCGGATCTCCTTGATGAGATCTCCCTTTCCGCGAATATTTATATAATGTGCCTCAAAGCCGTTCTCAATGTCGACACCGAGCGAGCTCTTGGGGAGATCGCGAACGTGTCCCTTTGATGCTACGACTTTGTAGTTAGAGCCGAGATAGCCCTTTATTGTGGATGCCTTTGAGGGCGACTCCACGATTACCAGATTTGCCATCTATTTTTATATCCTTTCGATTGCGTTTATGTTTACTTTCTTACGTAAAGTCCGCCCGGAAGCGAGCTGACGAGTCCGCAAAGCTCGAGCATCGTGAGCGAGGTTATCGCATCACCGACTCCTATTCCCGCCGCCGCGAGTGCATCGGGGCTGACCGCCTTGTCTATCGGCAGGCTCTCAAACACGCGCCTTGTGGTCTCGTCAA
The DNA here is from genome assembly GCA_017935225.1 of Clostridia bacterium. Taxonomy (GTDB): domain Bacteria; phylum Bacillota; class Clostridia; order Oscillospirales; family CAG-272; genus HGM12713. Next base: position 2,297 of record JAGBIA010000040.1, on the reverse strand, counting down.
GACCCGCGAGCAGCTCGGCAGAGTTATCCGCCATACTCTCGCGCGCCTCGGTCGCCGTCGGCGCGTTCTGTGCAGGCTGAACGTCGCTCTTCTGCTCGTTCTTACCGCTCTGATCGAGAGCAAAGGTCTCTTCGCTATGAGCGATCTCTTCTCTCTCGGGCTTCTTGTCATTTGCGAATTTAAGCACGCGCGAGCCGACACCATATTTTCTGAGTGCCGCATCTGCGTCTCCCCTTGCCACCTTGCGCTTGGCCTTGGTGTGCTTTGAATAATCTATCACGTCGTGATAAAGGAAGTCGTAGTGCCGCAAAATATCGTCCGAGCAGAGCGCGGGATATGCCCCCTCGCGTATCAGCTCGTTCGGTCCTTCGGAGTTGCTCTCGTCGATCTTGCCCGGCAGAGCGAAGACCTCTCTTCCCTGGTCTATCGCGCGTCTCGCCGTGATAAGCGCGCCGCTTCCCGCAGCACCCTCGACCACCAGCACGCCCTGACACAGACCGCTGATTATTCTGTTTCTCTTGGGGAAATTGTGTCCGTGGGGAGCCTCTGTCGGCGGATATTCGGTTATCACCGCGCCCTTGCGAGAGATCTCCTCCATCAGTTTTTTATGTTCCTTAGGATACACCACCGAAATGCCGCAGCCAAGCACGGCAACGGTTCTTCCGCCCGCAGAGAGCGCGCCGCTTGCGGCTGCTCCGTCGACTCCGAGCGCCATACCGCTTACCACGATTGCGCCCGCGCTTGCAAGCTCATATCCTATTTTATACGCGGATTGCTTTCCGTATTCGCTCATTTTTCTCGTTCCGACAATACCGATACAAAGCGCGGAATTGAAGTCGGGGAAATGTCCGAGGCAATAGAGCAATATCGGGGCATCCTCTACAGTTTTAAGTCTCGCGGGATATCTTGAGTCTCCGTAGGAGATAATGTCCACGCGATTTTCCTTGCAATATTTGAGTATGGAATAGGAGTTCTCAAGGTCCTTTTCACAAAGCTTTGCCTTGAGCGCGCCATTGATTCCCTCGAGCTGTTCTATCTCGTCTTCGCTAAGGCGGTATAGCTCGAATGGGTCGTCGTATTTCTCGATGATCCGTCCAAACTGCTTTGAGGCGATACCGCATTTCTCGGCAAGCCAAAGCCAATACAAAGTATTCTCGTCCCTCACGCTCTGCTCCTTTCCTCTCTCAGATCTTATTTAGTCAAAGCTCACTTTGCTCTGACCGTCTCCCATATACATATCGCCGCCGCTGCAGCCGCGTTGAGCGACTCGCTTCCCTCGGTCATCGGAATGATCGCGCAAGCGTCACACGCGTCTATAACGGTCTGCGAGAGTCCGTGCCCCTCGTTGCCTATAACGAAGCAGTCGCCCGGTCTGAGCTCAAGCTCGCCCACGACCTTCGCGTCTCTGTGAAGAGCCGCCGCGTACACGCGTCTGCCGCCCTCGCGCAGAAGAGCTATAGCGTCCGCAAAAGAGTCGGACGGAATGATATCTATTTCGGTCCTGAAAAGTCCGCCCATCGCCGCGCGTATCGTCTTGGGGTTATAAAGATCCGCGCAATCGTCGCTTATCACGAGCCTCTCGACTCCGAGCGCAGCACAGCTTCTTATAACCGTCCCGAGATTGCCGGGATCGCGCAGAGCCTCGCACAAAAGCAGTCTCTCGCCGCTCTTGACTCTCAGCTCGCCCGCGTTTCTCAGCGCGCGGTGTTTATGCTCTATCGCACGTGCGACCGTGACTATACCCTCAGGCGCGCGCTCCTCGCTCAGCTTTGAGAACACCTCGTCGCTAACGCAGATCACGCGTGAGATCTCAAGCCTACCGCTCTCTATCTCGCGCTCCACCGCGTCCGTGACGGTCACTGCCGCCCCGCGACTCAGCACTACCCTCTCGATCGAGAGTCCGCACGCGATCGCCTCGCAGAAAAGCTTGAGTCCGTCGAAGCGGAAAAGACCGCTCTCGCGCCTCGCCTTTTTGTCGAGGAGTGCGCATATTTGCTTGACCGTGGGGTTTTGCCTTGAGGTAATTACCTCTTTATTGCTTAACATATTCTTCTCCTATTACAGAATAAAACCCGGCATAGACCGGGTTTTATGTCTAAAATCAGAGTGCTGCCTTTGCCTTCTCTACGAGTGCTGCGAAAGCTTCCTTATCGGATACTGCGAGCTCAGAGAGCATCTTACGGTTGAGGTCGATGCCAACGAGCTTGAGACCGTGCATAAACTTGGAGTAGTTCATAGTAGCGTCACAAGCCTTAACCTGTGCGGAGATACGAGCGATCCAAAGTCTGCGGAAATCT
>JAGBIA010000039.1 GCA_017935225.1 Clostridia bacterium | reverse complement strand
TTGCAGTTTTGAGTGAACAAATATTTTGCAGATGCAAAGAGAAAATGCGCAGTAATATAAGATATTGCAAGCATTTTATCTGCCGCAGATGCGGATATTTGCCACACAAAACCGTATGAGTTCGGCTCTCTTCGGCTATAACCAATTTTTCAAACTGTTCGGAGGTATTGAACTATGAAAAAAATTCAAATGAAAACGCCGCTCGTCGAGATGGACGGCGACGAGATGACCAGAATTCTCTGGCAGATGATCAAGGACGAGCTTCTGCTCCCCTTCGTTGACCTCAAGACCGAGTATTACGATCTCGGACTCGTTGAGCGTGAGAAAACTCGCGATCAGGTCACTATCGATAGCGCAAACGCAACCAAGAAATACGGCGTTGCGGTAAAGTGCGCTACTATCACTCCCAACAAGCAGAGAGTTGAGGAATACAACCTCAGCGAGATGTGGAAGAGCCCCAACGGCACTATCCGCGCAATTCTCGACGGTACTGTTTTCCGCGCTCCCATACTTATCGACTCGATAAAGCCCGTAGTGCGCAATTGGAAGAAGCCGATCACCATCGCGCGTCACGCATACGGTGACGTTTACAAATCCACCGAGTTCCGTCCCACAGTTCCCGGCAAGGCTGAGCTTGTGTTTACGGGCGAGGACGGCTCGAGCTTCAGAGAGACTATCTACGACTTTGAGTGCGGTGGCGTGCTTCAGGGACAGTACAACAAGGACTCCTCTATCCGCTCGTTTGCACATTCCTGCTTCCAGTACGCGATCGACACAAAGCAGGATCTCTGGTTTGCAACCAAGGACACCATCTCGAAGAAGTATGACCAGACCTTCAAGCTGATCTTCCAGGAGATCTTCGAGGACGAATACAAGGCTAAGTTCGACGAGCTTGGAATTACCTACTTTTATACTCTCATCGACGACGCTGTAGCAAGAGTTATCAGAAGCGAGGGCGGCTACATCTGGGCGTGCAAGAACTACGACGGCGACGTTATGTCGGATATGGTATCCACCGCGTTCGGCTCGCTTGCTATGATGACCTCGGTGCTCGTTTCGCCCGACGGAAACTACGAGTACGAGGCGGCACACGGCACGGTTACCCGCCACTATTACCGCTACCTCAAGGGTGAGGACACCTCGACCAACCCGATGGCGACCATCTACGCGTGGTCGGGCGCGCTCCGCAAGAGAGGCGAGCTTGACTCCCTGCCCGAGCTTGTAGACTTTGCTGACAAGCTTGAAGAGGCTTGCATCGACACGCTTAACGACGGTATTATGACAAAAGACCTCGTTGGTCTCGTTGACGAGGGCGTCAAGGCTCAGGCGGTCAACTCTATCGGCTTTATCAAGGCTATCAGAGAAAGACTTGAAGCAAAGCTTGCTTAAAATTACAAACCAAAACGGCTCGAGCGATGCTCGAGCCGTTTTTTTATTCTGTTGTATCCTCTTCAGGCTTTTCTACTTCGACCTGGTAGTGATCGCAGAGCACGTAATAACGTTCTATCAGCCACTCGCGCATATAGTCCATCTGCCCGGGGACTGTCATTATCGCCTGAATTGCAGGAGTACTCGGGAAGAATGCCGTTCCCATGATATCCCACCGTTCAAAGTTGCGCTCCATAGCCTCGTGGTATATCGCGTAATAGCCCTGCGGATTCTCGGGGTCTGCTTTCTTGAGAACTTCCTTGATTATAGGCCCTACCTCGTAAAGACGGTTACAGAACATATCCATAAACTCTTCAACTCGGAAGAGGCGTCTGTACCAGGTGTTAACACAAGCTACCCAAGGTGTGCCTGCGGTCTTTTTGACCGAAGAATTCACGTAATCGATATCCACATCGGGACGAACGTCCTTATGTCCCGCTCCGAAATAATCGGGAACGCATCCTGCGCCCTGGTCGAAGTCCCAGACAGGTCCTGCGTAGAGCTTGCCGTTCGGCTCTTTATAGAAGAAGATACTGCACCAAAACGCGTCCTTATTTGCGAACACCTCTTGGATTATATAATGGTCGATGAAGGAATCCATATCCATCAGCTCGCACATCTTTTCCCAATCTCCCTCACCGATCGCAACGAAGCATTGATCTATATAATCTCTTATATAAGCCAGATGCACGTCGGGATCGTACGCGGGGTCTTCATAGTCGGGGAATTTGATGCAGCATACACGGTTGTAATCTCTCGAGATCCTAAAGCAACGCTCGTCATAGGCATGAGAGTGGTTTCCACCGACCTCTAAGAGAAACGACATCTGCGCAGGATCCTCGTGAAAGCTCTTGTCGTAGTCAATTCTTCCCTTGCCCACGTCTATATCGTCACACATCATAAAGAAGCCGTAATACTTATTATCAATATAAACGTCGATATATTCGTGAGTCGTGGTGTATCCCATTCCGTCAAACGCCGCCGACATATCGTATGCGATCATATTTCGGATAAAGGATTTGTCCGCGTGATTGGATATAAAGTTCCAATTCCTTGACTTGTAGCTCGATCCGAGCATTCTTACCTGCTCGTCGAACTTCAGCTTGAAGCCCTTCTTTGCGTGAGCTGTCCAAGAGCTCTTTCCTCTTCCGCGTATCTGTGCGGAAAGCTCCTCGAAGCATCCGTCCTCGTCGAGATTGCTGAGCGTTACCGTGCAGGGATTGAAGCTCTTGTCTGCCGCAATTCCCACGCCGTTAAGTGTTATTATCTCGATCGTTGGCACTCCGCTGAGCGAGAGCGGCTCTACGTCGATAACATAGGTATTTCCGTCCGAGAATAGATCGTCAACTCTCTCCTGCCCCTCTCTACCGTCACTCCACTTTCCGTGGGTATATGCGAGCGGAGCATCAGGAGCTTTATAGCTTACAGTCTCTCCGACGGGTTCGACCAGCTCTCTCTCGTCAATGAGCTTACCGCCCATATATGTCTCATAGCGCACGGTGTAGGTCGTCTCTGCGCTTACGAATATGGGAGAGAGCGTCAAGTCGCTTGTGACGATCGCGATCGAGTGCTCCGCGGTCTGCGTGCCGTCGCTCCAGCCTGCAAATACATAGCCCTCTGCGGCGACCGCCTTAACGGGAGATGCCGCCTTGCCCTTCTCTATTCTCTGTGTAGACTCACCCTCGATCTTTCCGTTAGCATCAACAACGTAAGAAACAGTGTAGTAAACGGGTTCGGGATCAAACTCGCCCAAATTACCCTCCTCGTCCTTTTTGTCGTCCTCGTCCTTTTTGTCGTCCTCGGGCTCGGTTGCCTTATCTGACTCGGTCTCTTTATCTGTCTGCTCGGTATTTTCCTCTGTGCCGAGCGTCTCGCTTGATTTATCACTTTCCTTAGTATCGTCGTCGCCTACGCAAGAGATCAAAGGAAACAATAGCATCGCGCCGATCAGCAACAATGCAAATATTCTTTTAAGTAACGGTTTCATCATTGTCCTCCTTGTAAGCTCCGTAGTATTCGCACAGAACGTCGTAGCGTTCAAACATCCACTCGCGGAAGTAGTCAATGTGTTCTTTGACAGTCTTGATATCTGCCATCTTGGGAGTATTGGGCCATATCTTCTGCCCCATTATCTTCCATCGTTTGAAATTGCGCTCCATCTCCTCGTGATACAGCGTGTAGTACGCATCGGGCACAGAGCCGTCTGTAGTCGCTTTCTGAAGCACCTCGGTCAGTATAGGTCCGATCTCGCCAAGTCGTACTCGAACGAGCTCGGTGAACTCCTCGTGCTTAAAAAGTGCTTTATACCACATGCTGACGCCCGCGATCCACGGAACGCCTGCTTCTTTTCCTCCATGAATATTCATCGAATAAGGGATGTCGATATCGGGTGTCGTGTCGTAGACTCCCGCTCCGAAAAATCCGTCGACGTTTCCTGCTCCCTGGTCAAAATCCCATACGGGACCTGCGTAGAGCTTACCGTTCGGCTCTTTATAGAAGTAGATACTGCGCCAGAAGCCGTCCTTGTTCATATACAGCTCCTGAATTATATAGTGATCAACGAACGAATTGATATCGATCAGCTCGCATATTCGTTCCCAATCATCACCGTTGATCGTCTCAAGACATTCCTCAATGTAATTCTGGATATATTTCAGATGCACGTCGGGCTTGTACGCGGGATCGTCGGTCTCGGGGAAGCTGATCTTATACGTACGATCGTAATCAGCCTTTATCCTCATATAGTCGATACCCTTCTCTCCGGGATTAGTGTCGCCTACCTCCAGAATATACGCGGTCTTTGCGGGATCTTCGTTAATATTCTTGTCGAACTCTATCTTTCCGTCCCCCACGTCGACCTTATCGGTCATCATATACATTCCGCAATAGTCGCCGTCGATAAATACGTCGACAAACTCGTGCTTGACGGTGTACCCCATACCCGAGAGTGATGCCGAAAGATCGTACGCGATCATGTTGCGTATGAGCGACTTGTCGCCGTAATTGGATATAAACAGCCAGGTCTTAGCCTCGTAATCCGAGCCGAGCATCGATCTCTTTTTGTCAAACTTCAGTCTGAAGCCCTTTTTGGGGTAATTCCACGAGGTGTTTCCTCTTCCGCGGATCTGTGCCGTAACGTCCTCAAAGCAATCGCTCTCGTCAGTGTTGAACATCGTCACCGTGCAGCTCTTGTAGTTCTCGCGATCTATGACTCCCTTAGCCCCGCTCGTGCTTATCACGATCGTAGGAATGCCGAGGGCTATAGGCTCAAGCTCGATAGTAAATTTCTTTCCGTCGGCAACTACCGAGTCTGCGCGGTCGCCGCTCTTTTTGCCGTCGCTCCATTCGCCGTAGGTAAAGCCAACGGGAGCTTTAGATAGCGAGAAGCTGACGTAATCGCCCGCCTCGGCGGTTCTCTTGACGGTCTGCACTGTGCGCTTGCCCGACTTGACCTCGTATCTGACCGAAAATTTCGTACCGATCTTTACAAATTTCGGTGTGACCGTGAAGCTTTCTTCAACATTCTTGTCGCGACGCACAGCGATCTCCATACCGTCGCTCCAGCCTGCAAAAACATAGCCTTCGTCAGGGATAGCCTTTACTACGCTTGCATTCTCCCCATTTTTCACCTTTTGTACGAGCTCGCCTTCAAGCTTACCGTTCTCGGCATTTTCGTATTTTAAAATGCAATATCCCTCTTGCTCTGCTATACCGTCACCTGCACCCGTCCCTTGTGCGCCATCCCCTTCGCCGTTCGGCTTAGAGCATCCGACGAGCAAAGACATAAGCGAGGTCAGTATCAATGCAAACGCAAGTATTTTGAGGGCAACTTTTCTTCTCATAAATAAATTCCTTTATAATTCTACTCCGTACCAATCACACAAGACCATATAGCGCTTTATAAACCAATCGTTCACATAGTCTATCTGTCCCTTGACGGTGTCTATCTCACGCAATATCGGGGTGTTGGGCCATACCTGATGTCCCATTATCTGCCAACGCTGGAAGTTGCGCTCCATAGCATCCTCGTATAGCGTATAGTACGCGTTCGGGACAGAGCCGTCGGTCTTTGTGAGCTGCAGAAGATCGTTTACGATCGGCTTTACCGTGAGAAGCCTCTCCTTGACGAGCTTGACGAACTCATCGTTGCGAAGAAGTCTGCTGTACCAGGTGTTAGCCGCAGCGATCCAAAGCGAGCCTTCCTTCTTCCCCGAATTGTGTACGTTATCAACGAAATTGATATCGCAGTCGGGTGTCGCATCGTACTGTCCGAGACCATACAGGTCGTTTGCGTTACCGATGGTCTGGTCAAAGTCCCACGCAGGACCTGCGTAAAGCTTTCCGTTCGGCTTCTTATAGAAGTGAACGCTTCGCCAGAAGCAGTCCTTGTTCATAAACATTTCCTGCAGGACATAATAATCCACAAAGGAATCGATATCGATCAGCTCGCATATCTTTTCCCAATTCTTATCGCTCAGTGCCGCAAGGCATTGGTCGAAATAGTCCTCTATATACTTCAGATGCACGTCGGTCTTAAACGCGGGATCGTCGACATCAGGATAGCTTATGGAATAGGATCTGTTCTTGTCGCGATCTTCGGTCCATCCGTCCTTACCCGAACCGAGTCTGTCGGTCATACCGATCTCGACAATGTATCCCATCGTAGACGGATCGTCCGAGATAGGAGTCTCGATATCAAGTCTTCCCTCGTTCTCGTCTATTCGGTCACAAAGCAGGAAGAGTCCGTAGTATTCACCGTTAAGGTACACGTCGATGAACTCGTGCATCGTGGTAAATTCCATTCCGCTCATCGCCGCCGACATATCGTATGCCATCATATTGCGGATAAGCGACTTGTCGCCGTAGTTGGATATAAACACCCAATTCTTGAGTGCGTAGTCAGATCCGAGCATCGACTGCTTTTTGTCGAACTTAAGCTTGAAGCCCTTCTTGGGATATGTCCACGAGCTGTTTCCTCTTCCGCGGATCTGAGCCGTAAGATTTTCAAAGTTTTCACCGTCGCCTGCATTCGAAAGAGTCACTCGGCAGGTGGTGTATTCGTATTTGCTAGTAATTCCGCTACCGTCTTCGGTATAGATTTCGATGGTAGGAACGTTATTGAGAGAGCGAGGAACGATATCCACGATTATCTTCTCTCCCTTGTCAAGATATGTGGCAGAGTGCTTTGCGCCAAGCGTTCCGTCACTCCATTTGTACGTATATGCAAAGGGAGCCTGCGGCGGAATATATTCAACCTTTTTGCCTGCCTTTCCGCTGAGGATTTCCGTATCGAGCACCTTACCGTCCATACGCACCTCGTAGGTCACAGTAAACGCAGTTCCGCTTTTGACGAAGATAGGGTGGACCTTTACGTCGGCATACACGTTCTTGTCGGTTCTGGTAGGACTCGTGTCGCCGTCGCTCCAGCCTACGAAAACGTAACCCTTGCTCGCAGATGCCCTTACTTTGCTTCCGTTCTCTCCTGCACGCACACTCTGCTCGAGCTCTCCGATCAGCTTTCCGTTCTCGCTATTCTCGTAAATCAGTGAATAATATTTAGGCGTAGCTTCAAAATCATTAAGCGTACCCTCGGGTGTATCATCGCCATCCCCACACGATTCCTTGCCGCACGCTGTGAGCGCGCTCAGCAAAAAAAGCATCGCAAGCATCAGTGAGAGTAGCTTGTGAAATTTTTTTGTCATACTTGATCTCCTTAGGTCAGGTCGTCGGTAGGCACTCCGTAGTAATCACAAATTACGAAATATCTTTCGATCAACCAATCGTGCATATAGTCTATCTGCCCCTTAACCGTCTTGATATTAGCGATATGTTGAGTGTTCGGCCATATGCGAGTCCCCATAATCTTCCAACGCTCAAAGTTACGCTCCATAGCCTGTGCATACTTTGCATAGTAGCTGTCGGGGTTAGTTCCGTCTGTCTCTGCTTTTCTCGCGATCTCCATAACTATCGGTCCGCATTCGTAAAGTCGCTGAATGAGAAGCTCGATAAACTCCTCGTTTCTTACAAGTCGGCGGTACCAGGTGTTCGCGGACGCGATCCAGAGAGTACCCATCGACTTATTGTAGGTAGAATCTGCAAAGGTGAGGTCGGTGGTAGGTGTGGTTTCCTTATTGGCAGTACCGAACAGGTCGGCAACGTTGCCAAGTCCCTGGTCCATATCCCACAGAGGTCCTGCGTAGAGCTTGCCTCCAGGCTTCTTATAGAAGTGAACGCTTCGCCAGAAGCAGTCCTTGTTCATATAAAGCTCTTGAATTATGTAATAGTCGATAAACGAGTCAATATCTATAAGCTCGCATATTTTGTCCCAATCCTGCGCGCTCAGTGCCGCAAGGCATTGGTCGACATAGTTCTTAATGTACTCAAGATGCACGTCGACCTTAAAATCGGGATCGTCGGGGTCGGGGAAGCTTACCGAGTAAGATCTGTTCTTATCGCGAGATGCCTTGAAGCTATCCTTACCGGTTCCCTGTCTGTCGGTCATACCGATCTCGATAATGTATCCCATCTCTGCGGGATCCTCCGAGATAGGCGCGTCAAGTCCGAGTCTGCCTTGCTTTTCGTCTATTCTGTCGCACATCATAAACAAGCCGTAGTATTCACCGTCAAGGTAAACGTCGATAAACTCGTGCATAACGGTATATTCAAGTCCGTTCATCGCCGCAGACATATCGTAGCCGATCATATTGCGGATAAGCGATTTGTCGCCGTAGTTCGAGATAAACACCCAATTCTTTACCTCGTAGTCCGAGCCGAGCATCGACTGCTTCTTGTCGAACTTGAGCTTAAAGCCCTTCTTGGGGTATGTCCATGAGCTGTTTCCGCGGCCTCTGATAAGCGCGCTGACGCCCTCAAAATTCTCGCCCTCGGGCGCATTGGATACCGATACAGAGCAGACCTTGTAGTCGTACTTGCTGGTGACTCCGCCGCCATCCGCGGTATCGATCTCAATGGTCGGAACGTCGTTGAGAGCAAGCGGCTCGTAGTTCATCACGAAAGTCTTGCCGTCTGCCGACACACCGTCTATTCTGTCCGGAGTAACGGTGCCGTCGCTCCACTCACCGAATGTATATGCCAGCGTAGGTGCGGCGGGTGTGAACTCTATGATCTCGCCTGCCTTTGCGCTCTTTACAACTTCCTCGCGAAGCACGCCGTTACTGCAGAGCTGATATGTCACAGTGTACTCGTAATCAATGCTTACGAATATGGGAGACACGTTGATATCATCGTAGACAGCGTTATCGTTTCTCGTTGCTTTAAGATATCCGTCGCTCCACTTTACGAAAATATATCCCGTATCAGCAACAGCGGTGACCTTTTCTGCCGCCTCGCCGCGCTTTACCGTCTGCGCCTGATCACCCTCGATCTTGCCGTTCTCTGCAACGTTGTAGATGACCTTATAGTATCTATCCTCAGGAACTGCCTCCTCGAGTCCGCCGTTGTTCTCTTCACCCGAAGGTTCTGTGGGCTTCTCTGTAGGCTTCTCGGTTGGCTTCTCAGTTGGCGTTTCGGTTGCCTCGGTCGCATCGGTCGGATCGCTCGGTGCTTCGTTGCACGCGCAAGTCAAAAGCAACATAAGAATTGCCATCAGAAGTGCGATAATTCTTTTTGTAAGTATTTTTTTCATAAAGTTCTCCTTAGGTTTCTATTCCGTACACCTCACAAAGAACGTAGTAACGCTCTCTGAGCCAATCGGCAAGATAATTCATCTGCCCCTCCGCCGTGGTGATATCGACTATCACCTGCGGATTTGGCCAAAGATATACGCCCATGATCTTCCATTTCTCAAAATTACGCTCTATAGCTTTTCCGTATCTCGCGTAATATCCGTCCGTTGTTGCGGTGTCGGCGAGCGCCGCAACAGATAAAATTTCGTTTTTGTAGCCGACAAGTCTCTTTCGAAGCAGTTCAACGAATTCCTCGTTGCGAAGAAGTCTTCGATACCAGGTATGTCTGTCGGCTATCCAAAGCTTGCCGCTGTAGATAAGGTCCTGACGCGGACCGCTCTCGGCACTTCCCTCGGCATATCCGTAATCTACGTTACCCGAGCTTATGTCAAAATCCCACGCGGGACCTGCGTAGAGCTTTCCGTTCGGAGCCTTGTAAAAATAGCAACTGAACATATAGTGATCGAGATTTGCAAACATCTCGTTGACTATGTACATATCGACGAAGGAGTCAATGTCTATCAGCTCGCATATTTTATCCCAATCCTGCTCACTCAGCGCGTCAAGGCAGGAGCTGAGATAGTTCGTAACGTACTTCAGATGCACGTCGGGATCGTACGCGGGATCAGACGAGCTCGGAGACTTGATGAGGTAAGGCAGTTCGTAATCAAGCTCCACGTAATCGTATCCCGCCTTGCCCTCCTCGTTTGCTCGCGCGTCAAGCTCGATCAAAAATCCCATCTGCGCAGGATCGTCGTAAAAATTCTCTCCGATATCCACTCTGCCCTCTCCGACCTGTATCTGATCGCAAAGCAAGTAGACACCCTTATATTCACCGTCGAGATAAAGCTCGACGAATTCATTCATACTCGAAAAATCAAGTCCCGTGAAGCGTTGCGACATTTCGTACGCAAGCGCGTTACGCGAGAGCGATTTATCACAGTGGTTTGCTATCAGCGTCCAGCTCTTCGCCTCATAGTCGCTACCGAACATCGAACGCTTCTCGCTAAATTTGATGCGGTAGGATTTCTTTTCCATCCCCCACGAGCTGTTGCCGCGTCCGCGTATCTCCGCAGCGACATTCTCAAAGCAATAGCTCTCATCGGCATTCTCAAGAGTCACCGTGCAACCTTTGTAATGTTCCTTGCTCGTCACTCCGCCGCTGCCCTCGGTATCGATCGAGATGATCGGAGTGTCGAGATATATCGGCTTATATGCAGCGTAATAAGTAATTCCGTTCGACTCCTCGTTATCCACTCTCGCCGTGTCGACAACACCGTCGCTCCATCCGAGAAATTCATAAGCAAACGGCGGATCGGGAAGCTTGCACTCAACCGTTTCTCCGCGCTTTGCGACCTTAGTCTCGTTCAGGATGGTCTTACTTCCGCGTGTAACAACGTATTTTACCGCAAAATAATTGCTGTCAAGTTCAAATATCGGATAAAGCTCAAGGTCTTCACTTATCGGTCCGTCCCTGCGAAAAGTTCTGGTAAGTCCATCCGACCAAGCCACGAAAACGTAGCCCTCGTCGGCGATCGCCTCAACTCTTGATCCGCTTTTTCCTTCTTTAACGGTCTGCTCAAGTTTGCCGGTGATCCTTCCACCCTCGGTCTCAAGATATCTTACGCTATATTTTTTAGGCTCTGTTGTAGCCTCGCTGAGCATACTGCTCTCGCTTTCCTTTTCTTCGTCAGTTTCTGTGAGATCCGTATCAGGAGTCTCAACATCCTCGCCACACGAGCAGATACAAAGCAGAAACGACAGTATCAAAAGCAGACAAAGAAGCCTGAGTATTCTGTTTTGTGCCATTGTCTGCTCCTTTCTGCAGTTAAGAGTTTTCTCTGTCGAGCAGATCTATCAGATCGGCTATAACTCCCTCGTCGTTAGAGCAAAGGCAGTGCTTGCAGATCGCCTTTACGTTGTCGTTTGCGTTCGACGGGCAGGCTGAGATATCCGCGAGTCTGAGCATCTCAAGGTCGTTATCGTAGTCGCCCACGCAGCAGAGCGTCATCGGGCGGTCGAAATACTCCTTGACGAGTCTCTCAAGTGCCGCCGCTTTTGTAACGCCGAGCGGGATTATCTCGATCATAAAGGACGCCGAGCGCGTAACTCCTACCTTGTGTGAATATTTCTCCTTGAGTATCGGATAGAGTCTGTCAATGCACTCATCCGACGCGACTATGTTTGTCTTGTAAAGGTCAAGCTCGACCCAACGCTCGAGCGGAAGATAGCTTCTCTCCATAAAGTCGGGAAGTCTCTCATATTCTCTCTTGACTATCGGGTTATCAAAATTGTAGCCCACAAAACCCTTGTCGTAGGTCGCTCTCGAGCCTATTTCGTCCTCAATGCTCCGCGCGTAGCTTACGATCTCGATCACATCTCGGCTGTCGACGAACGCTTGTCTTATCGCACGGTCCTCGTCAAAGTCGTAAACGCATGTTCCGTTACCGAGCACCGCAGGCATATTGATATGTTCGCGAGGATCAGGTATCGGCTTGCGTATAAAGAGCGGAAGTCTGCCCGTCGCAAAGGTAAAGTGCCCGCCGTTTTCGCAGAAATACTTCACTCTCTCCAAATTTCTCCCGACGATATACGACTTCGTGCCGAAGTACGTGCCGTCGAGGTCGGTCGCTATAACTATATTTTCAAATTTCTTCATTTTCACTCGCTATCTGCTCTGAGTAGGGTGAGCAACTTTTCAAAATTGTCGGGGAGCGGAGCTGAAAACTCCATTCTCTCCTTGGTCCTCGGGTGAGTCAGTATCAGCCTTGCGGCAAAGAGGCACTGACCGCAGATGTACGACTTGTGTCTGTGCTCGAACGGGCTTGCTCCGCCGCCGTAGACCGTGTCGCCCATAAGCGAGTGGCCAATTGAAGCCATATGCACTCTTATTTGATGCGTTCTGCCCGTCTCGAGCCTGCACTCGATATGCGTGAACTGCCCAAACCTCTCAAGAACTCTCCAATGTGTTATCGCCTCACGGCTCTTGTATTCGTCAGAGCGTATGACCGCCATCCTCTTGCGGTCAACGGGGTGTCTGCCTATCGGTGCGTCGACCGTTCCGCAGTCCTCCTTGAAGTTTCCTCTTACTATTGCGTGGTAGATGCGCTCAACTCTGTGGTGCTTTATCTCCTCCGCCAAGAACAGATGCGCCTCGTCGTTCTTTGCCACGACAAGAAGCCCGCCCGTGTCCTTGTCAATTCTGTGTACTATACCGGGTCTGATGACTCCGCCAATACCCGAAAGCTGACCCTCGCAGTGATAAAGCAGAGCGTTGACGAGCGTGCCGTTCGGATTCCCGGGTGCAGGATGCACCACCATTCCCTCTGCCTTGTTTACCACGATGATATCGGCATCCTCATATATCACATCTATCGGGATATTCTCAGGCGCGGCATCCGACGGTTCGGGCGCGGGGATCGATACCGTAATTACGTCTCCCTCACGGAGCTTATAGTTCTTTGAGAGCTTGCCCGAAGCTCCCTCGAGCAGTACCTCGCCACTCTCGATCAACCTTACCGCCGCCGATCGCGTGAGGTCGGAATTCTCACAAATAAAAACATCGACACGCTTGCCCGCATCACTCCCGGCCGACACAAGGCGCAACAGAGAGTCGGCGGCGCATAGCGTGTCGTCGGCATATTCAGTTTCAAAAAATATCTCTCTGTTCATAGCCTCGTTCTCTTATTTCTATATTTCCGACGCCTCACGGCGTCGGAAATATTTATTTAGTGTTCCTAATTCCCCAAACGAGCTTATTATCCTTTTCGATAAGCGGAATAAAGGTAGGTCTTGCAGGAGCTCCGCTATTGGGAGAATGGAGTACCAGCCAAAGCTGTCCGTGCTCGTCGGTAAAGAGAGAGCCGTGTCCGCCGTCAGCACCGTCGCCAAACTCGCGACAGAAGAGCAGATCGCTCTCTGCAACCCACGGTCCGTCGATCTCGCCGCTCTCGCTTCTTGCGACCGCGACCGAATATCCGCTTGCAACGCTCGGAGACCAGAGCATATAGAGCGTACCGTCTTTAGCGCGGTAGAAATGCTCGCCGTCCATACATCCGTTACTCTTCCACGAGCCATCCTCGGGGCTGAGCGTAGCTTCGAAAACAAGCTGAGGCTCAGAAATGAAGTGCGAAAGATCCTCGCTGAGCTTTGCCGCGTAGAAGTAACCCGTCGGTGCATCGACCGTCATCCACTCCTTAGAGTAGACCATCCAAGGCTGTCCTTCTCTGTCGACGTAAAGCGTAGCGTCTATCGTATACGCGTCGTCGGGGGTCGAGTGTCCAAGCTCGCCCGCTGCGTTTCTGGATATCGGAACGAAGGGTCCCTCGGGACTGTCTGCCTCGAGCACGATGCAACCTCTGTGGCCGCCGGGCACCTGCCAATTTCCCTTCATAGAATCCTTGACCTTATAATCGCAATCGTGCGCACCGCACGAGTAGGTAGTGAACAAATAAAACTTTCCATTGTACTGATGCAGTTCGGGAGCCCATGGGCAGCCCTTCTCTGCCGTATTGATGCCGTAACTCTCAAGATCCGAGTGCTTGATCATATCGATCTTTTGCCAAGGACCTTCGAGCGAGGTCGAGCGGTAGCACACCCAGCCCGTGCCGTAAAGGTAGTAGTAGCCGTTATGATACACGGCGTTGGGATCACGCATCGTGGCACTCGTTTCGTAGATAACGAAATTATCTACAACTCGTTTGTCCTCTACCGTGTCAGCTCCCATATATGCAAAGAGATTGTCGACGCTTCCAACGTCAACAACGTTATTTCCCGTCATAAGCTTTACTGACTGCGTCTCGCTGTCATAGCACTTATTGAGAAGGTACTGTATAGCGCACATTCTTGCCTTCTCACCTCTGTACGCAACAGCAACGGTATAGCTATCACCGTTAGCAAAAGCTTCAATGCCGAACTCACCGACTTTGAGCTTTCTTCTGACAGTTCTGACCTCTTCACGTTTATCATCACCTATGAGTATCTCCCTCTTCGCGCTGCCGTCCGCAATATCGGATGACATCGTTTTGACGGTATTTCCCGTAAGATCCTCAAGAGCATCTCTCAAATACGCCATATCCGAGCGGAACTGCGCGTCGGTATCGAAGTTATAAGAGATCACAAACTCGGTCTTCTCGCCCTTCTTGGCGACGACCACTTCTTTGGGCTCTTCGATGGGTCTGTTCTCGGTATTTTCGTTTGTCATATCGGTATTTTCCTCTCCCGTATATTCAACGTCGTCAGAAATGTCCGCGCAAGCAACGCTTGATATCATCAGGAAAAACAAGCAGGCAAGTGCGATTATTCTCTTTAGCATATGCCCTCCTTTGCTCTTTGCGAATATCTTTATGAGTCGCCCTTCTCAGTGGTATCCTGCTCGGGCGCTGTGCTCTCGGCTTTATCGCCCTCCGCGAGCTTTGCCGCCTTCTGCAACTTCTCCGCTTTTGCCTCCTGCACCATTGAGATGATGCACCAGAGTATCAGAAGTCCCGCTCCCACGCAAACGAAGCTATCCGCCACATTGAATATAGCGTTCCAGATATCAGGAAAAGGATAAAAGTCGATAAAGTCGACGACTACCTTCTCTCCCTCATATATCTCACCCGTACGGAGCGTACGGTCGATCATATTTCCTATTCCACCGCCGATCACCATAGAGAGCGCGGTGCAAGCGAGCTTGCTCTTGGGGCGGAACTTGAACAGATATATCGACATACCGATAATTCCGACGATAGACGCGATCATAAAGATCCATCTATGCTCGTCGAAGCTACCAAACGCCGCTCCTCTGTTCTCCGAATATTTAAATCTCAGTATTCCCTCTATGATCACAAACGGTGTCTCTCTGCTGAGGAATTCAACGACCAGCCACTTAGATACCTGATCGAGCAGCACGACACCGGCTATTATCAAAATCCAAACGATCACTCTGTCTCCTATCTGTCACGGCTCACAGAAATTTCTGCGCCGTAAGTCTCAGTCTTCCTTTTTTGGTAAGCTCTCCGACCGAGATCACCCTGAACTTTCCGTATCCGCGCACCGATATCAGTGCGGGCGGTGTGACCTCGCGGTCGGGGCGCTCCTCGCATTCGTAGTCAAGCTCGCAAAGTCCGCTTACTACGCACACGCGCGCGCGCTCGCGCGAAAGATTACAAAGTGCGGCAACGATACAGTCGAGTCTTGCCGATGCGACCGTGTCGCTTATCGGTGCGTATCTTCTCTCGGGAGAGAAATCCTCTCCGAGCGTTACGCGTGAGCATCTGACCTTATCGTGTCCCACTTCTGTCCATTCGTTTATTAAAAAATCGGCAATTTTCGCGTCGCACATAACGACGGCACTCTCCCCGCCCGTAACGACAATATCCCCGATAACGCTCCTCTCAAGCCCCATTCCGAGCAAGGAGCCCATAAAATCCCTATGAGAGAGTCGCACAAATCCGCTCCCCTTCACCGAGATAGCCTCAATGCCGCTCTCCTCGCCAAAATCGGCAAGAGAGGACACATCGCCAACGCCCTCCATATAGTCGGGCAAAAAATATATCCTTTTACGCTCCGCATCGCTATATCCGCCAAAGGTCATATACCCATCCGTGCCGAGATACGCGCACGCATAATGAAGCTCTCTTGGAGACAAAAACGCGCTGATCCCCAATTCACCTCGGATAGCGCGTTTTTTCATATCCTCAAGTCTTGCGTAAAGTCCGTCAAACTCACGTTCGTCTCTCATAGTCAAGCAAGCAATACGAGTACTATGCTAAGCAAAAGATAGGTAACGAAAAAGGAAACGTCTATCGGCAAGCCCTGGAACCAATTAAAGCGTTCGAAAAGCTTTCGAACGGGAAGTATGAGGGGCTCGGTGATAGCGTATAAAAAATCTTCAAATTTATTCGAGTCGCCCGGGAACCACGACATTATTGCCCTGACCAGCATCGCAAGCTGCAGAAGCGTCAGGATCAACACTACCGTATTTTGAAGCAACATCAGCACGAATTGCAAATTACTAACCTCCTTGTAGGCATAAAAAGCCTACCGACACTCTTTCTTCTGAAAAAATCTCGGTGACGTGACTGTTTGTCGAAAAATATTCGCCTTAATCAGCCCTCGGAGCCTCCAACCATAGCCTCTATGCTGCTGACGTCAACGTTCTTGGGAGCTACTACGAGAGTAGTCTTGCCAACCTTTGTCATCATTCCGCCAACTACCTGAAGTGCGCCCTTGATATAGTCAAGGATACGGATAGCGAGCTCTCTGCCAATGCCGTCCATATTGAGAAGCACGGTGTTGCCGTTCATCAGAAACTCGGTGATCTCGCGTGCGTCGTCATAGCTCTTGGGGGTTATGATCTTGAGCGACACGGGGTTAGAGTTGAACGTAGGTGCTGCGGGAGCTTCTACGGGGGCTACGGGTGCGGGTATCTCCTCTTCTGCCTCTTCGGTCTCCTCGGTCTCCGAGTAAGCGCCGAAATCGTCCATCTCTACGTCGTCCTCAAACGAGTATCTGTTCTTCTTTGTGAAATTAAACATATTTCCCTCCGTATATAAAATTATAATTTTTACTTAATAAAAAGTCTTCTGCCGATACGGACGATGTCCGATCCGCACGCGATCGCTTCCTCGAAGCTATCGCTCATTCCCATCGAAATAATAGGTCTACCTATATTATGCAATTTTTTTGTCCAAATGTCAAGAACTTGAGCATAAGTTTGTTGAAAATATTTTAAATAATCCTCTTTTTTCTCGCATTTTGGTGCCATTGTCATAAATCCGCGCAGTCTGAGCGAGGAAAATTTAGGTAATTCCAAGCAAAACGCCTCGACCTCGCTTGGAAGCAGACCGCTCTTATTTTCCTCCTCACCGCAGTTGACCTCAACCAACACGTCCATAACTATGCCGTGTTTTTTCGCCTGTTTGTCTATCTCTGCGGCAAGCTTCAGCGAATCGAGCGAGTGTATCATTTTGACCTTATCGATAATATACTTGACCTTGTTGGTCTGCAGAGTGCCTATAAAGTGGAACTCAAGCCCCTCGCAGTCAAGTGCCTCGATGTGCTCAAGCATCTGCTGAACTCGGTTCTCGCCCACCGCTCTTACGCCGAGCTCGCGGTAGAGATACTCTATCTCGGCGGGCTCTGCGTATTTGACCGCCGCGAGCATCGTGACCGGCTCTTCTCTGCCCGCCTTCTTGCACGCCGCATCTATTTTCTCACGCACCTCACGAAGATTGCGTTCGATATATTCATAGCTCATAATTACTCAACTATCCTTCCGTCGAACAGATTTCTTCCGTTCGTTATGATCAGCTCATTAGAGCCGAGATAATAATACTTTCCCTCACCGTCGTCTCTTTCTGCCACGAGCACGTAGTCGCTGCCCTCATAGACTATCTGGACGAGTCTGAAGGTCGCCACGTTGCCGCGGAGCACGTACACGCCGCGCATCCCGTCGAGCTTTGCGAGTGCCGCGCGCGGAACGTAAATTCCGCTGTAGGACGAACGCTCGATCTGCGCGGTCATACATCTCTCGAACGAGAAGTTGTCGGGCAGACGGTTGCAATAAAGCACCATCAGCACCTTCTTCTGCTCGGGCGCGGGAATCTTCTTCTCAAGCAACATTGAGAACTCGGTGTTGTTATTCTCGGTAAATCTTACGTTATAGTATTCTCCCTCAACGAAGGACGCTGCCTCGTCGGGATCTAGCGGAAGCACGAACTTCCACTGGCTGTCGGGCGCGAGCTTACCGAACGCACCGTCAGGTGCAAATTCGTTATCCCTCTGCATTCTTTCAAGCAACGCGTAAAAGCTCTCGCCATCGAGCGTATCTACCGCAGAGATATCAAAAATAGCCTCAAAGCCATCACTTCCCGAGTAGAAATATCCGCTACTTTGCGAGAAGACCTCCTCGTTTCTGCCCGAAAAGAACTTCTCCCTCTCGCTCTCAAGTATCGAGAGAGCCTCCTTGACCGACGCATCTCCGTCGGTAATAGCGCGTATCTTGCTGAGCGTGAGCATCATCTTCTCTATCTGATAATCGGGCTCACCCACTTCACCCGACGCAATGAGTCTTGTCAGCGTAAAATAGGTATCGTCTGCGCTCTTGCGCAGAGCCGAGAGATCTGCATTCGCAATAGCGTCACCCGTACACTGCCGCAACAGAGCTATCTGTCCGTCAAGCATAGCGATAAATCCGCGCACGTTCTCGCTGCTCTCGCCCTCGTAAACTTTTGCAAGCGACTGCCCCTTTGAGACCTTGCCGCCGTTCTGCACGAAGTAATCGACAGCTCCCGTGTTTGCGGAGTAGAGCACCTGCTCCTCTCTGAAAACGTATCCGTCGCCGCCGACGGTCACGCTCTCGGTCGTAACGCCCGAGACTATCGTGGAAAGCTCCTCAGATGTAAAAAGCGCAATAAGGTGATATATGGTATATATGACGACTACGGCAAATATAAGCCCCATCGCGACCTTTGACCAGAACGCACTGCTTCTGCTCTTGATTGCCATATCTACCTCCTTGCTTGTTCTATAAATATTTTACCACAAAAAGCTCAAAGTGAAAAGAGCTTCTCTGCATTATTTACAATCTCTTCAAATCTTTTTATACCGCACTCGCTGTCGGCCTCAAGCGGCATAACATAATCCTTTGCAGAAAACCAGGTTATCTGCCTCTTAGCGTATCTTCGAGTCGCGGTCTTGAGCTCGGCTATCGCGTCCTCAAGGCTCTCGGTGCCGCGAAGATACCCAAGCAGCTCCTTGTATCCTATCGCCTGTGCCGCCGTGCCGTTCTTCTCAAAAACGCCCTCTTGCATAAGCGCGAGGGTCTCCTCGAGAAGCCCCTCGGCGATCATCAGATCCACCCTTTTCTCTATTCTGCGATAAAGGATGTCCCGATCGGCATATTTCAGCATCAGCACGTTCGCGTCGTATCTCGGCTCGATCTGCTTTGACGCGCGGTCAAGCTCGGACTTGGGCACACCGCAGGAATAGTAGATCTCGAGCGCGCGGATAACTCTTTTTACGTTGTTTGGATGTATCGCCTCGGCACTCTCGCGGTCAACGCGCATAAGTTCGGCGTATATCGCATCTGCCCCCTCGCGCTCGGCTCTCGCAGTAAGCTCCGCACGTATTGCCGAGGTGTCTGCCACGGGAGCGGAATTTCCACCTCGCAGAAGCGTGTCGAGATACAGCCCCGTTCCGCCGCATATTATCGGGATTTTGCCTCGAGAGACACAGTCAGCGATAGCCTTGTGTGCGTACGCGACGTAGTCCTCGCAGGAGAAGTCAACGTCAGGCTCGACTATGTCGATCAGATGGTGTCTGACCGCGCTCTGCTCCGCCACGGTCGGCTTTGCCGTACCGATGTTCATTCTTTTGTATATCTGCATAGAATCGCAGGATATTATCTCACCGCCATGCCTCTTCGCAAGCTCGAGTGCAAGCGCGCTCTTTCCGCTCGCCGTAGGTCCGACAACGGCATAGATCTTGGTTTTTTGTGTCATTATCTCGTCCTTCGATCAAAAATGTCCGCCCTCTATCTCGGCAGCTCTCTTTCCGTGGATCACCACGCTTCTGTCCTCGGGGATATATTCGTCGGGAAAATGTATCATCACGTTCGCATCCTCAAGCCTCGACTGAAGAGCTCTTATCGGAATGCGTGCAACGTCGGTCTTCTGCTCTATCGCAAGTACAGCCGCCTCGCCTGCCGCCTGACCCGTGAGTATCGCGGGCGGAATGACGCGGAGCAGATCCCATCCGTAGCTGATACCCGACGCCGAGCGTCCTGCTGTGAGAATGTTCGGCAGATCTCCTCTGCAGATAGTTCCATATCGCACCTCGAACAGATGGTCACGATGCTCGAAATCGTTGATCGCACAGATCGAATCGTCATAGTGCTTGTACGCGTCGCTCACTCTGAGCGCGGCATCACCCTCGATACATGCAGTGGTACGGAACTGCGGCATCATAGGAACTGTCGCGATGTCTCTCTCTCGTCGCTTGTCTGCGCTCTCCTTGAGCTTATCAAGCACGATAAGCTGATTTCTTATCAGATAATCACTGACCTCTTCGACCGTAAGTCCCGACCAGCGCGGAACGTCAGCGGGCTGACCGTAACCGAAAAGGTTGATGCCGCCGCCCGAAAGTCCCGAGTAGAGCTTTGCCATGTCCCCGCTATCAAGCGCACGCTTGCAGCCGTCGAGCGTTATCATTTTCGTGCAATAGGTAAAGAAATTCTCGCCTTTTCTTATAGGCGCGCCTGCGGCGCGCAGAAGATCCGCATCGCCCGTCGTGTCGATAAGCTCGCGGCATCCGTACATCTCCAGCCCCGACTTGCTCTCGGTGATAACGCCTACACATCGATCACCCTCAAGCACGGGCTCGACACCTATGCAGTCGAAGAGCAGATCAACGCCAGCGTGCACCATCTCTTTGGTGAGCTGAAATGCAAATATATAAGGCGAATAGCGCTGAACGTGGCGCACCTCGGTGTATTCGGTCGGCTGACCGTCCTTCCAAGGCTCAGCGATGGTATCGTATCCGTATTTTGCGCTATCGCGGAGCCATTTTTCAGCAAGTCCTAAAATTATCTGCTTTCCGCGACCGTTGCACATGGGAACGAAAAGATTTATAAGACCGGTGGTTGCAAGTCCGCCCAGAATATTTGTTTTTTCAAGCAAAAGCACCGAGCAGCCTCTTTTTGCCGCAGAGTACGCCGCCGCGCATCCCGCAACTCCGCCGCCCGAAACTATAACGTCGTATTCTTTTTTTACGTTCAGCTTTTTTGTAAAATTATAAGTCATATTTACCTCGAGCTATATTTTTGAAAAATGAATAATAAACCAAAACTCTGTTCGCGGGCGAACACAGTTCGCCCCTACCGTGAAAAATATCTTTTATTCTATAAACATTGCGTCTCCGAAGGAGAAAAAGCGATACTCCTCTTCTACTGCGAGGCGGTAGTTCGCCATCATCTTTTCCTTGTCGTAGAACGCCGAAACGAGCATCAGAAGCGTGCTTTCGGGCAGGTGGAAGTTGGTTATCAGCGCGTCGACCGCCTTGAAGCGATAGCCGGGGTAAATGAAAATTCCCGTGTCGCCCGACATCGCGGGGATGTGTCCGTTTTCCTCTGCAACGCTCTCGATAGTACGGCAGGACGTCGTACCCACACAGATAAGTCTGCCACCCGCCGCCTTTGCCTCGTTGATGATGTCCGCGCTCTCCTTTGAGACGCTGAAATATTCGGTGTGCATAATATGCTCGTCCACCCTCTCAGCCTTGACAGGTCTGAACGTGCCGAGTCCTACGTGGAGCATTACGGGAGCGATCTT
Source organism: Clostridia bacterium (assembly GCA_017935225.1). Lineage (GTDB taxonomy): Bacteria > Bacillota > Clostridia > Oscillospirales > CAG-272 > HGM12713. The sequence goes on along the minus strand of JAGBIA010000039.1, from coordinate 3,099 downwards.
AACGCCTTTTGCTCTTATGCGATCGAGCAGCTCGGGGGTAAAGTGAAGTCCCGCCGTGGGTGCCGCCGCAGAGCCTTCCTCGCGCGCGTAGACCGTCTGATAACGCGATGAATCCTCAAGCCGCTCGGTTATATAAGGCGGCAGTGGCATCATTCCGACGACCGAGAGAACGTCGTATATATTTGCGTATTTTTCCTTGTCGTATTCAAACTTTATGATACGGTTGCCCTCTTCGACGATGTCGATAACCTCGCCCGTGAGCATTCCGCCGCCAAAGACAGATCTCGAGCCGATGCGCGCGCGCTTTCCGGGCTTTACGAGGCATTCCCATGTATCAAGCTCGTGCTGACGGAGCAAAAGCAGCTCAAGCAGAGCCTCTTCTCTGCCCTCAGCGTGACCGTAGAGGCGCGCAGGGATGACCTTTGAGTCGTTGATGACCAGAACGTCACCCTCCTCAAGATAATCGATTATATCGTAAAAATGCTTGTGCGAGACCTCGCCGCTCTTGCGGTCGATCACCATAAGTCGCGAGCTGTCGCGTTTCTCCATAGGATGCTGAGCGATAAGTCGCTCGGGAAGATCGTAATAAAAATCAGAGGTCTTGAGATCGGTAGGTTTTTTCTCGTTAATAATAGCCATAGGTAGTCCTTTTTTGTAAAATATGTAGTTTAATTTTTCAAAAGTTATTGACAGAAGCGAAAAGATATGCTATTATATGGGGTGGATACATATAATAACGATAGAGGCGCATTTTGCAACTGCCGCAGCGTGACGGTCGCCGAGACCGCTTGAGCGTTGCTCGCAAGGGCGAGATGCCGAAGTTTCGGCGTGTCGGCAACGTCGATCCTGGTCTTGCGGTGCACAACCGTAAGACTGTCATCAATATAAAAATTTGATGGAGAGCTATCTGTTAATTGTTGACTGTAACTTTGGGAGTACTCTCTCCCTATATTATAGTACAATTTCAGCTGGTTTTCAACCGGTTTTTTTTGTTTTTTATATGAATTCTTTCAAATTTTTAGTTTTTTTCGAGAAAGGAAGCATTCAGAAATGAGCAAGTACAAGCAGAGTATTTTCACAGGAGCGGCAACCGCGGTCATCACACCCTTCAAGGAGGGCAAGATCGACAAGGAAAGCTTCGGCAAAATAATAGAGGATCAGATCAAGGGCGGCATCGACGCTATCGTCGTTGCGGGCACTACGGGTGAGGCGGCAACCCTGACTCACGAGGAGCATATGGACTGTATGAAGTACGTGGTCGACACGGTAGCGGGCAGAGTTCCCGTAATCGCGGGCACAGGCTCTAACGACACCGCGTACGGAATCGAGCTCTCGCAATACGCCTGCGAGATAGGCGCAGACGCGCTCCTGCTCGTCACCCCTTACTACAACAAGGCAACTCCCAAGGGACTTATCAAAAACTTCCTTGAGACTGCCGATAAGACAACCAAGCCCATCATTCTCTACAACGTTCCTTCGCGTACGGGATGCAACATCACTCTCCCCGTTTACCGCGAACTCGCTAAGCACGAAAGAATAGTCGCAGTCAAGGAAGCGTCAGGCAATATGAGTGCCATCGCGGAGCTTATCGCGGAGTGCGGCGACTACCTCGACGTTTACTCGGGCAACGACGACCAGATCGTTCCGATAATGTCGCTCGGCGGCAAGGGCGTTATCTCGGTGCTCTCCAACCTTCTCCCGAAGGAAACTCACGATATGGCACAGTTCTGCCTTGAGAACAGATACACCGAGGCGGCAAAGCTCCAGCTCGAATACCTCAAGCTCATCAACGCGCTCTTCTGCGAGGTCAACCCCGTTCCCGTAAAGACAGCTATGGCTGAGCTTGGCTGGTGCGACATCGAGATGCGCCTGCCTCTGTGTGAGATGGAGGACGCGAACAAGGCAAAGCTTCTCGCGGCTATGAAGGCGCACGGACTTCTCTGATAAAAGCAAAATACGTAAAAAAGGAAGGATACTATGACGAACATAATTCTCTGCGGATGCGGAGGAAGAATGGGTAAGGCGATCGCCGCGGCTCTGCCGAGCGACGTTGAAATAATCGCAGGAGTCGATATAAACGCATCGGCACTCTCTGCGGCGCTCCCGTTCCCCGTCTATGAAAATATTGCAGATTTTCCAGGAAAAGCCGACGTCATCGTCGATTTTTCGCACCACAGCGCACTTCCCTCCCTGCTCGCTTACGCAAAGGCGACCAAAACGCCGCTCGTCGTAGCGACAACGGGACACACCGACGAGGAGCTTGCTCTTATGCGCGCAAGTGCTGACGAGGTGGCAGTATTCCACTCGGGAAATTTCTCGATCGGCATAAATCTGCTCGTCAATCTCGCTCGCCAGGCGGCTCGCACGCTCGGAGTTGATTTTGATATCGAGATCGTCGAAAAGCACCACAACAAGAAGCTCGACGCGCCGAGCGGAACGGCTCTTATGATCGCAAACGCGGTTGCCGACGAGCGCGAGAAGAGCGAATATATCTACGACCGCCACAGCGTGCGCAAGGCGCGCGAGCAGAGCGAGATAGGTATTCACTCGGTTCGCGGCGGAACGATCGTCGGGGAGCACGAGATCATCTTCGCAGGCTCGAACGAGGTCGTCAGCATCTCTCACTCTGCCGCATCGCGTGAGATCTTCGCAACAGGCGCACTTCGCGCGGCTGTGTATCTTGCAACAAAATCGACCGGACTCTACAGTATGTCCGATCTTATCGAGGGCAGATAAGTTAGTTTTGGGATGGTTTTTTCTGTTCTTTTCTTTCGAGAAAAGAACCAAAAGAACTTGAATGGGGGTTGCTCAAGGTTTTGTACGTAACTCAAACCGATATTCCCTAAGGGAGTTTGGGATACTGTAAATCAAAGCGATATCCCCGATCGTTTATTTAACTCAATAGCGATGTAGAAACACGCGGACAGCTATGCCACCGCGTGTTTCTTTTTTTATTGTGAAGAGAGAAATATAAATCTTTTATTTGGTCTGTAGCCGAAAGCAACGGTTTCTCTCTTTGCCGGTAGGGGCGACCTGTGGTCGCCCGTTGTACTACAAAAGTAACTTTTATTTCAAGGCGGGCGACCGCAGGTCGCCCCT
>JAGBIA010000038.1 GCA_017935225.1 Clostridia bacterium | reverse complement strand
CAGTGCTCTTTTTGTTGGTGAAGGATACATAAAGTGGATTCGGAAGCCCGGCGCAGCGCGTAGCGGCGCAAAAACAACACAGTGTGTTGTTTTTTGGGCGTGGACTTAAGCTGTGTTCGCTCAGCAGAACAATGCGTGAAACTTCAACTCAGTTCCCTTTTCCTAACTTAACTATTGCAAGCTTTAGAATTCTGTGCTATAATAAATCGAGGCGTATTATCGTGCGCCTTATTCAGAATATTAAAGGCGGACGATATGACGACCTATTATATTGACAATAAAAGCGGAAACGACGCGCTTGACGGGCGCTCTCCCCAAAGCGCAAGAAAGAACTATACCGACCTCTCGCTAAAAAAAGGCGACGAGGTGCTTTTCAAACGCGGTAGCTTCTACCGTGACAAGCTCCACGCCCTTCCCTACGTCTCCTACGGCGCTTACGGCGACGGCGAGGCTCCTACCTTCTGCGGCTCTACAGAGGTCAGCGGAGAGGAAAATTGGGTGCTTACAGAGCGCGAGAACGTCTGGAAATGTAGAAAGCTGATCCCCGGAGACGTGGGAAATATGCTCCTTGGCGACGGTCTTTACGGCACGTTCCGTTGGGAGCTTGACGAGCTTGCCTCTGAGGGCGACTTTTACGACGCGAGAAGCATCCTTGGCGACTGCTTCAAGCAGGACAACGAGCCCTCGCTCTATCTCTACTCGCAAGGCAATCCTGCCGCAAAATACCCTCATATCGAGGCTATCTCCTACAACACTCGTCAGCTTGTCAAGCTCGGCGACGGTATGAGCTTTGACTCATTGCGCTTTATCAACAGCGGCGTTCACGGAATGGCGGGCAACGGAGATCACATCACGGTCAGAAATTGCAGCTTTGAGAATATCGGCGGCTGTGCCTGGAGCCACGAGCTGAGAATAAGATTCGGAAACGGATTTGAGATCTGGGAGAGAGGCGACGATATACTTATAGAAAACTGCTCGTTTAAGAGCGTTTACGATTCCTGTGTAACTCATCAAGGTCCGGGAGAAGAGACGAAGCCTGCCGAGAGATTTATCTGCCGCGGATGCCACTTTGACACCTACGGAATGGCGGCGTTTGAATACAGAGACAAGCTGCCTATCGACTCCGCGTTTGTCGGCAACACCTGCATCGGCGCAGGCTGTGGATTTGCGATGCTCGGCGAGGAGCTGCCGCGCAGAAGCGAGATCTGGCCTCAGCCTATGGGACACCATATATTTATGTGGCGAATTGACCACGCTACAGACGGCGGCAGTCTTGAGATACGCGACAACCACTTCGGCCCTGCCCCCGTGGGTGCGGCGATATATTCCATAATCTCGCCCGAAGCAGAAGCGCAAGTGACACTTGAGAACAACCTCTACACCGAAAACGCCACGCTTCTCAACCGTTTTGGCGGCGAGAATTTCTGCGATCTTGACACCTATAAGGCGAAAAGCGGTCAGGACAAGAACAGCAGGTACATCAAGTCAAAGAAGAAGATCAAGGGACTCGTATCGACGATAATTCTCGGTGTTTGTCTGCTTATTGCTCTATTTTTCGCCTCAAGGCTTCTGTCGGTAGATCTGCAAGAGGCGCTTGAGCAGATGTCGCAGTCGGCAAGCAACGCCGTGGGAAGCTTTGAAAACGCGGGCGAGATGGAATTGGTATATCTCCTTGCCGCAAGCATAGGCGTGATTGCAGTAACCATCGCGGCTTATATTATCGCTATCATGACCCTCGTCTCCTGCGCCGTTCCGCTTATTTTCTCAATAAGGAATATAAAGGCAGAAAACACGGCAATAAAGATCATCAATATAGTATATACAGTTCTCTTCTCCTCGGGAGTTTTTCTCTCGTTGACAAAGATGCTGCTCTTTTATCTCGGCGTAGGATAAAGAAAAAGCTCGGAGCATTAGCCTCGGGTGCTAAAGGACAGTTTTACAAGAATACGGTATATTTCGTAAGAGATATGCCGTATTCTTGTTTTTGTCCCTTGTTTTAAGCGATTTTAGTACTTTGGATTTCTTGCATCATTTCAAAGAGTTCCTTTTCGTCGGGAATGTTGATCAGACCTACCGCCGTAAAGTAAACGTCAAGGCGCACCTGCTTTCTTCCGTTGATCTTTTCGCTCTTGTGTACCTCAATACGCTGAATGAGCCTATTGACAATAGCGGGTGTCAGCTCTGTTATCTCGGTGCATTGACGAATTGTTTCAAGAAAAGCGCGGAGATCCACCTTATCTTGTTCCACCGTCTTTAAGGCTTGTTCGGCTTTGGCTGTTTCCTCAATCAACTGAGTTTGCTCCGCTTCATAGTTGCTCATCATTTTTGCAAATCGAGAGTCGGGAATCTTGCCAAGGACGTTATCCTCGTAAATGCGTTCAATCAGCTTGTCAAGCTCTTTGATTCTTCGCTTATCTCGTTCAATAGCAGCCTTCATATTGCGCGAATTGACCTCTTTCGTAATGTTATGCTTTTTGGCGTACATATAGAGAAATACCGCCTCGTACTGCTGAACAAACAGTGCCACTCTTTTCACGAGTTCAAGAATGGTTTCCCGAAGCACCACCTCTCGGATATAATGGATGGAGCAAGTACCGAGGTTTTCCTTGTAAGCAGAACATCTGTGAAATTCTTGATTGGGCTTTATACTTTTAGCCGCACAGAAGTAGAGCTTGGATTTACAATCGGCGCAGTACAGCAAACCCGAAAATAGGCTCTCCCTACCCGTAGCCGTATTTCTTCTGCGATGTTCTCTCAACTCTTGAACGCGGTTAAAGGTATCCTCGTCTATAATGGCTTCTTGTGTATTGGGAATGATCTGCCATTCGTCCTCGGGATTGTAAACCGTCTTGTGTACCTTGTAACTGACAAGCGATGTTTTGAAATTGACCGTACATCCCGTATATTGGCGGTTATCCAATATATGCTCGATGGAGCTTGTTTTCCAAGCGTAATCCCCACGCTCCGAAACTGTGTTAGATGTTTTTCTTCCCACGGAAAGCTGATACGATGTGGGATTCATAAATCCTTCAGCCTCCAAGCGCCGTGCAATTTTAGTAGGTCCGAGACCTTCAATACAAAGCTCAAAGATACGTCTTACAGTCTTTGCCGCAGGCTCGTCCACAACCCATTGCTTCGAGTTATCCTCGGATTTCTTATATCCGAAAGGTACGGCAGAAGCTACGCGCTCTCCTTTATCCGCCTTGGACTTCCAAACGGCACGGATTTTCTTGCTCGTCTGCGCGGCGTACCACTCGTTGAAAATGTTGTTGAATGGCATCATTTCTGTGCCGGTGTTCTTCAAGGTATCAACGTTTTCTTGAATAGCTATGAAGCGGACACCAAGCGTAGGATATTTGATCTCCAAGTATTCGCCAACATCAAGATAGTTACGACCAAAACGGCTGAGGTCTTTAACGATTACCGTTCCGATCTCGCCATTCTCAATCATCCTTTGCATACGCTGAAAGTCCGGACGATCAAAGGTCGTTCCCGATATGCCGTCGTCTACAAAGAACATTGTGTTGTGAAATCCGTTCGCTCTTGCATATTGGGAGAGGATTTCCTTTTGGTTGGATATACTGTTGCTTTCGCCCTCGCGCCCGTCGTCCTGTGACAGACGGCAGTAAAGGGCGGTTATTTTATTCTCGGCTTGTTTTATCATGATTCACCTTTTCCTTTCTGTAAGCCGAGCATTGCTGTAAGGTAGCCCTATTATACAATGCCCGGCGTATCCTTGCAAT
>JAGBIA010000001.1 GCA_017935225.1 Clostridia bacterium | reverse complement strand
GATATCGTTTTGACTTACAATATCCCAAACTTCCTTAGGGAATATTGGTACAAGTCACGTACAAACCCTACACCAACACCACAGGAAGTTCTTTTGATTTTCACGTCGGCGCGTCCTGCGGACGATGAAGCCGACGCGAAAATAGGAAAAAACAAGGAGTATCGAGTGGGCGCTACGCGTTCACACTCGAGACGACTATGTTTTTGACCGAATTCTTTTCTTTCAAGAAAAGAACAGAAAAATCCCACTCCAAACTAACTTTTTACTCCCTCAGAGCAACTCGCGGCGGAGCTGATCGGGGGATTTAGGCGAGAGGTAGGACGGGGGGATATCGAGTATCGATCTTGCGCCCGACGCGCCCTCGCGGTTGAGACGTACTACGGCTCTTGCGGTCGCGACGAGGACGGAAGAGGTATACTCGGGGTTAGAATCGAGCTTAAGCGAGAATTCCATAACGTGCGTATTTTCGTTCTCAAGACCGCTCTTGCCGCTTCTGATGACAAATCCGCCGTGCGGAATTCCGCTGTGATCGCGCTTCAGCTCCTCAGCCGATATAAAATGCACGGTCGTGTCGTAATCGGCAAAATAGTTGGGCATCGTCTTGATCTCGCGCTCGATACGCTCGAGATCCGCGCCCTCTTTGGCGACGACGAAGCACTCACGCGTGTGCTTTTCGCGAGTAGAAAGCTCGGGCGCGTTACCCGATCTGACCGCCTCAAGCGCGGAGTCGACGGGGATAGTGTACTGCTTTGCGTCAAGAACGCCCTCAATTCTTCTGATCGCGTCCGAATGTCCCTGGCTTACGCCCTTGCCCCAGAATGTATAGGTGCTTCCGTCGGGCAGGATCGACTCGGAGTAGGCTCTCATAACAGAGAACATACCGGGATCCCAGCCGCACGAGATGAGCGCGACCTTGCCGCTCGCCTTTGCCGCGGCATCAACGTTTGCAAAATGCTCGGGGATCTTCGCGTGCGTGTCAAAGCTGTCGATGCAGTTGAACATCGACGCGATCTCGGGTGTCTGCACGGGCAGATCGGTCGCCGATCCGCCGCAAATTATCATAACGTCTATCTTATCAGTCATATTTTTCGCCTCGTCGGCAAGCATTACGGGCACGCCTGCGGTGCGAAGCTTCACGGTCTCGGGCGGACGGCGCGTAAATACTGCGCAAAGCTCCATATCGGGATTGTGCGCAATAGCCGCCTCAACTCCGCGTCCAAGGTTTCCATATCCAAAAATTCCAATTCTAATACTCATAACATTTTCTCCCAAAAAAGAATACGCTTTATTTTAACACAGATACGCAAGAAAATCAATAAATTCAAATAATATTTTTTGCAAATTTTTCTCTGCTTATTGACAAATAGCCGAAAATGAGTTAAAATATTTATATAATTTGTAAAATAATTCCACATAGGAGGACTTTATGTTTATCGTTGACTCTCACTGTGACAGTATTCAGTTGGTAGATCATTGCAAATACGGCATCGTTAACCCTCACAACTACAGTACGAAATATCAGCAGATCCAATTCGTAGCTATGATGACCGGCTGGCCCGGAGACACCGTCAAGGACGCTTGGCGCAGAGCCTGCCGCTACACAGGACTTTTCTGTATGGCTATGGAAAGCGAAAAAGACAAGGTAATTCAGATCAAGACATATGCTGATATCGAGCGTGCGTTTGCCGAGGGCAAGCACGGCGCGTTGCTCACCATTGAGAGCGCAACCGGTATTCAGAGCAGCCCCAAGCTCCTGCGCGATTTCTATAACGTAGGCGTGCGCGTCGTCGGTCTTACCTGGCTTACTAACGATCTGGGCAAGAGCAACCGCGTATTCGAGGACGGCGAGGAGGATACGGGACTTACCGACGCAGGTCGCGAGATAGTTGCCGCAGGTAACGAGCTCGGTATGATCTGGGACGTCTCTCACCTCTCGGACGCAAGCTTCTGGCAGCTCGCTGAGCTCACTAAAAAGCCGCTTATCGCGACTCACTCCAATTTCCGATCGCTCTGCTCTCACAGCCGTAACCTCACCGACGATATGGCTAAGGAGATCATCCGTCAGGGCGGTATGATCGGTCTTAACCTCCTCCCCGCATTTATCAGCGACGATCCCGATAAGAGAGGTATCGCCGATTACTTTAAACATATGGAATACTGCCTCGAGCTCGGCGGCGAGAATAATATCGGCTTCGGCGGCGATATCGACGGTACCTCGGGCAAATACCCCGCTCCCCTCGACGAGTCTTGCTCGATCCACGATAGACTTATCGAGTTTATGCAGCAGCATTACTCCGAAACCCTCGTCGAAAAATTCGTCGGCGGTAATTACCTAGCTTATCTCAAGAAGTATCTTTGAGAGTTAGTTTGAGTTTTGTATTTTTCCACCTTTCTTTCGAGAAAGGTGGAGCCAAAGAACTTGAATGGGGGTTGGTGTAGGGTTTGCACGTGACTTGTACCAATATTCCCTAAGGAAGTTTGGGATATTGTAAGTCAAAGCGATATCCTCGATCGTTAATTTAACTCAATAGCGATGTAGAAACACGCGGACAGCTCGCTACCGCGTGTTTCTTTAATTTTGGATTGTGAAGAGCGAGATATAAATCTTTGTTTGGTCTGTAGCCGAAACGACGACTCTATATTGACGATAGGGCGATGACTTGCTTTCGACTCTTTTCGAACGTTATGATACTTAAAGGCTCTCCTTGAGGAGAGCTGGCGGTGCAACCGCCTGAGAGGTGATAATAGTTATTACGATCAAAAGATTAACTTCCGCATGCAATCCAAACAAAAACTTACACCTCTCCGTCCGCGTACGCGTCCACCTCTCCTCGAGGAGAGGCTTTTGTTTCCTTTAGTCGTGCAAATAAGAGCGCGAACGGATTCACGGCATTGACCGATATTTCGGGCGCTTCGTGAAGCGCCCCTACTGACGAGGTGGGGGCATTTATTTTGGAAACATCCGAACGTACAGTTGTCTGCCAATTTTGCATTTTGCATTTTCCCGCGCGGCGGAGATCTCTCCCAAGGCTCCCTCCGAGAGGGGGCTCCGCGAAGCGGTGGAGGAGATTGCGCAAATAATGTTTTAGATCTTTTTACCATCGAGCCATCAAATCTTTTTATGCACGCACTCTCCCTCAGTCGCTTGCGCGACAGCTCCCTCCGCAGGGAGCCTTTAGGTAAGTTCCATCAGTGCAAATAAAAGCGCAAACGGATGTGCGGTGCTGTCCGATACGACCTCGGGTCGTCGTGGGGCGCCGCCACCTACCGATTTGATATAATTTTATTGTATCGACAACAGACGAACATTCTACCTCTGCCAATTTTGCATTTCAAACACAAAAAAGAGAGCTTTCACTCTCTTTTTGTGTTATTATTTTCTTTGATCTTCGACGTAGCCGAGCTCGCAAAGGCGCTGCCATATGAGGTCGGCAGAGACTTCTGCGTTATAGAGCTCGTCGGGGGTATTGAGCAGGTTATCCCTATATTTCTTCAGCATTTCGGGGCTGTGTGCGAGCTTGAGGACCTTCTTTGCCGCCCTCTTTGCGCTCGGAATATACATCGCTCCGCCGAGGTTGCGGACGTAATAATTCTTAATTCCGGTCTCGATATAGGTACTGCACTTATTAACTATGATCGGCACTCCGAGCGATGCGGGTTCTGCGATCGAATTCGCGCCGCTCTTACCGACGTAAAGGTCGGATGCCGCGATATATTCAACTATTTTCTCGGTAAATCCGAGCACCACAAGCTCCACGTTATCGTTCGGGTGGCTCTTTTCAAGCTCTGTAAGCTGCTTGCAGAGAGTTTCGTTCGTACCGCAGAGTGCGACGACCGTGATCGGCAGATCTGCGCTCTCCACGATCGCTCTTACGGTATCTCCAAGCCTTGCCATTCCGTATCCGCCGTCGCTTAGCGAGACGGTAAATCTGTCCTTATCGAGTCCGAGCTCCTCGCGAAGCTGAACTTTTTTACCCTTGAGCTCTGCGATCTCGGGCCTTGCAGGAAACGGAATTTTAGTGATATTTCCGCCCGCATACATACGGATGCGAGAGATCTTTTTCTCACCCACGTCGCTCGAGATAAGGAAATTATTGCAATCGACGTCGAACGCGCCGTTCGAGTAAACATCGGGGCAGAAGCAGATGGTATAGGGGCGCGGAGTCTTCATTTTATTGATGTAATAAGGCGTTGCCCAATGCGCCGTATAGACGAGGTGCGCGTCGAGCTCCTCCATATGCTTTATCGCAAGTGGCGCGGTCTTTCTGCCGCTTACCGTCTGCGAGAGAAGCACCTGCAGCGCGAAATTGTCGCCTGCGATCAGGTTTCCGAGCTTACAAAGTATGCTCAGCACGGGCGAGCGGTTCTGATTTTTGACCGCCCTTGTGAAGAGCTTTTCGGTCTTCTGCATATCGGGATTACCCGTTTCGGTGAAGAATTTCGACTCTATCAGCTCGACCTTGTCGCCGTATTTTGCCTTGAATGCGTCGCAGACCGTGCGCGTGGGCACGATGTGTCCCTTGCCCGCCTCGATATAGGTAAATACCACGCGCGGCTTTTCGTTCTTATCGGGGCGGTTGAGGTTCTCAAGTCTTGCGAGCCGCTTATGCTCGAGCGAGACCTCGGCGCACGCTAAGAACGCGGCGTAAATTATGACGAAATTTGGGTAAAAGAAGAAGTTATCCACAAGCGACATTCCGAGAATGCAGAGCGGAACCGATAGCAAAAGGAGCTTATCGAGCGAGTAGCGGCGGAAGATCGCCTCAAGTCCGTGCTTGAGGTGGATGAGGAAGGCAAGCAGACCGACTATACCCATCGAGCCGAGAAACTCGATAAAGATGTTGTGGTACATATTGCTGTAGACCTCGTCGAGCGGATAATCGCCCGAGACTATTCCCGCACCGAAGATCGGAGCGCGCAGAAAATCGCGCCAGCCGCCGAGCCATATATACGCGCGCGAGCCGAGAAGCGTCTGGAGACTGTCGTTGCCCTCAGAGTCGAAGTCGAGACGGAGCGCGTCAAGCATCTTTTCAATAATGCTCTCGCCCCTCTCGGGATTGAGCGCGAACAGCCAGATCGCAAACGCGATCATCGCAAGCAGGAGAATAAGGGTTACTATGCGGATAGTCTTTTTATTTCTTCCGCTAATACAGCAGAAGATCACGCCAAAGAAGAGCGCGATTCCGCCGAATATTATTGCCGAGCGCGTGTCTATGAAGACGGTCATTATCCAAAGGAATATCGCCGACGCGTAGGAAAGCAGGGGATATTTTCTGGAGCGCGCAAGATAGAGCGCGGCGGGAATCGTGACGGCGATCACCGCACCGACGATCGTGGGCGGTCCCCAAGCCATCGCGAGCATATAGCGGTTGACGCGCTCTGCTCCCGAGTCCATAGTGACAAGCAGATTATCAAAGTGAGCGAGCTTGAGCGCGGTGATGATGACCTGCGCCGAGGTCGCAAATCCGACCGCGACGAGCGTTTTGCACGCGTAGGCAACTCCGTCCTCAGAGCGCGCTATAACTGTCAGGAAGAGACAGTAAAAGAGCGTGAGAGGGATCGCGGTGAGCAGACCGTAAACAGTGCCCATAATGTTCCAGCTCGAGCTGAAAAGTCCGTTCAGGATAAGCGCGATATCCATACAGACGATGCCCCAGAAGAAGAGTCCGCGCTTCCCAAACATCTCACTTATCGCGCCCGTAGAGATCAGCTTGTAGATCAGCGTGACCGAGAGAAGCACAAGACAGATGGCGAAATGAGGCATTGAGGAGTCGTCGAACGGAGGCATATAGGTGTAGCCCGCATAGTATTCGAGCGTGACGTCAGCACCAAGTGAATAGTAAACGAGGAAGGCGGGAACGACGAATACCTTGAGATCGTCCGAGAAAAGCCCGGTCAGCACTGCGATCGCCGTGAGGATGTACATGCAAGGCAGATAGATCTCGCTCGAGTTCGTGCCCGAGATCACGCATATAAGCGCGAAGAGTGCGGGATAGAACGCCGTGTTCTGAATCTTTGCCAAAAAGGAAATAACCTTCGAGCGTTCGCGAAGTCTGTCAAAAACGTCAATGCGCGCTTGCATATAATACCCTCCTTCCAAAAGTTTTCACACTTATGTTAATTATAGCATCATTGTATGAAAAAATCAAGAGGAAAGAGGGAAAGAAAATGGAAAATTGAAAATTAAGATACAATGTTCGGTTGCAGTTGCCGTTTGTTTTGTAGGAGACCGAAACTAAAAAAATCTCTTGACTTTATCTTAAGCCTATGATATAATGAAAGTTGATGTGAATTTTACGAAAAATACGGTATTTTCGGAGGAAATATATCTTGAAGAACCAGATGAAGCTCCGCTCGGGCGCGGTCATTTCTCAGATCGCCGCCAAGGACGCGGAGAAAAAGAATTATCTGACCCGACAGACGCTATCGCAGATGCACCTGATGCCCTCAGGAGATCCGATCGCGTTCGACGTTGCCCCCGACGGTGATATTATATACTATTTCGATCCCTCTCGCGTTACCGAGGCTCCGCCTGAGACCTGGTATTTCCCGAAAGCCAAGAAGGACACGATCACGCTTGAGAGCGGTACTGTCATCCCGCGAATGAGCACCAAGAACGCGGCTTCCTGCGGCTATTACTCGGCTGACCGTCTTCAGAAAATGCACTACGAGCCGATCGAGGAGCCTGTTGCGTACACCGTCAAGACTGACAAGAGCATTCTCTACTTCTACGACAAACGCACCGCAAACAAGCTTCCGCAGATGTGCGTGAAGTGCGGAAAGAATATCAGATACAAGAAGAAGCTGTGCGAGGCTTGCTTTGCCGAGGATCTCGCGATCCGTCGCGCAGAGGGCGACGCGCACAGAGCGGCATTCTATAATAAGGATCGCGCGCGTGTCCTATTCTTTGACCTTGAGCTGACAGGTTTTTACGACCGCGACGAGATCCTCTCTATCACGATCGTCGACGGCTTTGGCGAGCTGATCATGGACACGCTCGTCAAGCCCACCCACACGAATAAGTGGAACAAGACCGAGAAGATCCACGGCATCACGCCCGAGATGGTACAGGATGCACCCACGCTCGCCGAGCTGACACCTCGCATCAAGGAGATCTTTGCGGCGGCTGACCACATAATCGCTTACGGCGTGTCTACTGACTACAGCCACATCAAGTACATCTACGACACCCCCGAGGAGCGTGAGGCTCTTCACGACAAGGTGCTTTGCTGTGCGAACGAATTCGTCAGATACACCCACGAGGTCTGCCCTGAGGTGGTTCACGCTTCGCTGACCGATGCTATGGCATGCTTCAACATCGAATGGGAGGGCGTGGCTCACTCCTCTATTGCCGACACCTTCGGCTGTCGCAAGGTATGGGAGGTCCTCTTCCCGAATTTCTATTTCAACTGATAAGGAGATCCTATGAATCAAAAGGAGATATTTCTTTGTAAATACGGCGAGATCGTCCTCAAGGGCGCAAACCGTAAATATTTCGAGGATATGCTCTGCCGCGAGATGAAAAAACGTGCGGCTGAGTACGGTAATTTTGACATTTACCGCGCACAGAGCACGATCTACGTCGAGCCTAAGGACGATTTTTGCGATATGGACGGAATGTTCGCGTCGGTATCCAAGGTCTTCGGCATCGTGGCTATACAGCGTGCGGCGGTCTGTCAGAAGAATATGGAGGATATCTCGCGCGTTGCCGCTGAGTATATTCCTCAGTTCCTTATGGGAAAGCGCAGCTTCAAGGTCGAGGCTAAGAGATCAGACAAGACCTTTCCGCTTGACTCTATGGAGCTCTCGCGCGAGATCGGCGGAGTCATTCTCTCTGCCTACCCTCGCATAAAGGTCGACGTGCACAACCCCGACGTTGTCGTCAAGGTCGAGATCCGCGAGTACGGCGCGTACATTTCGGCAGGCAGCTTCAAGGGCGCGGGCGGAATGCCGGTCGGAACTAACGGCCGCGGTCTGCTTCTGCTCTCGGGCGGCATCGACTCGCCCGTTGCGGGCTATATGATGGCAAAGCGCGGCGTTAAGGTCGAGGCTCTCCACTTTGAGTCCTTCCCCTATACAAGCGAGCGCGCACGCGAGAAGGTGCTTGAGCTTGCTTCGATCCTCGCTGAATACGCTGGCGAGGTGCGCGTGCATATCGTATCGCTCACTCACATTCAGGAAGAGCTTGTAAAGAGCTGTAACGAGGATTATTTCACGCTCCTTCTGCGCCGTTATATGATGACGATCGCGGAGCGCGTGGCAAAATATAAGGGCTGTACCGCGCTGATAACGGGCGAGAGTCTCGGTCAGGTCGCATCTCAGACTATGCAGGCACTCGGCGTTACCGACTCTGTCGTTAAGGATATGCCGGTATTCCGTCCCTGCATCGGTATGGATAAGGAGGAGATAGTCACGATCTCGCGCAAGATGGGTGCGTTCGAGACCTCGATCCAGCCTTATGAGGACTGCTGTACCGTCTTTACCCCTAAACATCCCAAGACTAAACCCGAGCTCGATAAGGTCATAGCCGAAGAAAATAAACTCGACTTCAATGCCCTCGCCGACGAAGCCTTCGAGTCGCTCTATACCGTGACCGTCGAGGCAAAGTATTGAGAAGTTAGTTTGAGTTTTGTTTTTTCCACCTTTCTTTCGAGAAAGGTGGAGCCAAAGAACTTGAATGGGGGTTGTTATAGGGTTTGATAGAACTCAAACCAATATTCCCTAAAGAAGTTTGAGCTACCTGAAAGGGTAGCGACATCACAGTTCTGTAATTTAATACAAAGCGATGTAGAAACACGCGGACAGCTATGCTACCGCGTGTTTCTTTAATTTTGGATTGTGAAGAGTGACATATAAATCTTTGTTTGGTCTATAGACGGAAACGACGACTCTATATTGACGATAGGGCGATGACTTGATTTCGACTCTTTTCGAACGTTATGATACTTAAAGGCTCTCCTTGAGGAGAGCTGTCTGCGTATGCAGACTGAGAGGTGATAAAGGTCGTTACGATTACAAAATGAACTTCCGTATG
>JAGBIA010000006.1 GCA_017935225.1 Clostridia bacterium | reverse complement strand
TCTCCATTATCGATTTTAGAACTTATAGAAATAGCCTTAATCATCGAATTTGTATCAATATCATCACTAAGCTCATTCCTGCCCGAAATCCAAAAAGGCTGCCCAACATTTGCGTAGTTCTCTAATCGACGAATGAATTCCGCTTTATTGGGAATAACCGACTTGAAAAACGATTCTTGATTCTTATGATAATTTTCAAAATCGTGTGGATAAAATCTATCGCAATTCTGTTTTGTGAATGCTTTTAAGGTATCAATATCATCCCAAAACAAAACTTCATCCAATGCATTCAAAATCATCTGACAGCACTCCTTTTTTTGATTTTATAAATTATAGCATAATAAAATTGCAAATACAAGACTTGATTTTTTGCTGATTTTGTGGTATAATATATGTATAAAAAGTTCACCGCCGAGAGCGACCAAACGGTTACTCTCGGCGGTATTGCATTTTATTAAAGATTTAATTATACAAATATGTCAACCAATCCGCTTTCAGTTCTTCATAACCTTTTCCCAATGCTTCCTCAATATCCTGCGAGTGATAGGCATCGAGCACCTTTTCAATGCCGTAGGTATCAACAAGATAAACAACGAGAGAGGCAGCTTGATTATATGAAAGTTCGGCTCCGACACCATCATAATCTTTTCCGTTAACAAGCTTATAGGTATCACCAATCGTATTATAAAAGCCAGTTTCCAATTCAGCTTTTGCATACAGATCTGTGTATAACGGGAGATCGAATGTGCTGGCAAGATCAATTTTGCCGCCAAAAGCTATATAATCTTCGTATACACTTTTGCAAATAATTGCTGATTTATCTCCCGCAGCGGCATACTCATCAAAATAGCCTTGCTTAGCAACATTCATAATTTGAATATACGATGCTGCAATCTGTTCATTAAATCCGAGAGTCTTTCCGAAGTAATCACATAGACCTTCGCTCAACCAAAGATTGCCGCTATCTCGGATACCTAACGCGTGTACCGATTCGTGAAGAGCACTTGAAAAATCATTAATGTACATATTTCCGGAAGGATACCGTGTTTGAGAATATCCGCTACCGTCGAAGAGCATATAATAATGAAACTCGCGGTTGGTATCAAGTCCTTCATCTAATTCGTTTTCTTCGAGATGGTCGAGCATTTTATAAAGACCCACGGTATTGAGGTACAGAAGTCCATGGTACTGTGTCGGACTTCCTGCACCAAAATCCTTGAAATAGTAGGTTACATTATCAAAAGATATGATATATTTGTAAGTTGAGTTGGAAGAAAAATCCATCGAAGCAAGAAATTTCTCTACTTCCGGAGCGTTAGTGTATTCAATCTCTAAACCAAGTGATTTAAGATATTCGCTCTTATATTCACACCGCTTTTCCAAGTTAAGCACCGCTTCTGCACCATGTTTATCATAAATAAAAGCAAATAATGCTTCGGCTATAGGAACAGCTTTTGTTTTGTCGTATGTAAAAAAGTGATCGTACAACGTGAGATAAGTCATATTAGCGCGATCTGAGAAAAACTCTTTTAGGTTTTCTACCTGCTTTCCATTCTCATACGCCGCGAGACCGTAGGTGATCCACTCTTCACCGCTTGAGCGGAGCGATGCAAAAGGATCTTCGGGTGTTTCGGGGGATGTATCGGTCAAGTTATCCGAAGTTGGTGGTTCCGTGTCCTGCGGCAAATCGGGTGTGTTGGCGCATGAACCGAGCAATATTGCCATCAGTAAAAGAACCGCTATAAAAGAAAGTTTAGTTTTTATTGAATTCACCTCGTGTTTGAGAAATATATTCCTCGTACCTGCTTTGCAGAGCAGAAATCTTATCCTTGAAAATCTCAAGTTCCGGAGTACTTATTATATTTTTCAATAGCTTTTTGCATATCTGCTCGGTTGGAACAGAATTGCGCAGGGTGGTTGAGTACAGTATCTGAGATTTGTTTTCTTTCTCGGATTCTATCATGTGCCTTTCCAGTGTAGCAATAATCCGTTTGACATATTCTTCTGCTCTGTCCGTTTGCCCAAGTTGAACGTATATCTTTGCGATCTCTGCATAATCGGACATAAGCGGCGGATCATAGAACCCTGCATACTTGCCGTCCAACACAGTTTCAAGTAAAGCTACCGCTTTTTTATAGTAAAAAAGCTTTTCCTGTGGCGGCATATCCGGCAAGATCAGTTGCCGCACAGAGCATTCTGCAAGATCGATCGTATAAATGATATTTTTCAAAACTTGCGATTTGTATTCTTCGCCGTCCATTACGAATTTTGCATACACCTCACGGCTATGCCGTAAGGACGGCAACTTTTTGTAATAATACTTCCCTTTTTCCCGAATGGCAGGATCTTTCGACTCGGAGCAAAGCTGAAGCATGATTCGGTAGATCTCATTACGCTTATCATCATCGGTACAACACTTTTCAGCGTGCTCTGCAAGGGAAATCATTTTTTCGACATGATCTTTGTCATAGAGCTTTTTTCGGTATACATGAAGCATAACGTCGGGATAGTTGCCGTAATTGTCGGGATTCAATTCTATTTCACGAATCCACGCCTGATATACACCTTCCCAATCCTTTTTGGCATGAAGCTCGTGAATTTTCGCTTCAAACTCTCGCCGATGCTCAATACTCCAGACCAATTCCATATCGAATAAGGAATCTATAGAGCATTTGAAAAGCAAAGCGATCTTGGGTAAAAGAGCAATATCTGGCGACAACAGCCCGCGCTCCCACTTTGAGACGGTTTGCGAGGAAACGCAGAGGTAGTCTGCAACAGCTTCTTGTGTCATACCGTGCGCCACACGTAATTCTTTTAATTTATTTTTGAGTTCCATATTTTTACACCTTCTTCATCCAATAATCGTATTTCTTTTTGCGGTAGATCAAAAGAGACGCTATATATGTCAGACAATCGAGAATAGCACTTAAGAGGTATCCCACGAAAGGAATACTGATCATTGAATCAAACAAACACATCGGGGCAAATAAGAAAGTCGGAAAAGAAATCGTTTTCTTTCCAAATACTACACTATCGAACGTGTTCAGTACAAAGCAGATCAAAACGATCGAAACAATGCAGATAAGCATTTTGGATTCGCGCTTCAAGACTAGCTTGAAATCATCAGCAAAAGAAATATACTGCTTGTCTTTGTAATCTGAAACGACCTCATCCTCGCCAACACTTTTTCTGATTTTTGATGTATACAACAAGAAAAAGCCAAATGCAACCGTTGTCATAAGCGAAATTATAAGCAAGCTCAACGTCGGATCATCAAGTGCGTTCAAGATCGCTCCCCAAATTACATAAAACGCAATGTAAGCGACCAGCGTGATAATTGAAGCAAAGGTAATATTCAAAAGTATTCGTTTCATAATTTTCTCCATATTCTTTTACTTTGCTTTATTATACCACAAACCAGACTGATTGTAAATGGACAATATGGCTCACGGTTGTGTCTGTTTCATATCAGTAGCAATAACCGGACGAAATTCAAATGTCGCTGATTTTCATTTTCAATACGCTCCAAACCGCTCATCACCGATGAGCTTTTTTCGTTTTTGTCGATTCAAAGATGAAAATTTACTTTACATTTCCCCCCGAGTATGCTATAATAAGCTATGTATGCATATTTTGCAAAATTTCACTTTGCAGAGGTTTTATTTTGAAAAGACTTTTGATTTTTCTGAAGGATTACAAAAAAGAATCCTTCCTCGCCCCGACGTTTAAGATGCTCGAGGCGATATTCGAGCTGCTTGTGCCGATCGCGGTCAGTATGATCATCGACAAGGGTATAAACGCCGACGATTCGGGCGTGGTCTGGCGCGCGTGCGGATTTATGCTCCTGCTCGGCGTAGTCGGACTTATAAGTGCCGTTTGTGCGCAGTTCTTTGCCGCGAGAGCCGCAGTAGGCTTCTCGACCGGTCTGCGCTCCGCTCTTTTCGAGAAGATACAGAGCTTCAGCTACTCTATGACGGACAAGCTCGGCACGTCTACGCTCATAACGAGAATGACGAGCGATGTAAACTCGGTACAGACGGGCGTGAATATGTTCCTCCGTCTCTTTATGCGCTCTCCCTTCATCGTGTTCGGCGCGATGATCTGCGCTATGCTCATCGACCTCAAGCTCGGTATCATTTTTGCGGTGGCTATCGTAATTCTCGCGATCATCGTATTCGGAATTATGCTTATCAATATCGCGCTCCACAAGAAGACTCAGGCAAAGCTTGATCGCGTTGTCAGCAAGGTCCGCGGAAACTACAGTGGAACGAGAGTCATCCGCGCGTTCAACAAGCAAGCGGACGAGATCGTGGAGTTTGACGAACGCATAGACTCGCTCAACAAGCTCCAGCTCTTCTCGGGCAAGATCTCAGCGCTTATGAATCCGCTTACCTATGCGATCATCAATTTTGCGGTCATCATCCTTATCCGCAACGGTGCGCTGACGGTCGAGTCGGGTGTGATCTCGCAGGGCGAGCTCGTCGCGCTCTACAACTATATGTCGCAGATACTCGTTGAGCTTATCAAGCTCGCGAGCCTTATCATAACGCTCAACAAGGCATCGGCAAGCGCATCGAGAATTGCCGCAGTGCTTGACACTCCATCGGACATCGAATTTTCGGTCAAAAACGAGAATGACGGTGAGGATCTCGCGGTGCACTTCGACGGAGTAAGCTTCTCCTATGATCGAAGCGGTACGGGCGAAGCTGTACTGAAGGATATCAGCTTCAAGGTCAAGGCGGGTGAGACGGTAGGTATCATCGGCGGTACCGGTTCGGGTAAATCCACTCTTGCAAATCTCATCCCCGGCTTTTACCACGCGACCGAAGGCGAGGTATTCGTGTTCGGTAAAAACGCTTCTCTGCTCTCCTCAAACGAGCTTGAAGAGATATTCGGCGTCGTGCCGCAGAAGGCAAATCTCTTTGCAGGAACTATCCGCTCAAATCTCAAATGGGGCAATCCCGACGCAACCGACGAGCAGCTTCTGAAAGCTCTTGAACTTGCGTCGGCAAAGGATTTCGTGCTTGCAAAGGAGGGCGGACTCGACGAGCCCGTGCTTCAGGGGGGCAAAAACTTCTCGGGCGGTCAGCGTCAGCGACTCACGGTCGCGCGCGCGCTCGTGCGACAGCCGAAGATCCTCATTCTCGACGACTCGGCATCTGCGCTCGACTACGCGACAGAGTCGACGTTGCGCAGAAATATAGCAGATCTCGACTACGATCCGACGGTGTTTATCGTCTCTCAGCGTGCCTCGTCCATAATGCACGCCGATCTGATAATCGTTCTTGACGACGGTGCGCCCGTGGGTATCGGAAAGCACGAGGAGCTTCTCGAGACCTGCGAGATCTACCGCGAGATATACGAAACTCAGTTCTCGACGGGAGGTGAGAGCAAATGAGCAAGACTAACAAGCGTTCCTTCAAAAGCGCGGCATCTACCTTCTTTAAGGTAATGAAGTACCTCAAGCGTTACCGATTCCACTTCATTCTCTCGCTTATCTTCACCGCAATATCTGTCGGACTTACGCTCTACGTTCCCATACTTATCGGCGACGCGATCGATCTCGCGGTCGGCAAGGGCAACGTGGATATGGGCGCGATACTTGATATACTTCTCAAGGTTGCGATCGCGGTAGTTGCAACGGCACTTCTGCAATGGCTTATCAACGTGCTCAACAACCGTATGGTCTACGGTATCGTGCGAAACGTTCGTCACGAAGCATTCGTAAAGATACAGTCGCTCCCCATCTCGTTCGTCGACTCTCACCGCTCGGGTGACATTGTCAGCAGGCTTATCGCCGATTCGGATCAGTTCTCGGACGGTCTCTTGATGGGCTTTACCCAGTTCTTTGGCGGAATTATGACAATTCTCGGCACGCTGGTGTTTATGTTTATCATCAGCCCCGTGGTCACGCTGATAGTTGTATTCGTAACACCGCTCTCGCTCTTCGTTGCGGCGTTTATCGCAAAGAAGACCTATTCGATGTTCAAGCTTCAATCCGAGATAAGAAGCGAGCAGACCGCGCTGATCGATGAGATGATCTCGGATCACAAGACGGTAGTTGCGTTCGGCTATGAGCAGGAGGCTCAGGCAAGCTTTGACGAGATCAACACACGGCTCGGCAAGGCATCGCTCAAGGCGATATTCTTCTCTTCTCTGACAAACCCCTGCACCCGCTTTGTAAACAGCATCGTCTACGCGGCAGTTGCGCTCACGGGAGCGCTGATCTGCATCGGCACGGGCGGGCTCAGCATCGGTGTCGGCAGACTTTCGAGCTTCCTATCTTATGCTACTCAATACACAAAGCCCTTTAACGAGATCTCGGGCGTTATCACTGAGTTGCAGAACGCGCTTGCGTGTGCGGACAGAGTTTTCGAGCTTATCGAAGCTCCCGCAGAGACTCCCGACGCGCCCGATTGCGAGCTTGAGGGAGAGGCGACGGTTGAATTTTGCAACGTATCCTTCTCCTATACTCCAGAGCAGTCGCTGATCGAGAATTTCAGCTTTACTGCAAAGCAAGGTCAGCATATCGCGATCGTCGGTCCTACGGGATGCGGCAAGACTACGCTGATCAACCTTTTGATGCGCTTTTACGACGTACGCGAGGGTGAGATAAGGCTCTCGGGCAAGGATATACGCGAGATACCGCGAGAGAAGCTCCGCGATGTGTACGGAATGGTCCTTCAGGACACCTGGATATGTGACGGAACTATTCGAGAGAATATCGCATTCGGTGCGCCCGAGGCTACCGACGAGCAAATAATCGAAGCGGCTAAGGCGGCGCACGCGCACAGCTTTATCAAGAAGCTCCCTCACGGTTACGACACGCTCATCGGCGAGGGAGGCGGCAATCTCTCGCAGGGTCAGAAGCAGCTTCTCTGCATAGCGCGAATTATGCTCACCGACCCCGAGATCCTCATTCTCGACGAGGCGACTTCCTCTATCGATACCCGAACCGAGATCCGTATCCAGAAGGCTTTCAAAAAACTTATGGCAGGACGCACGGCATTCGTGGTAGCGCACAGACTCTCGACTATCAAGGAGTCGGACGTTATTCTCGTTATGAGAGACGGAAATATTATCGAACAAGGAACTCACGAAGAACTTCTTGCGCAGAAGAACTTCTACTATAAGCTTTACAACAGTCAGTTCCCTGACGTTGATTGATCAAACCACCAAAAATAAAGGAGAAAACACTATGAAGGTTCAATATATGCTCGGATGCAACTATTGGGGCGCGGATCACGGCACTGATATGTGGCGTCACTACGATCCCGTAAGAATTCGCGAAGAGATGAAGCAGCTCTCTGAGTATGGAGTACGCTGTATGCGAGTATTCCCCAATTGGCGCGAGTTTCAGCCTATCGAGATGCACTACGCTTGGCGCGGTCTTCCGGGTGAATACGCAAGCTCGCTAACAGAAATGCCCGTCCTTGACGACGGAGTATCGCAGGAGCAGCTCGATAACTTCAGAGATTTTGCAAACGCCGCAAAGGAATACGGCATCTCGCTCGTCGTTGCTATAGTTACGGGTTGGATGAGCGGCAGACTCTTCACTCCCCCCGCACTTACAGGCAAGAACCTTATAAACGATCCCGAGGCTCTTATGTGGATGAGAAGATATATCCACCGCTTCGTGCGCGAGCTGAAGGATTGCGATAATATAATTATGTGGGATCTCGGCAACGAGTGCAACTGCCTCGGTGAAGCCAAGAACCGCGCGGATGCGTACAATTGGACAGCTACTGTTGCCGACGCGATCAGATGCGAGGACAACACTCGCCCCATCGCCTCGGGAATGCACGGACTTTCCGCAGAGTCGGGCGGCATATGGAATATCGCGGATCAGGGCGAGCTTACCGATATGCTCACGCCTCATCCCTATCCCTCGCCCACGGTCGGCGGCGACGTTGAGCCTTACACGAGACTTCGAATGACCTTCTTGCCCACGGCTCAGTGCATCTTCTACTCGGGTCTCTCAGGCAAGCTTGCGATGATCCAGGAGAGCGGCACGTTCAGCCAATCTATCGGCTCTAACGCGATGTCGGGCGACTTTATGCGCATACAGATCCTCTCCTCGCTCACGCACAATATGGGCGGATACTTCTGGTGGTGCGCGTGGGAGCAGAACCATCTTATGAAGTCTCCTTACGCGTGGTCGATGATCGAGCGCGAGCTCGGGCTCTTCGATAAGAACAGAGATCCGAAGCCTGTAGCCTACACGATGCAGGCGATGTCGAAGATGCTTGATGCAGTTCCCGATCCTTTCCCAAAGAGACTTACCGACGGTATCTGCCTGCTCACGCGCGAGCAAAATCAGCAGAATACCGCGTTTGGCTCGCTTATTCTCGCAAAACAGGCAGGAATTGAACTTGAGTGCGCATACTGCGACGGAATTCTCCCCGAGTCTGATCTTTATATTATGCCCGCGATCACGGGCTGGCAGGTCTCCTTCCGCAGAACCTGGGATCTTCTCCTCTCGCGCGTCGAGAAGGGCGCGACGCTCTTTATCAGCTACGCGGGAGGTCAGCTCACCGATTTCCCCACCGTCGTCGGCGCAGAGTCGCGCGGATTCCTTGCAGGTCAGTCGCATAAGGTCGCGACCGCGCGCGGCGAGATCGGATATTACGCAAAGGAGATCCTTATGACGCCCACGACCGCCGAGGTAGTGCTTGAGAACGAGGCGGGAAATCCCGTTCTTACGAAGAACCCCTACGGCGACGGATATATCTACTTCCTCAATATGCCTGTGGAGCATATCGCGCACAATCAGCCCGACGGCTACAATAAAGCGCCCTATTACGTATTCTACGAGCAGCTTCTCAATCATATCAAGCCCAAGGCAGCGCGCTCGACCGATAGAAATATCGGTGTGACCGTTCACCCCGAGAGCGACGACATGGCTATCGTATCTATCCTCAACTACTCAGATCACGAGATCGAGGGCGGATATATTATCGAGAACGGCTGGCAAGTGTCCGAAGTTCTTTACGGCAAGCTCGATACTCTCAAAGCCTGCGACGGCGCGATAATCAGAATAAAGAAGAACTGAATTACAAAATCAGCCACCACAAAATCGTGGTGGCTGTTTGATTATATTCAAGGCTTTTTCGCAGCGGATTTCAAGCGATCAACAAGTGTTTCATACCGCGGATCTGAACGCATAACGGCAACTTCATCATCGGTGGTTATCCAATCAAGGAAGGACTGCGAATAGTTCCCGGTAGCTTCTACAATTACGCCGCCATCTGCAAATCCACGAAGTATAGGCGTTGAATGAGGAGCATCGTAATCGTAAGTGTCGGCATGAACGTTATAATCCACACACCTCTCAAGCCAGATCCAAGCATTCTCGTAATCTTGCTTTTTAAAGAAATCCCTGAACATAAAATAACTTGCGGTTGCACCGTAATATGCATTATTCTGGTAATCTCCGTCCGGGTAGAGACATTCGAGAAGATTTATTTCAAATTGATTTAACTCTTTTCTTTCTTCCCACGAATATATCATTTTCCCGTTGTCATCACAATGACCCTTTAGACAACTAATCATTGAAAACAACTCATTAACTAAAAAATGCATATATTTCTGACGTTCATTAAATCCCTCGGTTCCTTTCCAACGATATACCATAAAGTTTTCATATGAGAAATAGGTGCGCGGCATTTCATTTGCAAGCTTTAACATTTCGTCTTTTTTGCCTGCGTAGTCATAAGCAATTCCAAGTGTTTCAATTGCTTCATATCGAATCGCACTGTCGGTACATTCCGCAAGGATCCGATTGCAAAGGTCAAATACCTCGTCATATTCCTTGATTCCTTTCCGAGAGTACTCGCATACCAACGAATCAGCAAGGCTTTGCATGATCTTATAATCTCGTGGAAATTTTTTGTTTGCTTCGCGAAGAAGCGTAGTACGCTCTGTGCCCTTTCCTTGATAGCCCAATTCAGCCGCATCGCTCAAATATTTCTTTATTTCCTCATTGTTCTTCTCGATATCGATTCCGAGCAAAACATCTGACGAAACATCGAAAATATGACAGAGTGCGGGAAGCTGAGATATATCGGGAGACGTCCTGTCACACTCCCATTGAGAAATAGCTCGCGAGGTGATACCGAGATACTCGGCAAGCTGCTCTTGCGTGATATCTTTCTCACGGCGCAGACGCTTGATAGTAGAGCCAATAGACATATTTTTTCCTCCAAAGATTATTCAAAAGCGCTTTTGTGATTTTATTATAACATATTTCAGAAGCCATTCAACGAAGTATTTATTGAATCAAAGTATAGTTTTACTTTGATTTTCAAAGATATTATATCATATATCTTGCAATAAGGCAAGAAAAAAAGACACGCGAGCGTGTCTTTTTAAGGTAACTTTTTTAATTGATTGACTCTTTGAATTTATTCCACTTACGGCAGGAGAGGATGCACAGAAGCGTGCTGAGTGCCGAGAGTGCGGTCCAGAAAAGCACTGCCATATTCCAGCCGAACTCGCCTGCAACGAGTGCCACAGCATACGGTGAGAACGCGCCGCCGATGTACGTCACGGCGTTGAGCACTCCGACTATTCCGCTGACCCGTCCGACCTTTTTGAACGCGCCCGGAATGCGCGTGATGAAGATGTGATTTACCGCGTGCATACATCCCGTGATCAGCGCCATAAGAACAACTATGACAAAGAACGTAAAGGAATTGACGTGATCGAGCAAAAGCACGATAAGTGCCGCGGAGAGCGTGCAGATGCCGTAGAAGAACGCGGAGCTTTTTCCGTCAGAGCCGATGCGCGCGCAGATCTTTTTTGCTAAAATCACCGTAAATATGCAGAATATTGGCAATATTGCGGTGGTGAGGATCGAAATTACGGTCTCAAAACCGCCGACCTCGGCAATAAAGTCGGGCATCCACGCGGTAATTCCGTCGCGGAGCAATCCGTGTATGACTACGGGAAGAATGAGGATATATAGTCCCGATCTGAATATGATGCCGATAAAGGACTCCGAGTTCTTTTGCTCGCTCTCGCTTTTATCTTCTGCGACGGTTACACTTTCCTCGACAGAGCTACAAAGCTTCGGTGTGATCAAGAGCCACGCGGCAAGCGTGATAATTCCCAGCGCGACGGGCAAATAGAATGCGAGTCGCCAATTGTTATCAAAGAGATGCAGGCAGAGCGGGATGACAAGATAGGTCAGCACGGTCGCGATTTGCGAGGAGTTTGACACCCACACGCACGTGTCGATATATCCCTTCTCGTCGTAATTCGCCGCGATTATTCTACCGAGCGGCGGACGGATGAGCGCTTGAAAGAAGCCGTTTACACCCCAGACGAGTGCCATAATATATACCGACGGATAAAGCAGGGGCATCAGCAGATTGCAGACCACCGCACCGCCAAGACCGATGCCGACGAGCGCGATCGGGTGGAATTTATCTCCCAAAAATCCGCTTACGAACTGACCAAGTCCGTAGGTGACAGATGCCGCGGAGATGGCTATTCCAAGCTCTAAGAGAAGCTCGGGATGAGTCAGCACAAGCTCATCCGCGATCGCAAGGCGCACCGCCGCGTAGTTTATTCGCGTGATATAGCTCGTAAAATACGCAAAGCAACAAAGGAATCCAAGAAGACGCAACTTTGCCTTCGTTTTGCCTATTGATCTATCCACGCGATCACCCCACTTTTAAAAGTACGTAGGTAATTATATCACAAACCGCGCCAAAATTCAAGTATTTTCCAAAATTTTAAGAAGCGTTCCCTATTTTTTCTCTCCATTTCCAATAGTCGAAATGCGCGCGGCAATATCGGTTGAACTGTGTCGTGCCGTAGCTTATTCCGCAGTATTCGTCCTCTCCGAGAAGATTATTGAAATATGGCAAGGACGGTGAGGTCTCGGGCATTACGTCGTCGGGCAGCTCGCGCCATACGTACTGCGCGTCGCTGATATAGACCTCGGTTGGAAAGCTGCGCTCGACCTTGATCATTCCTACATATTCGACGTCAGCCGCGTAGCACCACTCGCTCGCGATACCGCCCTCGGCTCTGTCGTACGGCACAAGTACGTGGCAGTCGCACTTCTCGCTAGGCTCAGTTCCAAGCACAAAATACCCCTGCTCGCTCCTATCTCCCCTCGCGTCGCGCCTGCAAGCCTCACCCACAAGCCTGCCCGAGTCCTTACAATACTCAAACAGACCGATATTCTCGCTCGTGGGTATCTCTGATCGCTCGCCGCGTGCTGAATATATCTTGTCGACTCTGCTCATAATCTCGTCCCATATACGCACGCATATGCCGCTCGTCGAGCTGTCGAGCTCTTTTGGGTATTCATAGCCGTACCATACGCCGCCGATGCAATACGGTGTGTAACCGATATACCATCGGTCAAAGTTCTTTTGCGTAGTTCCCGTCTTGCCTGCGCATTCAACACTTTTCTTGAGCGTCAGCGCACTCGCAGTTCCGCTCTCAACTACGTTTTTGAGCATTTCGTGCATTATCGCGGCAGACTCCTCGCTTATTACCGCCTCGCCGTGATATTTATTTTCAAGTATCACGTTACCAAGCGAGTCTGTGACCTTGTAGTAGCTCCGCGAGCCGTTGTATATTCCGCCGCTTGCAAATATCGAATACGCCGCGCTGATCTCGCGCACGCTGACACCGTAATTAAACTGTCCGAGTGCCAGCGCCGCGTAGTCAATATCACTTATCACCCGTCCGTCGTCAAGCACGCGCTCGTCTATCAGGCTTTTCATCCCGAGCTTGTTATACAGAAAATCAAACGACCTCTCAAGTCCGAGATCCTCAAGTACGCGCACGGTCACGGTGTTTACAGAGTGCTCGATCGCGTAGTTTATATTCGTCAGTCCACGATATACGCTGTTTGCGTTCTTCGGCCAAGCCTTCGGCTCGCTTGCATTGCCAAAATTTATCGGTACGTCGTCGTAGACGCTCGACCAGGTAATGATACCTGCGTCAAGCGCGGGTGCATAGACCGAAAGCGGCTTGATGACCGAGCCTGCGGGGCGCACGGTCGAGGTTGCGAAATTCTGTAATCTGTTCGCACTCTTCTCGCCTATCGCACCTGCGACGGCGAGCACGTCGCCGTTCTGCGTGTCGATCAGTATTATCGCAGACTGTTGACCGTCGCTTCCGTCAACACCACCGAAATTTGATGCGTTTGCGTAATACTTCTCAACGAGAAGCTGAAGCTGATAGTCCATCGCCGTATATATCTTAAGCCCACCGCGGTATATCGCCATATTAGCCATCGCGCGCGTATATCCCTTCTCTGCCATAAGATCGCGTATAACGTCCTCAAGCACCATATCAACGTACCAGAGATTTATAGAAGACGCACCGTCGCTTCTGATATTCAGCACAAGGCTCTCTTCCTTCGCGCTTTCGTATTGATCGCTGTCTATATATCCCTGTTCGTGCATCTGCGAGAGTATCAGTAATGCTCTCTGTCTGTTATTTTCGGGATTTCTGCGAGGATCGTAATAGGACGGATTGTTGGTTATCGCGGCAATACTCGCACACTCGAAGAGTGTCAGCTCGTCAAGAGACTTTGAAAAATAATAGTCTGCCGCCGCGCCGACACCGTAGCAACCGTTTGAGAGATTGATGATATTCAGGTAATTCTGCAATATCTCGCTCTTGCTCATTTTCCGCTCGAGATCGAGTGCCCAGAGTATCTCCTGAATTTTGCGCTCAAGCGTATACTCGTCGCGCTCGGTCACGTTTTTGATAAGCTGCTGAGTTATAGTCGATCCGCCAAAGCTACCGTCAAAGCGCAAAATATAGTTTAGCGCCGCACCGAGCGTTCTTTTCCAATCTACTCCGCTGTGCTCAAAAAAGCGCTTGTCCTCGATAGAAACGAACGCGTTGATAAGATCGGGCGGTATCTCGCTGTAATCGACGGGCAAACTGCGGTATCCGCCGAAAAGCTCCTCTGTCTCAAGCTCGGTCGCGTCAGCCGATCTGCTCGCTCCGTCGCTTTCATAATAATATATCTTCGACGCGCTGTTCTCACGCAGAAGGTCGAATATACCCTCGTCAAGCTCGCGCTCGGTGATCGACGAGACGTATATTCCAAGCGAAATTCCCGCGAGCGTCAGAATGACTACAAGCGTGATAATTATTATCAGAAAGCTGTTTCTCAATCTTTTTATAAAGATCCTCTGTGACATAAAAAAACCCCGATATTTTACGTATTTTCAAGATTATTCTTTCTCAAAATACGCAATATAATCGGGATTTTTGAATTTTTATTACTTTGCCACTACGTTTTCTCTGCCGAGCAGCCCGCAAAGTTCGGAGTAGATAAACTCGCTGTATGCAATTCCGTGATAGTACGGAACATACTTCGCGTTTGAGGTGTCGTAAAAGATGACCTGCGTACCTCCATCAAAGATGTCTACGAGGTTCTTTGCTTTCTTGTATTCGCGCGAGTCAAGGTTTGGCACACGCAGATAAAGCTTGCTTATCTCTCGCGGCGTGGTAGAATCTCTTCTCTGCTCCTGCGGATTTTCTGCAGTTTTCTCTGCTATAGGCTGAGCAGTCGTCTCTTTATAATCCGAGTTCTCGACAAGCTCTATGATACGGCTCACGAGCAGTTTAGGATCCTCGTCCTCGCGGATAGAGATATTTCCGTCGATGCAAAGCGCGTGATCCTCAGCGATCCTCTGCGCGTTTCTTTCGTATTGCGCAGGAAACGCGAGACATTCGATCTCGCCGTACTTATCTTCAACGTTGAAGAATGCCATCTTTTCGTTCTTCTTCGTGGTCTTGACCGTTACCGAGGTAACTATTCCCACGATGCGTGCGCTCTCCTTATCGGTAAGCGCGTCGGGGTCGAGCAGCTCGGAGATCTTCTTAGCACCAAGCTTCTCCACGTGTTTCGAGTAGCTGTCAAGCAGATTGCCCGAGAAGCACATTCCCGCAACCTCCTTCTCCATTCTCAGCTTTTCCTTTGCGCTGACCTCGGGAAGCGTGGGATATTTGAATTTAGGAGTCACGTCGCTGACTGCGATCACGTTCGAGAACATATCAAGCTGACCTGAGAGATTGTTGCGATTCTTCTGCTGAGCGGTGTCGATCAGGCTCTCGTAGGATGCGAGGAGCTGACTGCGGTAGACACCGAAGCTATCGAACACGCCCACCTTTATAAGCGACTCGACCATTCTCTTGTTCATATCGTACTGCGACATACGCGATATGAAATTCTCGAAATCGGCAAATCTTCCGCTCACCTGCCGCTCGCGCAGAATATTCTCAATAAACTGCTGACCGACGTTCTTGAGCGCAAGAAGTCCGAAGATTATATTCTCGCCGTTGGGATAGAACAGCATTCTGCTCTCGTTTATATCAGGTGCTAACACCTTTATGCGATAGCGCGAGCACTCACCGATATACTCGGCAAGCTTGGTCATATTTCCAAGCACCGAGGTGATCAGCGCCGCCATATATTCGCAAGGATAGTGCGCCTTGAGGTATGCTGTTCGGTAAGAGATGAGCGCGTATGCGGCGGCGTGGCTCTTATTGAACGCGTAGTTCGCAAAGGACGCCATATCGTCAAAGAGCTTCTCTGCTACGCCTCTCTCAATTCCGTTCTTCTCAGCTCCGTCAAGAAAGCTCTCCTTCTCCGAGCGCAGAACGTCACCCTTCTTTTTGGAGATAGAACGGCGCACGACGTCTGCGTGTCCGTAGGTATATCCCGCGATCGAGCGGAATATGCTCATAACCTGCTCCTGATATACGATGCAGCCGTAGGTCGAGCTGAGTATCGGCTCAAGCAACGGATGCGCATAGCTTACCTTATCCGCGCCGTGTCTTGACTCGATGTACTGAGGGATGGAATCCATCGGTCCCGGTCGATAGAGCGCGATAGCCGCGATTATATCCTCAAAGCGATCGGGCGAAAGCTCGGTGAGCATCTGTCTCATTCCACCCGACTCAAGCTGAAATACGCCTGCGGTATTTCCTGCGGAAACGAGCTTATAAGTCTCTGCATCGTCCAGCGGAATGGAATTTATATCGAAGTCAGGGCTTCTTTCTTTTATCGACCTGCACGCGTCGTCGATTATCGTCAGATATCTGAGCGCCAAAAAGTCGAACTTGAGAAGTCCGAGCATCGCCACGGTATCCATATCAAACTGCGTAACGATAGCTCCGTTGCTCGTAGCGAGCGGCAGATACTCGGTGATCGGTCTGTCGCTGACCACTATTCCCGCCGCGTGTATTGTAATATTTCTTGGCATTCCCTCGAGCTCACGCGCCGTGTCGATAAGCTTCTTGATCTGCGGCGAGCTCTGATAAAGGCTCTTCATATCGGGGAGTGCAAGTGCATCGTCGAGCGTTATCGACGGATCGCGCGGAATTGCCTTTGCGACCACGTCAACGTCAGCGTACGACATACCCATAACTCTGCCGACGTCTCGCACTACAGCTTTTGCACCAAGCGTACCGAAGGCGATGATCTGTGAGACATGATCCTCGCCGTATTTATCAAACATATATTTTATGACCTCGTCGCGTCGGTTATAACAAAAATCGACGTCGATATCGGGCATACTGACTCTCTCGGGGTTAAGAAAACGCTCAAAAAGCAGATCAAATCTGATGGGATCTATATCGGTAATACCGATAAGGTAAGCAACGAGGCTTCCCGCGCCCGAGCCTCTTCCAGGTCCCACGGGAATATCGTTTCGGTGAGCGAAATTAACGTAATCCCAGACTATCAGGAAATAGTCGGAATATCCCATACTGTCGATAACGCCAAGCTCGTACTCAATGCGGTCAAGATATGTCTGCTCGTCGCCGCGGTAGACGATATTCTTCTCGCGCAATCTGCGCTCAAGCCCCTCAAACGTGAGTCTGCGCAGGTACTCCGCCGCGCCAAGCCCTGCGGGAGTCGGGTATTTCGGGAGCTTGTAGCCCTCAAACGAAAACTCAAGCTCGCATCTGTCGGCGATGCGCTGGGTGTTCTCCATCGCGCCCTCGTATTTACCGAAAAGCACGCGCATCTCCTCTGTCGTCTTGTAATAAAACTCGTCGGTCTCAAATCCCACGGGTCTGCCGTCGAGTATCGAGGTATTCGTCTGTATGCACATCAGCACCGCCTGCGTGTGCGCGTTCTCGCGGCGCAGATAGTGGCAATCGTTGGTCGCAACGAGCGGAAGTCCGCAGTCGTCGGCGAGCCTTACGAGCTCAGGCAATATCTGATGCTGATCCTGCAGACCGTGATCCTGAAGCTCGATATAAAAATTATCCTTGCCGAAGATATCCGCAAGCTCTCTTGCCGCGTCGCACGCCTCTGCGTACTCGCCCTTGAGAAGCAAGGACGGCACTCTGCCTGCAAGGCAGGCAGAAAGCGCGATAAGTCCCTCAGAATGCTCACGCAAAAGATCAAGGTCGACTCTCGGCTTTGAGTAAAATCCCTCAGTAAAACCCTTGGAGACCATATACATAAGATTCTTATATCCCGTCTCGTTCTTGCAAAGCAGGACGAGGTGGTTATATTTCGAAGAATCGCGGCTGATTCCACGCTCAAAGCGCGAGGATGCGGCAACGTAGACCTCACAGCCGATGATCGGCTTGATCCCCTGCTTTTTACATTCGTTATAAAATGCAATAACACCGTACATAACTCCGTGGTCGGTGAGTGCGACCGCGTTATGTCCGCATTCCTTAGCTCGCGCGGGAATATCCTTGATCCTGCACGCGCCGTCAAGCAGACTGTATTCACTGTGTAAATGAAGATGTACGAATCCGGACATTCCTTTCCTCCAAAATCTTTATTCTTCGGTAGACCTGTCGTCGCGTCTGAATGCGATAAACGCGCCCATTCCGAGCAAACCTGCCGCGACTATGATCGCAAGTGCCATGGCGAGATTTGCAAGCAGCTGATCATTCTTTCCCGTATCGTCGGGGTTTCTTATTTTATCTCTTTCCTTTATGATCAGGTCACGGAGCTGAGACGAGGAATACACGTCGCTATGACCTTTTACGTCATAGAGCCAGAAGCTGCATTCGCTCGCACTTCCATCGAGATTGCGCACCGAAATTCTTATTGCGGAGACCTCGTTTGCCTTGACGAATTTCGAAATATCTATTGAAACGTCGGTAGGCGTGTCGCCCTCTACGATAGCGCTCGTCTCATATCTGCCAAGCGAGTTTTCAAGCGTAAATCTCACCTCGTAAAGCGAGCTCTCGCTCATATCGGAAACGTGAAATCTCAGTTGAAGCTTCGGTGTGTAGATCATATTTTCGGGATAATCGTAAATGTACAAAAGCTCACTGCTCTTCGTGCTTCCACTTAACACGAGATCTGCAAGCAAGGACTTCTTTGCGTCCTCTCTGTAGTCTGTTTTTATGTTGCGGCAACCTATGCCTGCGTACCAATTCTCAATAAGACTCGACTGCGAAAAGTCAAAATAGATAAAACTTCCGCGCGAAGAGTTAGGGATGCTTTGCACGGGATCTGAGGTGTAATACTGCTTTATGCCGCTATCTTCGATCAGGTTCGAGCGGAATATCTCACTAAAGTCAGCTGCACCAAAGAAGCCCGCAAGGTTCTTCGTGACACTCAACGTATCCGTTGTGTCGATATGTTTTACAACGTAAGCAATATCACTAAAGTTCTGATTTGCATTCCGTCCGACCGTATCTATAGCAAAGCAGGTGATACGATCATCGCCAAGCAGTGCATAATAAGAATAAGCGTATGCCGCGGCAAGCGCGTTGCCGTGCAAAGAGCTCACGGGAGACCATGAGAAGATATATTTATCGGGACAGCTCAGATATTTTACGCCAAGTCGGTACAGATAGCTCGAAAAGCTCTGCTGTGCGCCCGCGGATATTCTTCCCTCGGGATCTACGTATTCAAGATCGACTTTTTCGGTGCCAATATCGTTGGTAATACCGAGCGGGGTTGCCGCGACGTCAAGGAGAAAGGAACAATTGAGTCCTGCATAAAAGCTTTCATCGAAGTAAGCGAGGAGCTGCTCGGTAAAGTTTTTGAAATACTCGCCTCCATCCTTCTGCGAGGTAAATCCGTCTGCGGTCAGCGGAACGACGATATCAATAGAGGGATCTACGCTGCGTGCCGCATTTGCGACTACGACGGTATAGAGGCCGCATCTTTCAACGTACTCGCTAAAACGCACATCGTGGGCATAGTTATACTTTCCCGGCTGATCCCAACCCTTGCCGAGAATCATTCCGGATATCTTTCCATCCTTTTCGCTTTGATAACGCTCAGTAATGAAGGATATCGCCGCATGCATCTTAGAGATCGTTTCGCGATCATACACATCGGGCATTACGTACTCCGAGCCGATATCTGCCGAGTCGGGCGTTTTGAGCAAGCGAAGATATACCCTTGATCCCGAAGCGCTCATAGAGCGTATGGCAACGTCAAGTTCATCTACCGCGCTCTTGTTAAAGAAATACTGTTTTCCCTCTGCGAGAAAGAAAAGAACGCTTGAGGTATCCGAAAAAAGCTTATCCCAATAAACAGGGATAATTGCAGTTCCCGCAGAGATCTCCGATGGGTTCGATCCGATCACAGATGCAATTCCCTTATAGTTTGTGCGATCGCCGTCAGGCTTATATGTAGAAGCGACCTCGGGGTACTGTGCCTCGGTAGTAAGCTCGAGCTCACCGTCGGGAGAACGCATAAATATTGCGTAGCGCGAATAGAGGTCAACTACGCTGTTTACCTTAAAGGAAAACTCGACGTTGATAGATGCGGTTACCTCTGCAAGCGGCTTGACCTCGGGATCAAGCACGACCTGCTCTTCGGTCTGTCCCGGAGGCACTGCGTACGCAACTATCTTCCAATCGCGGTAATTTTCGAACACGTCACTGCCAAGCGTACCGCTTATTCTTACTCTCTTGCTCTCAGCATCATAGATCGATTTAAAGGAGAGCGAATCGGAAACGGCGGCAGTATCCTTGTTGACATTAGAATTTGAGATTATATTTTTCTGTGCGGAAATTGGCAGAGAGAGGACGGAAAAAAGAGTTGTCAGTACGACAAAAAGGCAGATATATCTTTTCATAGTCACTTCTCCCTTCCAAAAAGTATTGAGCACTAACTACACTCAACCAATTTATATTATACCACAAATCTTGTTCAAATGGAATAGTTATTTTGAATTTTCACATAAATTTCGTTTTTAATATAAAAAGCTTTTCTGCCGAAGTGAGAAAAGCTACCGAAATTTTTCTTTTATCTATGCTCTGTTATCTTTTATCTTAGCGAGGCGCCATACATCAACGGCAACGCCGTTGTATGTAATCACGCGTGAGCGTGTATGTAATTGCGACGAAGTCACGTATGTAATCCTCGCGAAGTGAGGTATGGCATCGCCCCGAAGGAGCGGATTAAGGGATGTCGAACCCCTGCTTGCGCCGAAACAACATCGTGCCGTTTATGCAGCGTCAGCGCAAGCTCAGCAACGGACGCGCGCGTCTCGTTGCGGGGTTCGAACCATTTTATGTGGATAAATAAGAAAAACAGCAGTCCGGTGGATCTCAGGGATTCGAACCCTTGCTTGCGCCGTAATTAGATATTGCCGTTTATGCAGCGTCAGCGCAAGCTCAGCAACGGACGCGCACGTCTCGTTGCGGGGTTCGAACCATTTTATGAGGATTAGCAAAAAGAAAGCAGACCGCTTTGGCGGTAGGAGGAAGAGTTCAGGGATTCGAACCCAACTCGGCGCGTTTATGCTGCGTAACCGAAACAAGATATAGCGCCGAGTACCGAAGAAATTCGCAAGCGAATTTTTCGGGCTCGAACCATATTATGTGTATAAACAAAAAGAAAACAGACCGCTTTGGCGGTCTGCTTTCTTTTTGTTGGTGCACCTTCAGGGATTCGAACCCGGGACCCACTGATTAAGAGTCAGTTGCTCTAC
>JAGBIA010000037.1 GCA_017935225.1 Clostridia bacterium | reverse complement strand
GGGGGATATTTATTTACTTATTCCAACGCCTACGATCGTTACCGTGATATCTCCTGTGTCGGTCTCAATATTGCACTTGCCACCCTCGTCCGTTCGGGGAAGTTCAACGTCACCCGTGTCGGTCTCGTAGAAGAACACCTTTGATGAGAGAAGCGAGCCCTCAATATCACCTGTGTCGGTGGTGATACTGAGATTTGCCGCGTCACACCTCTTGAAGATCACATCACCTGTGTCGGCTTCTATCGTAAGATCGCCCTCAGTGACAACGTCCGAGAGATTGATCTTGCCCGTGGTCGCCTCAATATCAAAGTCGCCCGTGCCGCTGACCTCGGAGAGTTTGATGCTTCCCGTGGTGGCTTCTACCTCGAGCGTCTTGCAGGAAGAGTTGCAAAGCTCGATTGAACCCGTGCTTGCCTTGAGCTTTATTGTGTCAACATCGGCACCCGATGCGTATATAAGACCTGTCGTGCACTTGATCGCGAGCGACTCTGTTACCTTAGCCTCACACTTGACGCTGCCCGTCGTTGCTTTGATATCTACCTTGCCAAACTCAAGTCCGCTGTCTATCTGCGCTCTGCCGGTGGTAAGCTCGACTGTGAGCGAGTCGTACTGCTCTTTTGGCAGATAGAGCGTGATACTCATATTACTCCAGCCTATACCGATATACTCGTACCACTTACGGTCGTCGATCTCATTGATGGTCAGAATTCCGTTCTCGACCGAGGGCATAAAATAAAGATTTTCGCGCTCAACAAGATCTATCTTACACTTTCCGTCGGTCGAGGGAAGGATCTTGAGATCAGCCGTTGTAGCATCGATGATTATTGAATTGAAGTCCTGATCAATAGTCATGTAATTTGTTACCTCCGGGTCTGTTGTTAGGTTTTTGATATCAAAGCCGCTCATCGCAAATCCGCAGGCGGCTACCGCAATTCCGATAAAGATGAGACCCGCGGCGATAATAAGAGCGATTATAAGTTTTGTTTTCATACTTTAGCCTCCTTTCCTACAAAGCAGGATTTGATCGCGTATATGCCCTTCTTGCACAGCCACAGAATGCCCTTTGAGGCATAGGTCGCGCCGATGAAGAAGAGAATGCAGAGACCTGCACAAATAAGTGATGCGCCGATAAGTATAGTTCCGAGCGCCCCCTTTGCCGTTACAAAGCAGATAAGCCCCGCGACTATAAACGCAAGCGCACAAGCCCCGACCGCAATCGCGACCGCAAAGACCGAAATTATTACCGAGCCGATAGCTACGAGCACCGAGAAGATGATCGAGGCGAAAGTGACCAGCAGTATAAACCAAAGCGGAAATCCGAGCACGATGAGAAGTATCTCCCACGTGCGAAGTGCTCGTTTGGGGCGCACCTTTTCCTTTACGAGCTTCGGCAGGGAAGTGTCCTCGAGTATCTGCGCGACGATCTCGTCGATAGATCCCATCGCGGCGACTGCCTCCTCCTCGCTCATTCCGTCCTCGATCCTATCCGCAATAAGTTCTGCGTAGTAATCAAGCGATGCATCTATATCCTTTGGCGGAAGCCCCGCGAGCCGCTCGCGGAGTCTGCCCAAAAATTCGTATTTATTCATTTTCCTCCTCCTTTGTCACGAACTTGTAGATAAGCATTATTTCGCGCCACTCCTCCTTGAACGCCTTGATGCGCTCAAGACCTGCGGGCGTGATGCGGTAGTATTTTCTCAGTCTTCCGTTGTGTTCTACGGTGCGTACGCTTATCAGCTCCGCCGATTCCAAGCGGCGCAGAATGGGATAGAGCGTTGACTCTGAGATCTCAACGTAGGGTTTTACGTCTTTTATGATCTGATAGCCGTATGATTCCTCGCTCCTCAGAGCCGTGAGCACGCAAACGTCAAGCAGACCGCGTTTCATTTGTATGTCCATATCATACCTCCTTACGTATAATACTATATCACACATAGTATTATTTGTCAAGATGTTTTATAAAGTTTTTTAATTTTTGTTCTCCTATATATCTATTGACTTTTCTTAAAAATGAGGTATAATAATATCAGTAGATATATTAAAATTCCGAAGGAGAAACAGAAATGGAAAGAAAGCTTGGAATAGTTGCATCCTGCCTTCACGGCGTCAGCGAGCGCGACGCGCTCGAGAAGATACAGGCGGCAGGCTTTGAGACCTTTTTTACGGGTAGCTATAAAAATGACGACGTTCGCGCGATAAAGGAGAGAGCCGACGAGCTCGGTCTTGAGTATGAATTCATCCACGCGCCCTTCCGCAACATAAATCAGATGTGGACGGCAGGAATGGGATATTTAGAGGTGTTCGACTATATGAAGGAGTCGATCGACGCGGCGGCGAATAACGGCATAAAATATGTCATCACGCACGTCTCGAGCGGTTGGAATCCGCCCGCGGTCAACGATCTCGGACTTGCGCGCTATGACGAGATAGTGCTTTATGCAAAAGAGAAGGGAGTCGTGCTCGCATTTGAAAATCTGCGCCTGCTCGGCAACCTCGCTTGCCTTATCGACCGCTATGAAAAGCTTGATAACGTACGTTTCTGCTTTGACTGCGGACACGAGCATTGCTACACAAAGACGGTCAGTATATTGGACGTGTTTACCACGAAGGTCTGCTGCACGCATATCCACGATAACTGCGGCCGCGCGCTTGAGGATAAGGTCAACGACTTCGATCAGCACCTTTTGCCCTTCGACGGCAGCTACGATTACGAAAAAATGATGCGCAAGCTCGACGAGTACGGCTACGCGGGCTCGCTGATGCTCGAGGTCAGTCAGCATACTGAGGAATACAGACGTATGACTCACGAGGAATTCCTCGCGACCGCATACGAGCGTATAAAGAAGATCTCGCAGATGTAATTTTAAATTTTAGGAGAGAAAAAATGAAAAATCCCGTTGTTGACGCTTGGTACGCAGATCCCGAATCGCGCGTGTACGGCGATACAGTTTATATGTACGTGACAAATTCCTTGCCCTTTGACGATCAGCTTAATCTCGACCTCGTGACCACCAAGGATCTCGAGAATTTTGAGGTGTTCCGCAATATTCTCGATATGAAGAGCTACCGCGGCGCGCACCGAGCTATCTGGGCACCTACCGTAATAGATAAGGACGAAAAATATTACATTATCTTTGCGGCAAACGACATTCACTCCGAGGACGAGATCGGCGGACTTTACATAGGCGTGTGCGACGATCCGCACGGACCTTTCGTGAACGTGTTCGAGGACGGCAGACCTCTGCTCAATAAGATCTACAACCGCGCACAGCCGATCGATGCGCATCTGTATAAGGACGAGGACGGCGCGATCTATCTCTATTACGGCGGCTGGGGACATATGATGGTCTGCCGTATGAACGAGACGATGGACGGCTTTCTGCCGATGGAAGAGCCTGCGTACGACGGCATCGCGCGCGAGCTGACACCTGATAATTACGTTGAAGCGCCCTATGTTATGAAGATCGACGGCAAGTACCACCTTATGTACTCCTCGGGACATTGGACCGACGGCACGTATTGCGTAAAGGCGGGCGTGAGCGCTCATCCCTGCTCCAAGTTCGAGTATTACGGCGACGTTCTGCGCGCAAGCGAGCTCGCCGACGGTCCCGGTCACAACAGCGCGTTCTGCTTCGAGGGACAGTGGTACGTGGCTTACCACCGCCGCACGATCGGCGACCTCGATCCCAACCACCGCAAGCTCTGCATCGATAAGCTCGATATCGTCGACGGCAGGCTCTCGCACGTTGAGATGACCTAAACAAAAAATTCCCGACAGATAGAGCGGTACTCTTAAGGACAGTTTTCAAAATACGGCATATCTCGAAAGAGGTATGCCGTTTTTGCTTTGTGTCTACAAAAGCAGTGCTTGTCAGGAAAATTGACAGAAGCGTAAACGAACAAAGAGACTATCACATTAAGAAAGTCTTTTTGTTCCTTATTTGCCCTATTATTTTGCAAACACCCCGTAAATCAACGTCGAATATTTGTCGTTATCGGCGGAAAAGCTTACGCTTTCGATCGCATCCGAGGAATCAACGGTAATATCAAGGCGATTGGCAACATATATCTCAAAGTTTTTGTCATATCCAAACACCGCAAATCTTCCTGATTTTGTAGCGATCGGATCGATCCTCGATGAGCCTTTGAGTGCAAATGCCGTAGTTATATGAACACCGTTTTTCAGGGATATCGTTTCCGTTTTGCCGCTCTTATAGTTTATATTTACACAGCAAGCATTCTCACCGTATGTCCCGCCGAGAGGATAGCCCGACGTTATCGATGTGAGCCCTATGATCGAAATGATATCGGCGCGACGACAGAGCTTAAAGGAAATAACCTTCTCTGATGATACCACCGTGGGGATCTTATCTATCGACGCGCCCGATTCAAATATCGGCCCCGTCTTTATCTGCCTCGCTCTGATTTTATGCTTCTCGTTAACGTCGATCTTCGGAACAAGCTCAAAGAATCTGTCATCCTTCGGAGATTCAAGTTTTATATAATCCGACATATCGGAAAATGTTTCAGCTTCGTTTAACCAAAAAGCGACATCATTTTGATCGGCATTTTCGTCAAAAAGCCTGAGTCCCTCGCAAAAAGCGTTGAAAATAAGATTCGGACGTCTGTATTTATCGACGAGAGCCTCTATAAGTACGCCGTCGACGCACGCCGGTCTGCC
>JAGBIA010000036.1 GCA_017935225.1 Clostridia bacterium | reverse complement strand
GGGAGCGATATAAAAATGATAAGGAGATACCGAGACAGGCGAAGCATACCTGCCTCTCTGTCCGTTGCCCGTGCTCTCTGCTCCCACCTTATCAGCACTTGCTATATCGTAAAGGAGCGTTTTGAGAACTCCGTTCTCAATTA
This sequence comes from Clostridia bacterium, assembly GCA_017935225.1. Classification (GTDB taxonomy): domain Bacteria; phylum Bacillota; class Clostridia; order Oscillospirales; family CAG-272; genus HGM12713. The sequence continues at coordinate 3,063 of JAGBIA010000036.1, read as the reverse complement.
CGTTTTTAGTATAAGTCGCAACACCCTCACCGTCAAATGCGGTCTGCATTGCGCTTCCCTTGTAAAGCGGATCGTCGGTAAGAGTTACGCACTCGGACGCGATCTTCTCTCCCTCCTTACCCTTGAGCAAGGAAAGTCCGAGATTTGCGCTTCTGCCCGAGAACACCGACGAGAATGTAGAAAGCAGATCCTTCATTCTCTTTCCGCTGATAATAACGTCATATTTTCCGCTTTCAAGCTCGCCCGCGCCTATCTTGGCCAAAGCATCCTCTACTGCGTGTGTGGGAAGGCTGTCTAAGGTATCGGCATCAAATCCGTCTTCAAGAGCAAAGGCGGACTGATTTTCTCCGTCCTTCGATACAACCGCCTCAACGCCTGCTCCTGCTACTCCGACCTCACCGTGAAGCTCAAGTCCGTGAGAGTTAATCAGAACGATTTTTGCGCTGTTCTGCATTACGAAGGTCGCTGTTCCGTCGACTATATACTCACTCTTTTCATAGGTCTTCTTTTGAAGATCAAGAGCTATCTCCTTGAGCTCTGCCGTGTTTTTCTCCACAAACTCAGGAAGCTCAAGCTCAGCATAGCTATCAGATCCGGCAAAGATCACCGCCTTATCGTCGCTCTCGATATTCTTTGCATTCTCAATAGCGCGCTCAACGAGTGCCTTCATCTCGACGTCATCAAAAAGCTCGGTAGCGGCGCTTCCCATTTTACCGTTAACAATACAACGGAAGCTTATTCCGCCGCTGACCTCTGACGAAAAGGATGATATTTCACCCTTAAGAGTCTCGGCAGACGTTCCGCCCGACTCCATAAAATATACTTCATATTCTTCAAGTCCCGCAAGCTTAGCCTCGCGTACAAGACTGTTTTTTACTGCTTCAAAATTCATTAGAGCCTCCTTATCTTCCGCCGACCGTGATCTTCTTTACACGGATAAGCGGCTGACCTACGTCGGTAGGAACGCTTCCGCTGCTCGAACCGCACATTCCCTGTCCGGTTGCGAGATTTTGTCCTACCATATCTATGTCCTGAAGTATCTTGGATCCAGTGCCTATAAGCGACGCGCCGCGCACAGGCTCACAGATCTTTCCGTTTCGGATCATATATCCCTCGTTTACAGCAAAGTTGAACGCACCCGTAAGCGGATTTACAGAGCCTCCGCCCATCTGCTTTGCGTAAAGGCCGTACTCGATAGATGCTATAATATCCTCGTTCTTATCAGGTCCGTTTGCTATAAAGGTGTTGGTCATTCTCGAGGTAGGCTCGAAGGAATAGCTCTGGCGACGGCTGTTACCCGTCATAGCCATTCCGAGTCGACGCGAGCCGAGTCGGTCTACCATATATCCCTTAAGCACACCGTTTTCTATAAGAACGTTTCTCTGCGTGGGATTTCCCTCGTCGTCAATGTTGACCGAGCCCCAGGCATTCGGTATAGTTCCGTCGTCTATCGCTGTAACCTTCTCGTTGGCAACCTTCTGACCGAGCTTGCCGCACATCTCCGACATACCTATGCCGACCGACGTAGCCTCAAGCGAATGTCCGCAAGCCTCGTGGAAAATAACTCCGCCGAAGCCGTTTTCAATAGCGACCGTCATCTGTCCCGCCTCGCAGTATCCCGCGCGAAGATTTACAAGAGCTGTCTCCGCCGCTGCCTTACCTGTTTCTACAGGCGATATTGTATCAAACATCTCAAGTCCCATCGAGCGTCCGGGAGATGCTGTTCCCGACTGATTTTCGCCCTTGTCCGAAGCGACAGCGCTTACGAAAATTCTCGTTCTCGTATGCGTATCACCCGCAAGCAAGCCCTCGCTGTTTGCGACGAGTATCTCGTGCTCAACGCAGCTGAGATTTCCCTGTACCTGAGCTATAAGATCGCTGTGCTCCTTTGCGGCAAAGCAAGCAGATTTGAGTATATCGGTCTTGGCGGATATTTGTGCGGTGACGGGATTTACCTTTATGGGATGTATATCGGTCACCTCACGGCGATTAAGGCATATCGAGATGGGTGCATTTCCTTCCGCTAGCGCATCGGCAGCCGAGCGAGCGCATCTGAGAAGTCCCTCACGGCTCATATCGGAAGTAGAAGCATAAACGGTTCTCTGTCCAAGAAAAACTCTTATACCCACGCCCGAAAGCACATTATCGGTTATTCTGTCAATTTTTCCGTCTACCAGCATTATGGCATTTGAACGGGTATGCTCGCCGAACACCTCGGCAAAATCTCCGCCCGTCGACATAGCCGCCGCCAGCACCTCTTCAAGCAATTTCTTATCGATCATTTTCTATCCTCCTTGCTTACTCAGTTTTCGCTGCGCTCGCCGAGGATAAGTCTGTACTTCTGATAGAAGCTTTCAAAGTATCCTCCGTCGAGAGCCTTGCGTATTTCTCGGGTAAGATTGTTATAAAAGTAAAGATTGTGTGCCACTGCAAGACGCATACCGAGCGACTCCTTTGCCTTTATCAGATGGCGTATATAGGAGCGGCTGTAATTACGGCAAGCGGGGCATCCGCAGTTTTCATCAAAGGGTCTGGGGTCCTTTGCGTATTTTTCGTTAAGCAGATTCATTTTTCCGTGCCAGGTAAAGAGATTTCCGTGTCTTGCATTACGGCTCGGCATTACACAGTCGAAGAAATCAACTCCCATATGAACCGCCTCAAGTATATTACAGGGCGTACCGACACCCATAAGGTATCTCGGCTTGTTCGTAGGCATATGCGGCTCTACCGCATCTATTATGCGATACATCTCCTCGGTCTCCTCGCCTACCGCAAGTCCGCCGATAGCATATCCGTTAAGATCAAGCTCTGCTATCTTATGCATATGCTCGATTCGAAGATCCTCATAGGTTCCACCCTGATTTATTCCGAAGAGCATCTGATTTCTGTTGATCGTCTCGGGCAAGGAATTAAGTCTGTCAAGCTCGGTCTTGCAACGCACGAGCCATCTGACCGTTCTGTCGCAGGACTCCTTGACATACTTGTACGGAGCGGGATTTTCTATGCACTCGTCAAACGCCATCGCAATAGTCGACGCGAGGTTCGACTGGATCTGCATACTCT
>JAGBIA010000035.1 GCA_017935225.1 Clostridia bacterium | reverse complement strand
TCTCAAACAAACTGCAGTCCTGTGCAACTGCTCGAAGTGCCTCTATTGCGGATGCCCTGTATTTATAACTGTTTTCATCGAAATATTTATTTCCTTCGTTGAACTTTGTAACCAGATCAAAGTGTCCCACAATATTACACCCTGTTATTTTCGCGACATCTTTTACACTTGCGTAATACGCCTCACAGTATCGGTACCAGTCTCCCGAAAAATATTTTTTAACAGCATTTTCGGCAATTGCATCAGTATAGTCCACAGAAACGTATTCATCGCCGATTTTTATGTAGTGCATACTGCCGATCACGTAATCGTAGGGATATTCTATCATTTTATACATCATATCCTGCTCGATACCGAGATATATCTGTATTTTGTCCCTATATTTTTCACGAAGGCGCAGGATTTCGGAAACGTATTCTCCTGTCCCCTGCTCTGTCATGCAATTCGGCACGTCAAATGGGGCGTAGGAATGTCCCGAAAAGCCCAGAGACTTGTATCCCATGCTGACAGCGCGTTTAACCATAGCTTCTGCGCTGTCCGCTCCGTCGCAAAAGTCGGTATGGGTATGAAGATTCGACAGATAGCTCACTTTGTCATCTTCTCCTGCTTCACCTTATGGTCGATAACGTGGCGGGAGGCGAGCTCGTTTCTGATATCGTCGAGCGAGATGCCCATTTCGATCATAAGCACCATAACGTGATAAACGAGGTCGGAGATCTCATAGATCGTCTCTGCCTTATCGTCAGCCTTACCTGCGATGATGACCTCGGTGCATTCCTCACCAACCTTCTTGAGAATTTTATCAATTCCCTTATCGAAAAGATAAGTGGTGTAAGAGCCTTCCTTTCGCTCGGTCTTTCTGCCCTCGATGACCTTCATCAGCGCTTCGAGCGAGAATTCTGCGTTCTCACCCTCGTAGACGGGGTAATTGAAGCAAGAGTCCGTTCCGAGATGGCAAGCGGGTCCTTCCTTATTTACGACTACGGTGAGTGCGTCCTTGTCGCAATCTGCCGTAATGCTGACCACGTGCTGAACGTTGCCTGAGGTCTCGCCCTTTCTCCAGAGCTCCTGACGCGAGCGCGACCAGAAGCAAGTTCTGCCCTCTCTCATCGTTATCTCAAGGCTCTCGCGGTTCATATACGCGACTGTCAGCACCTTTTTCGTTACCGCGTCGACAACGACCGCGGGAATGAGCCCTTTTTCGTCGAATCTGAGCTCGTCAATCTTTATCATTTCTGCCATTTTATTTCACTCCTTATCATATGCGGACATTTATATCTTCCGCTTTGAGCTTTTTCTTAAGCTCTGAAATATCCACTTCACCAAAGTGGAATATAGATGCGGCAAGTCCCGCGTCGACCTTCGGTAAGCTCTTGAAAAGCTTAACGAAATCCTCGGCACAGCCCGCGCCGCCCGATGCGATGACCGGCACGTTTACTACATCACAGACCGCCGCGAGCATCTCAATGTCAAAGCCGCGCTTGACTCCGTCGGTATCGATGCTATTGAGAACTATCTCGCCCGCACCGTTCGAGACGCATCTTTTTATCCAGGAAATAGCCTCCATTCCCGTGTCCTCTCTGCCGCCCTTGGCAAAGACGCGGAATTCTCCGTCCACTCGCTTGACGTCAACAGACAGAACTACGCATTGATCTCCGTACTTCTTTGCCGCTTCAAGCACGAGCGATGGATTTTTGATGGCTCCCGAGTTTACGCTGACTTTGTCCGCGCCGCATTTGAGCACGCGGTCGAAGTCGTCGAGCGTGTTTATTCCTCCACCCACTGTGAGCGGAATAAAGACCTTTGAAGCCGCTTCGGTGAGAATATCGGTAAAGAGTGCTCTCCCCTCTGCCGATGCGGTTATATCGTAAAATACGAGCTCGTCAGCGCCGCATTTGCTATAGAATTCTGCGAGGCTCACGGGCGAAGAGACGTCGGCGAGTCCGAGGAAATTTACGCCCTTTACGACTCTGCCGTTCTTTACGTCAAGGCAAGGGATTATTCTTTTGGTTATCATCAGCTCTCCTCCTTTTGTGAAGAGATAAATGCAGCAAGCTTGATAGCCTCCGAAAGCTCTATCGCGCCCGTATAAATCGCCTTACCGACGATCGCGCCGAAGAGTCCCATATTTGAGAGCACCGCGATATCTTCCATTGAGGACACGCCGCCCGAGGCGATGATATTAAGCTCGAACTCGTCGTATAGCTCGCGATAAAGCTCACGGTTAGTACCTGACATCATTCCGTCCTTGGAAATATCGGTGCAGATTATCGTTTTCACACCGAGGTCTTCAAGTTTCTTGCAAAATTCCTTGCAGGAAAGCTCGGATACCTCGAGCCATCCCTTTATCGCAACGAATCCGTCCTTGATGTCGACTCCCACGACTATTTTTTCACCGTAGAGCTTTACTGCTTCACGAAGAAAGTCGGGATCTGTCACCGCAGCCGTGCCTATTATCACTCTGTCTACACCGATCTCTATATACTGACGGACTCTCTCGAGCGTGCGGATGCCGCCGCCAACCTCGACAGAGAGGTCTGTTCTCTCTATTATTTTCTTGATAGTTTCAAAATTTGCGGTAGTGCCGTCCTTTGCTCCGTCAAGGTCGACGACGTGCAGGTATTTTGCCCCTGCACGCTCAAAGCTCTCGGCTACGGCGGCGGGATCGTCGCTGTATACCGTTACTTTATCATAGTCGCCCTTAACAAGACGCACCGCCTGTCCGCCTATCAGATCTATTGCGGGTATTATGTTCATTGTTTATTATTCCTTGTCAGTTTATTTCACAAAACGCGCGGAGTATTGCAAGTCCTACGCGCTCGCTCTTCTCGGGGTGGAACTGCACGCCGCAGACGTTGCCGCTTCTGATCGCCGCAGTAAGCTCTGCACCGTATTCCGCGGTCGCGATGACCGACTCGTCGCACTCCGCACCGTAGTAGGAGTGGACGAAGTAGACGCAGTCGCCCTCGTTTATATATTTGAAAAGCTCATCCTTCTTATCCCCGAAATGCAGAGCGTTCCAGCCGATGTGAGGGATCTTGAGCCCCTCGCCGATAACGTCGGCTATCGGTCTGATGCTTCCCTTGATGAGTCCGAGTCCCTCGTGCTCGCCGTATTCGTAGCTCTTCTCAAAAAGCATCTGCATACCAAGGCAAATGCCGAGCAGAGCCTTTCCCTTTGCGCATTCCGCTTTGATGACCTTGTCAAGTCCGCTCTCGCGAAGCTTTCTTGCCGCATCCTCGAACGCGCCGACACCGGGGAGAACTATTCGATCTGCCGCCGCGATCACCTCAGGATCGGAGGTAACACAGATATCAGCGCCGATGCTACGGAACGAGCAGGTGAGCGAGAAGAGATTTCCAACGCCGTAATCGATTATCGCTATCATCAAAGCACTCCTTTGGTCGAGGGTATCTGGTCCTTCGCGCTCTCGTCGATAGAAATAGCCTCGCGCAGAGCGCGTGCAAACGCCTTGAACGCCGCTTCTGCTATGTGGTGAGAGTTTCTGCCGTCGAGCTGCTTTAAGTGCAGAGTCATTCCCGCGTTTCTTGTAAGTGCTATAAAGAACTCCTCGACAAGCTCGGAGTCAAAATCTCCAATCTTCTCTGTCGGGATCTCGAGCCCGTACGCAAGGTAGGATCTACCCGAGAGGTCGAGTGCGCAAAGCACCAGAGATTCGTCCATAGGAAGAAGCATATTGCCGTAGCGGCGTATTCCCTTGCAGTCTCCGAGTGCCTCCTTGAGCGCAAGACCGAGGCATATGCCGATATCCTCAACGCTATGGTGATAGTCGACGTTCACGTCGCCGACGCATCGCACGTCAAGGTCAATTCTCGCGTGCTTTGCAAAAAGCGTGAGCATATGGTCAAAGAAGCCGCATCCCGTGTCGATAGCGGTATTCTTGCCGCACTCGTCAAGGCAGAGACGAAGTTTTATATCGGTCTCTGTGGTCTTTCTTTCAATACAGGCTTTTCTCATTACTTCCTCCCAAGGATCTCGCGTATAGCCCTCAGAAGTGCGTCCATCTGCTCGCGCGTTCCGACGGTTATGCGGTTGAAATCCTTTATCTTTTCTTTAGTGAAATGACGGACGAGAATTCCTCTTTGCTTGAGGGCAAGATAAAGCTCCTCGCCGCCTATCTGTTCGCTCTTGGCAAAAATGAAGTTTGCCTTAGAGTCGGTAGTATAAAAACCAAGCTCTCGGAGTGCGTTTTGTGTGTACTCGCGCGTCTCGGTTATTCTCTTGCAGTTATCCATATAGTAGCCGTTATCCCTCACCGCCGCTTCTCCTGCAAGCAGAGTGAGACGGTTGATGCTATATGGGTTGGTCGAGTATTTGATCTTCTCAAGATCCGCGATTATCTGCTCGTTTGCAATAGCAAAGCCGAGTCTCGCTCCTGCAAGCGAACGGGATTTTGAAAAGGTCGCGACGACGAGAAGATTATCGTACTTATCGGTCAAGATCGTCGCGCTCTCGCCACCAAAGTCTACGTATGCTTCGTCTATCAGCACGAGCTGATCGGGGTTTGACGTGACTATTTTTTCGACCTCGGCAAGCGTAAGAGCTATTCCCGTGGGCGCGTTGGGGTTTGCGATGACCACGGTCGCGTCGTTATGGCAGTAATCCTCGATATTTATCGAGAAATCCTCGTTGAGCGGAACTGCGGTGTAGTCAACGCCGTGAAGCTCAGCGTAAACGCTGTAAAATCCGTAGGATATCTCGGGAAATCTTACGCGTCGTTTGCTTCCCTCGCAAAACGCCATAAACGAAAAGTTAAGTATGTCGTCAGAGCCGCTTGAGACGAAGATGTTCTCGCTCTTCTTTCCGTAAAGAGACGCGAGCGCAGCCTTGAGCTTTTTGCAGGTGGGATCGGAATAGAGGTTGAGTCGGCTGACCTCCTCCGCGTTTACCACCTCAATCACGGCTGCAGAGGGCGGATAAGGCGACTCGTTTGTATTCAGCTTTATATACTGCATATCCGTAGGCTGCTCGCCAGGGGTATATGCCTCGAGGTCACGGTAACGTGAACTTAGAAATCTGCTCATATCAGTCCTTATTCTCCGTTCTGATGATCGCGCTCTTGGCGTGCGCGGTAAGTCCTTCCTTCTTTGCGAAGAACTCGACCTTTGCCGCGACCTTCGCGAGAGCGTCCTCGGTGTAGTACGAGAACTGAGTCTTCTTTACGAAGTCGTCGACCGATAACGGACTTGAAAATCTTGCCGTGCCGCTTGTGGGAAGCGTATGGTTAGGTCCTGCGAAATAGTCTCCGAGTGCCTCGGGACAGTACTTGCCCATAAATATCGAGCCTGCGTGCTTGATCTTGTCAAGGTACTTGAAGGGCTCGTCCACACAGATCTCAAGATGCTCGGGCGCGAGCGCGTTTGCGACCTCGATCGCCTCGTCGATGCTCTCTGCGAGGATAATCTTTCCGTTGTTATCGATAGAAGTGCGCGCGATCTCCTCGCGGGACAGAAGTGTGAGCTGTCGCTCGAGCTCCTCAGCGGTCGCCTCTGCAAGCTCCTTCGAGTCGGTGACGAGCACCGCCGTGGCGTTCTTATCGTGCTCAGCCTGCGACAAGAGATCTGCCGCAACGTAGGTGGGATTGCAGGTAGCGTCGGCAACAACGAGTATTTCGCTCGGTCCTGCGATCATATCTATCGCAACCTTGCCGAATACCTGCTTCTTTGCCTCTGCAACGAACGCGTTGCCTGGGCCAACTATCTTGTCGACCGCGGGAACGCTCTCGGTTCCGTACGCGAGTGCCGCTACCGCCTGCGCGCCGCCTACCTTGAAGATGCGGTCAACGCCTGCGACCTTAGCCGCGGCGAGTATTGCGGGATTTACCTTTCCGTCTGCCGACGGGGGTGTCACCATAACTATCTGATTACATCCCGCGATCTTTGCGGGGATCGCGTTCATAAGAACGCTTGAAGGATAAGCCGCCGTACCGCCCGGAACGTAAAGTCCGACCTTCTCTATCGGGATGACCTTCTGACCGATGACAACTCCGTCCTTATCGTTGATAAGGAAGCTGTTGCGCACCTGTCTTGAATGGAATGTGTAGATGTTCTCTTTAGCTTCCTTGAGTATCTCGACGAACTCAGGCTCTACGAGTGCGAATGCCTCGTCGATCTCCTCTGCGCTTACCTCAAGCGAGGAAAGCTTTACTTTATCAAACTTCTCGCAGTAGCTAAAAAGCGCGGCATCTCCCTTTTCTCTTACAGTTCTGATTATCTCGCTGACCGTATCCGCAACGTTGAACACGTTCTCTTTTCTGTCGAGTATCTCGGCGCGGTCAATGCTCTTGTAATCTATAATGCGAATCATTTTTTCTCCTTGGAACACTTATTTTTTGCTTGCAAGAACCTTTTCTATCTTCTCGCAGATAGCCACGATCTCTTCGTTCTTGAACTTGTAGCTCACCTTGTTTGAGACGAGTCTTGCGCTGATCTGTACGATATCCTGCTTAGGCTCAAGCTCATTTTCATAGAGCGTCTTTCCCGTCTCAACTATATCGACGATAACGTCGGAAAGATCGAGAATGGGAGCGAGCTCGATAGAGCCGTTGAGCTTGATTATCTCTATCTCTCGGCTCTGCTTATTGTAGTAATCTCTTGCTATATTCGGGAACTTCGTTGCAACTCGCAGAGTTCTGTCGCGTCTGTCGCAGAAATCCTTCTTTGCTGCAACTGCCATACGGCACTTTCCCATACCGAGATCGAGCAGCTCGTAGATATCGGGGGAATACTCCAAAATTATATCCTTACCCGCAATACCGATATCCGCCGCGCCTCTCTCAACGTAGATAACTACGTCGGACGGCTTTACCCAGAAATATCTGACGCCGACCTCAGCGTTCTCGAATATCAGCTTTCTGCTCTCCTCGTGGATCGACGGACACTCGTAGCCCGCCTCTTCAAATATTGCGTACGCTTTCTCGCCAAGTCTGCCCTTGGGGAGCGCGATGTTAATCATTTTCTTCAAGAGTCACAAGCCCTCCCTTCGAAAGCTTTACAAGCTTGCGGTATCTCACGCCTGCGTCAACTGCTGAGGATGCTCTTACCGAGTTTCCATCTCCCCCGAGCTTCTTTGCCGCCGCGATTATCTCGCCCGACGGAATATCGCTATCATACACGAGCATATAATCCACGTCGTATTCGTCTGCAGTACTGCCAAATCTCTCGAGCTTATCGAGATATACCGCAAAGCCAACGGCTCCCATCTTCTTGCCGAAACGCTCCATAAGTCTGTCGTAACGACCGCCCGAGAGAATACTGTCGGGGATGCCGTTAACAAATCCCTTGAAGATAACGCCATCGTAGTAGTTCATATCGTTGACGACCGAAAGGTCGAGATATATCTTGCCGAGCAATCCGTACTCGCGCATAGCATCACATATCTCGGAGAGCTCATCGAACGCCGTCTGCATCTTCTCGCCGCGAACGTAAGGGCGGAATACCTCGAGTGCCTTCTCTATCGGCTGATACATAGCGGTCAGCTCGCAGAGTCTGTCCTCTGCATCGGCATCGACCGAATACTTGCGGCAGAGCGCGCGAAGTCCCGACACGTTCTTCGAGCCGACGAGTGCGAATATATCCGACATATCCGAGGGATCTATACCCATATTCTCAAGAAATCCTTCAAGCAGGCGCATATGCGAAATATCTAGAAGATAATCCTCGCTGATGCTCGAAAGGCTCTTCATAGCGAGCATAATTACCTCGCTCTCGGCAAACACGTCGATGTTGCCGATAGACTCAAGACCCGTCTGGGTTATTTCGCGAAATCCGTCGCCGCTACTCGTCGTACGGTAAACGTGCTCGTCATAGTAAAGCTTATAAGAGCTCTTGACGTCGGCGACTACGTTCTTTATGATCGAGAGCGTAACGTCGGGCTTGAGCGCCATAAGCTTTCCGTTGGTATCGGTAAAGGTAAGCAGATTTTCACTTACCAGAAAGCTCTTATTTTTCGCGTAAAGGTCGTATTCCTCGAACTTATTTACGCGGTAATGCGAATATCCGTGACGGAGATAGAGCCGACGCAATTCGTAGGTAGCCCGCTCGTCCTCACGTAAGATCTTCTGCTCAAAGCTCATTCCGCATCCTCCACGATAGCCTCAAGTGCTTTCTTATATCCGCCTGCGCCATATAGATATGAGCGGTTCACACGGCTGATGGTGGCTGTGCTCGCGCCCGTCTCCTCGACTATTTTGTTATATACCGTCTGCTCGGAAAGCATCTTTGCGACAAGCATTCTCTGTGCGATATCAAGGACCTCCTTCTTTGTCATAAGGTCCTCAAGAAGTGCGTCGCAATCCTCTGCTGTCTCAAGCGACAAAAGTGCCTTAACTAACAGCTTATATCCTTCGTTTTCTGAGAGATTCATTATTTACCTCACTATCAAAATTTATATATTTTCGGGCTCTTGCTTCAATACTTTACTATGATAACACACTAAAGCATTTTTGTCAAGAGCCTTTTTGCATTTTTAAGTTTTTATTTTAAGTTTTTTCAGAGCAGAGTCTGCCCGTTGATAACGAGTCTGAAGCGTAGCCCCAGACGTGCCGCCGCCTTTCTGCAAAGTATCATTCTCGCCATAAATATCTCAAAGTAGTCCATTACAGATCCGTACTCTGTGTCGATCGTGATGGTAAGGAAGATCTCCTCCTTATCCTCGCTGATCGTAAGTCGCGAATCGGTAACCGAGTAGTTTACTCGGTCGTGGATATCAAAGCTTGCAAAGTCCTGATTTCTAACTCTGCTTCGTCTTACGTCGGATTTATCGGCAATTATGAGTGCCGCCGCGATCTCGTTTACAGGCACTCCCGTTCCCTCGTCGTGATTTCCGATTGCCGTCACGATGGTCGAGATCTCGTCAGCGGGCATTCCGAGGTTATCTAAAATTCTGAAAGCCATTATCGCACCGCTCTGCGAGTGGTCGACTCGGTTGACGAGGTTTCCTATGTCGTGCATATAAGCCGCGATCTTCGCAAGCTCGATCTGCCTCTCGTCAGCACCAAGCGTCGAGAGCACGTATTCGCTTGCTGAAACAGCCTTGCCTACGTGCGCGAAGCTATGCTCGGTATATCCGAGTACCTCGAGCGACTGATCGGCTCTGAGGATGTATTCCTTGACTGCGGGATCATTTTTTACAGTTTCAAAGGTTATCATATTTTTTCCTTTTCTAAAAAGAGATTTTTTGCGCTGTCCTGCGGAATTGTAACAAATCTCCATACGCAATAGACTATGACGATCACCGCAAGAACAGCCGTCAGCGCCACCTCGGGCGCCGTCCATATAGTTCCCTCTCCCAAACGAGGCACAACCCCGCCTGAGAAATTATATACCGCGTGAACGAGCACGCAAGCCCACACGCTTCCCGTCTCGAGAAGAACGAGCGAGCAAAGTCCGCCGATGAGTGCGGAATATCCGATCTGCAATATCACAGCACCGGGAGAGGAAGTAAAGATATTGACCAGATGTACCGCGCCGAAGACAACAGATGACCAGAATATCGCCATAAACACCGAGAGCTTTGAATGAGTTCTCTTCTTGAGAAACAACATCAGCACGCATCCGCGGAAGGCTATCTCCTCAAAGAGTCCTACGCAAAGGCACATAAATGCGTAAAAAAGTATATCTGTCGCGCTTGCTGACATACTGCAGTCACCTGCGAGGAATGACACCCAAGGGAAATTATTTATAGCTATCGCGAACGCGGGAAGGATATAAAGTATTGCGCTCGCCCTCTTATTCCCGAGCGGATGCAATATCTTACCGAGCGAGAATTCGAGCATAAACACAAGTGCGACCGCCGTGCCGAAGAGTCTTGAAAGACTGCTGTAAATATCGGTCGTAAGCTCTGTTGGCGAGTCTATGAGTCTGTACCATATCTCTACCGCCACGACCGCAAGAATCGAGAGCACGAGCAGTACGCGGCAAAGGATCTCGCGTCGTTTTTTTAATTTATCACTCATTTTCCACCTTTTTTGCTGCGTTCTTCGTCATTATCGCTCTCTGCCCGAAGAAAAGTGCGACCGAGCCGATTATCATAAGAACTGCAATAAACTGCGAGGGGCTGAGGAAGCTTACCAGCGTGCTTCCGCGGTCGTCGCTTCTGAAATATTCGATCACAAATCTCCACACGCCGTAGAGTGCCATATAGAGCGGCAGATTGCAGGAGCGGCGCGTGAACACTCTGAATGTAAAGAAGCCGAAGAGTGCGAAAAGGAAGAGCGCCTCATAGAGCTGAAGCGGAACTGCCTTGGCATTGATAGCGGGCATATAAACGCTGTACCATGCGTCGACTACTTTACCGTGACAGCAGCCTGCCATAAGGCAGCCTATTCTGCCAAAGCCGTGCGCGATCGCGATAGATGCCGCGGCGATATCTGCAAGCGGAAAGAACGCGGATATGTGCGCTTTATCTTTATTGAACACGAAGCTGCCGACACCGAAGTAAAGACCGATAAAGCATCCTGCGCCGCCTATAAGACCGCCGTAGAAGGTCGCGCCCGTCTGTGAATCGATTATGAACGCTCCCCTGCTCTCGATGTCGTAAAGTGCCTGAAAGAAGACGGCAGAGAGATATCCTATGATTATAGATATAAAAGCCACGAGTATACAGAAATTCTGCACTCTCCAATTCATTTTTATTCTGTCAGAATAAAGTCTGAAGACGACTATAGCCCCGATTATTCCGAGGCAAAGAAATACGGTATACAGATCGATACCGAAGATAATAGGATACGGATACATCTGCTTCTCCTTACAAAAAAGTGTTTACAAATAATTATACCGCATAAAGACAAAATTGTCAATGTGCGGTATAATAATTTTATTTGATTTTATCAGAAATTATCGATATTTTCGCATACGTAGCGGAACATCTTATTGGAAATGTACTTTTTGTTTCTGATAAGGTAATCGCGGATCATTCTGATATTGACGGGCTTCTGCTTCATAGTGCTCTCTATAGCCGCCGCAAAATCCTTATCTCCGTTCGAGCGGAGCGCTTTGCAGATGAAAGCTATAGTATCGTCGGACGCGTTCTCAAGGCATCTCCAGCCTGCCTCTGCATCGTTTGCCGCAAGACCGTAAAGGAGCTTATAGGCTACGAGCGGCTTGAACTTATCCTCCATATCAAGATAAGGGTCATCAAGCACGCGGTCATTCCAGAACTTACCCTCAGAAGTCGCATATCCCGAAAGGAAGCGGTTCATTCTCGAGTTGATCATCGGGAAGGTGAGCTTCTGTACCGAGATATTTCTCTTGGTCTGGGTATTGTAGAGGAAGTAGTTGGGGTTCTTGTCAACGAGAAGATATGTGAAATATCCGAGCTCGCCCGCAAGAACGAGTGCGAGAAGCGCGACGATGATGAGAATGACACGGACGAGCGTGGAAAGCTCGAGTGTAACTCCCAGAATAAGCAGTACGATCGCGACTATAGCAAAGAAGACTGTGGCAACGCCCAAAAGGATCTTCAACGTGTTTCTGTTCATATCTACAACTCCTGTTCGGTTCATAACTTATATATCGTATTTATTATAGCATACACACGCGCGATTGTCAATTCATTTTGGGACAAATTTGCAAAATTCAGTCAAGAAAATCACTTAAGAAGCGACAACTCGAACGCGATCTTGGGTGACGGAGCGTGAGCTACAGACATCTCAAACAGTTCCTTTGCGCCCTCAACGTCGCCGTTGAAGAGTCTGCCGTAGCCGAGCATTCCGTAGAGTGCGGCAAGGCGGTTGCGGCGGTGGTTGCCTACGAAGCAGTTATAGAGGTTGCCGGTCTGCACGTGATATACGCATCCGCCCTCAAGCTCCTTCTCCCAACGGAGTATCGCGTCACGCATCATTCTCTGCGCACGCATCTCTTCTCCGCCGAGTCGTACGGACATCGCGGAATAGTAAACGAACTCGCCGCCCATATTCCACATTCCAACGTCTTTCATCGCAACGAGCTTGGAGATGATAGCCTTAGCCTCCTCGTCTCTGCCGAGTCTCTTAAGTGCCTCAGCCTCATAGTAGCGGTAAGGCATCATAACGCTCTCGTTCCAGAAGCCTACGTTGAGGTTCTCGGGCATAGTCTGAGAAGCCTTGAAGTCAGCGAGTGCATCCTCATATCTTCCCTCCTTGAGTGCGACTCTGCCTCTTGCGAAGCAAGCATACATATAGGGTTCTGCAGTCGCGAACTCTGCTCCCTCACCGGGCGAGAAGATATGCGATCTCATTACCTGCTCTGCCTTATCGTAGTTGCCTGCCGCGTTATAAGCTCTTGCTATGGTGAGCTGGATCTGGTCGGTAACGACGTCGGGCTTATGCTCGTCGATAAAGCGAGCACCGTCCTCGTAAGCCGTGCCGCTTGCCTGCATAACGGTCGCCATCTCGCAAAGGAGGATAGCGTCCTTATCGTGAAGCTCAATAGCCTTACGCATAAGAGGAAGCGCGTCTGTTTCTCTTCCGAGGTGGTTGTAGTATGCGAGAGCGAGGTTTCTGTAAGGAATATAGAAATCAGGAACGTACTTTATAGACTTTTCCCAAAGCTCTGCAGCTTTTTCGTAGCATCTTGCGTGGTAAAGGATACAGCCGAGCAGATATGCCGCAAAGCCGTCCTTTGCGTTTGCCGAGAGTGCCGCCTTGAGTGCTCTCATCTCGCCTGCGCGGGACGGGAATACGCTTACTATTCTCTGTGTGCGTGCTGCCTTACGGTATTTAGCCGCGGAGCGAGACTGTCCGAGAATATCACAGAAATATGCAAGTGTGTAGTTGAGCATCGCGTGATCGGGAGTTATCTCGAGCGCTCCCTTGACGAGTGTTGCGGCATCCGAGACAAATCCTGCGAACTCGAGGTCGAACGCGAGGTCGAGCACAGTCTGTGCGGGATCTGAGAGCAAACCGTCATAGAAGCTCTTGCGTCCTCTGCCGGTAACGATCGCGAGCGTGTAGCGTGCGAGGTGATTGAGTCTGTCCTTCTCGAGCACGTCACGGCAAATCGCGCTTGCCTTGCGGGTGTTTCCGAGCTTATAAAGTGCGAGAGCGGCATAGCAGGATGCGATCGGGTGTCTTGCTTCCTTCTCGATCGCCTGGCACGCGTGCTTATACATCGCCTCATAGTCACCGCGAGCTCCGTCGATAGCCGCAACTGCGGTCATAGCGGGCGAGATCACGTTATTCGACCAGGATGCACGATAAAACTTATTGTACGCCTCGTCAACGTTTCCGAGCTCGTAGAGACAGATAGCGCGCAGGTAGTTCACGCTTCCGTCCTCGGGGTTCTGGTTGTAACGGCACTCGATCTTATATGCTCTATCGAGATATTCAAGCGCCTCGTCAAATCTGAGCGTGCGCGTGTAGTACTCGCCTATTGCCTTAAGAGCGGGCAGATAGTTAGGATCGCGGCGAAGTGCCTCGAGATAATAGATATCGGGCGAGTAGTAAGGTCTGCGATACTGATCGCTGTGCTTACCTGCATTTACAAGCTCACAGGGAGTCGCAAGCTTATCGGGCAGAGGTGTGCCGGGGTTATTCGAGGGAATATGAACGTAGTCGGGGTTCTCCTCGGTGTACGCAAGAAGCGTAGTGCCGTTCTCTGCCGTGACCTCGATGGTGAGGTGATCGTCCTTCTTGAATTCAAGCGGAAGTGTGAGAACTGCCGAGGGAGTCATATCCACGGTAGTGTCGATAAGCAGCTCGCCGTCCTCGCTCTTGACGACGACTTTGAGCGCGTCTCTCTTTGCGGTGACATTGACTCGGATCTCGTTCTTTTCTCTGTCGAATGCAGCCGCTGCGTCAAGAGTTGCGCAGGTAGTGTAGCCTATTCCCTGCGTGGGATACCAGAACTGCGAGAAGCACTTTGTTTCGTAGGGTGCAAGCCAGGTGAAGTCGGGCTGGTCGTCGGTATAGCAGCCAGCCATAAGCTCTGCATACTGTCCGTCAGCGTCGGTGAGCTTCTTTTCCCAGTTGTCTGCGTTCGAGCCGTAGCCCCAGGTGAACATCTTCTTACCGGGAGATATATGGTGGTCTGCGATATGGAGAACACCGCAGTTCTTGACGTAGTCAAATCCACCGAAGAAATCAAATTTGGAGGGTGCGGAGAAATAGGAGGTCGCGTGTCTCGAATTCTTATGCCAGCTTATGTCCTTGGGCTCGGTGATATTATCCGCGCCGTACTGTCCCGATGCGATCGGGAAGGTGGTATGTCCTGCGTCATTGTGGTGATGAACATAGGTAACGTCGGGCGGGAATACGAGTCTGTAGCCCTCGTGCACTGCGACTGCGGCATTCTCCCACCACAAGAAGCTGTGCTTATTGGGAGTGCGGTTGCTGACCTGCACGCGAGTCTCAAAGTAGTTGGTGTCGGGGCGAAGCACAACACCTACCATTCCCTTGGTCCTATCGCACGGAGAATGCTCGGAGAGCCATACTATCGCGCTTCCGTCATCGCATTTTTCTATATCAAAATCCACGGGCATTACGGTCGAGGGGCGGTGATGGAAGGGCCAGTTGAACTCAATTCCTCCCGAGATCCACGCGCCGTAAGCACCGATAAGTGCAGGCTTTATAACGTGCTGACGGTACAAAAAGTCGTATCCCGTGACCTTGTCGTACGCCTCGAAGATTCTTCCTCCGAGTGCGGGAATGACTGCAAGACGGATATACTCGTTTTCCAGTCTGATGACCGTCCATTCCTTGTCCGAGCGGTGCTCGCCGTCTGCGGCAGATACAACTCTGTTGGGGTACGGATCTCCCGTAGTTCCCTGATGCACGCTGGTCTCTGCAAACATTGGCATCTCTTCAGCTTCGGGTATCGGATACGTAGGTATCGTCCACTGCTCAACTGCAACGTCAACAGGTAAAAATTTGCTTTTCATGGCAATAACCTCTTCTTTTTCTTTCTGCAAATTCGTTTATTTTTCGATTTTCCCCGAACTTTCGGGGTTTAGGTCAGTATAGCAAAATTGCGAGGAAAATGCAAGCCTTTTTCAAAAATTTTTATCTAAAATATCTAACAAATTTATACCCTCAAAAATGGTACTTTTAACGAAAAAGCGGCGGATCGCTCCGCCGCTTAAGTTAGGTTGAATTATTTTGCGCTGAATCTGTACTCGGTAGTGTAATCGTATACTTCATCGGGTTTAAGAACGCAGTTTGTAAAGTGAGGCTTGTTGATGCTGTCGGGCATAAACTGAGTCTCGAGGCAGAAAAGGATCTGAGGAGTCTGAACGTAGCCCCCCTTGAAGGGATAAGCCGCATTCTTGATGAAATTACCGCTATAGAACTGAACGCAGGGAGAGTTGGTGTAGATCTCCATTGTACGTCCGGTAAGCTCGTCGTAAGCCTCTCCTCTCTTTACGGGAGTTTCGGTCGCGCCGCCCTTGAAGTTAAGGCAGTGGTCGTAGCCGCCCGCAATAATAAGGTCCTTATCGTCAGCGTTGATATCCTTGCCGATCTCCTTTGCGACTCTGAAGTCGAAGGGAGTTCCCTCTACGCTGCGGAGCTCGCCCGTGGGGATGAGGTTCTCGTTGATGGGAAGATAGGTATCTGCGTCAAGCTGAAGCTTGATGGGATAAATGTGACCTGCAGCATAGCCGCGGAGATTAAAGTATGCGTGGTGAGTAAGATTGACGATAGTTGTCTTATCGGTGGTTGCGTGGTAGTTGATCTTCCAGCCGTTCTCCTTGGTGAGAGTGTAAGTAACCGTGAGGTCGAGGTTTCCGGGGAATCCCTCGTCTCCGTCCTCGGAGATGGTATGAAGAACGAGCGCGGGCTCGTCTCCGTCAAGCTCGGTGACCTCGAATATCTTCTGGTTAAATCCGATATTACCGCCGTGAAGGAGGTTGCCGTTGTCCTCGGTGTGATAAAGCTCATAGTCCTTGCCCTCAAGCGTGAACTTAGCCTGATCAATTCTGTTGCCAACGCGTCCGATGAGCGCGCCCTGATAGCCGTCCGCGCCAACGTAGGACTCGAGTGTGTCGTATCCGCCGATGATATCGGTATAGCCGCCGCGTCTGTCGGGAGTCCAGAGCTCAGTAACTACACCGCCGTAGTTGAGGACCTTGATCTTAAGTCCGTTCTTGTTTGTAAGAGTATAGCGATATACCTCTCTGCCGTCAGCGAGAGAGCCGTAAAATTCCTTGGTAATCATAATGTTCTCCTTTTTCAAGACTCGTATCCGTTGGGGTTCTTGACCTGCCAATTGTAAGAGTCGCGGCACATATCCTCGATGTTGTTCTCTGCTCTCCAGCCGAGGACCTCATAAGCCTTGGTGGGATTTGCATAGCACTCGTCGATATCTCCGGGACGGCGCGCGGTGATCTTGTAGTTGATGGTGATACCGGTTGCCTTCTCGTAAGCCTTTACGATATCGAGAACCGAGTAGCCAACTCCGGTACCGATGTTGAAATGCTCAACGCCGGTGACGGTCTCTGCTCGCTCGATAGCCTTGAGGTGAGCCTTTGCGAGATCGACTACGTGGATGTAGTCACGAACGCCCGTGCCGTCGTGAGTCTTATAGTCGTTTCCGAATACAGAGAGGCACTCTCTTCTGCCCGACGCGACCTGAGTGATATAAGGAATCAGGTTATTCGGGATACCCTGAGGATCCTCGCCGCTAAGTCCGCTCTTGTGTGCGCCGATGGGGTTGAAGTAACGGAGGATAGAACCGCTCCACTCGTTATCAGCGGCATAAAGATCCTTGAGAATTCTCTCGATCATAAGCTTGGTCTCGCCGTAAGGATTAGTGGTGGAAAGCGGGAAATCCTCGGTTATCGGAACGCTTGCGGGATTGCCGTATACGGTTGCGGAAGAGCTGAAAACTATTCTCTTCGCGCCGTGCTTTGCCATAATGTCGCAAAGATTGAGCGTACCGGTGATGTTATTGTGATAGTAAAGCAAGGGCTTGGAGCAGGATTCGCCTACTGCCTTAAGTCCTGCAAAGTGGATGCAGCTATCGATGTCGTTCTCCTCGAAAACCTTATCGAGTGCATCGTAATCGAGAAGATCTACCTCGTAGAACTTGAAGTCCTTACCCGTGATCTTCTTTACTCTCTCGAGAGATTCGGGCTTGCTGTTGACGAAGTTATCAACTACGACAAGCTCTCTGCCTGCCTCAAGAAGCTCAACCATAGTATGCGAGCCGATGTATCCGGCGCCGCCTGTAATAAGAATTGCCATTTTTATACCCCTTTTTTATTTAGTCAGATTATTTAAGTCGGATCAGTTAGAGACAGAGCTCGGATATGCCCCGCTCTTCTTGAGAGCCTCGATGCTCTCTGTGACGAATGCCTTATCGTCCTTATAGGTAACACCGTACCACGAGTCCTCCGAGCGATAAACGCGAACGTCGCACTCGCCGCTCTTGAGCATCTCGCATACTGCGAAAGGCAGATAGAACTCACACTTGAGCTCGTCTGCATGCTTTTCGGAGAGGAAGTCTACAAATCGTCTCTCGATCTTCTCAAAGATGTCGGGAGTAAATCCCCAACAGTTCATAGATGCGATGGCGCGGAGCGGTATCTCGACGTCAACTCCGTCGACAGCGCAGACTGCGACGTCACCGTTCGGGCGGATAGCCGTTCTCTCGGTGACCGAGAGAAGCATTCCGTTCTCGTCTACCTCGCAAATTCCGCGTGCGACCGTGCCGTTCTCGGTGAGAGTATTCTCAAGGATGTAGCCTACCATCGCATAGCAAGGGCGACCTTCGCTCTTTGCCGCCGAAAGATGCTCACCAAGGAGTTTGTACGCGCTTCTGCCGTAGAAGTCGTCTGCGTTGATGACCATAAAAGGATCGTCAACAACATTCTTTGCAGCAAGGAGTGCGTGTGCCGTGCCCCAAGGCTTTACTCTGCCCTCGGGAACAGAAAAACCCTCGGGAAGTGCGTCGAGCTCCTGAAAAGCGTACTCAACTTTTATCTTATTTTCAAAGCGTTTTCCTATAGTCTCGCGGAAGATATCAAGGTTTTCGCGCTTGATTACGAACACAACTCGGTCAAAGCCCGACACTATCGCGTCGTAGACCGAAAAATCGATTATAAATTCACCCTCGCTCGTCACAGGATCGATCTGTTTAAGACCGCCGTATCTCGAGCCCATGCCTGCGGCAAGAATAACAAGCGTCATTATAATTCTCCTTATTTGTATAATTTCAGACCACACAAGGTCATCTTATATTATACTACATTCGCGCCAAATTAAAAGAACTTTTTTGCTTTTTTAACATTTTGTTTACATCTTTCTTGCGAGAAATATTTACCAATCCAAAATTGAATACAAAACTGCCTCATCGGTTAATACTCAAGTCAGAAAATTGTTTTTGAGGAGTATTTTTATGTACTACAACAAGGTTGAAATATGCGGTGTGAACACCTCTGAGCTGAAGGTGCTCTCAGACGAGGAAAAGCGTTCCCTGCTCTTGCGCACAAAGGACGGAGACGAGGGTGCAAGGCAGGAGCTTATATACGGAAATCTACGTCTCGTGCTGAGCATCATTCAGCGTTTTACGGGCAGACGAGAGAATCTCGACGATCTCTTTCAGGTCGGCTGCATCGGGCTTTGCAAGGCGGTAGATAATTTCAAGGTCGAGCTTGACGTGAAGTTCTCGACCTACGCAGTTCCGATGATCATCGGAGAGATACGCAGATATCTGCGTGATAACAATTCCATCCGCATCAGCCGCTCGATGCGCGATCTTGCCTACAAGGCTCTTCAGGCACGCGAGGAGCTCACGCGCGAGAAGTCGAGCGAGCCCACGCTTGAGGATGTGGCGGCGCGACTCGGCGAGAAAAAAGAAGCTGTGGTGCGTGCTATGGAGGCGATCGTCGAGCCGATCTCGCTCTACGAGCCTGTATTCAACGATACGGGCGGTGCGGAGTCGGTCTACGTTATCGATCAGATAAGCGATGCGAACAGCTCGGAGGAGATCTGGCTTGAGAACATCGTGCTCCGCGAGGCTATGCAGGATCTTAACGAGCGTGAGCAGAAGATAATTCGTCTGCGCTACTATATGAACAAAACGCAGATGGAGATTGCGGAGGAGATCGGCATATCACAGGCGCAGGTCTCGCGGCTTGAGAAAGGCGCGCTGAACAGAATGAGAGCAAAAATATAAAATTTGCGGAAGCTTTCGGGAATATCTCTCTGATATCTCTCATAGAATTGACTATAACAAAATGACGGAGGTTAAATTATGTCTGATATATACTGTCCCGAAAGCTTCCCTTCTCCTGCGAGCGACGCGGAATACACGTCCTCGCCCGAAGGACTTGAGCGAGCTATGCGTGAGGGCAAGATACTCAAATCATGCGTGCTGTTCTGCGACAGCTCTATGAGGCTTCATATAGATCTCGGATGTATGCGCGGCATCATCGAGCGCGGCGAGGCGGTATTCTGCCGCGGTAGCGAGACGATAAAGGATATTGCGGTGATAAGTCGTGTTGGCAAGCGAGTTGCGTTCCGTGTGATCGGCTTTAGCGTTGAGCGCGGAGAGAAAGTCGCGCTTCTCTCTCGGAGAGCGGCGCAGAAAGAGTGCAACGAGAAATACATATCAAATCTTCGCGTAGGCGATATCATACCCGCGACTGTCACGCATCTTGAGAGCTTCGGCGCGTTTTTGGACATCGGCTGCGGTCTTTCCTCGCTTCTGACGGTCGACAGCATTTCGGTCTCCCGCATCTCTCATCCGCGCGACAGATTTACGATCGGGGATAGGATCTATGTAGTGGTCAAGAGCCGCGATAACGAGAACGGCAGGATATATGTCAGTATGCGCGAGCTTCTCGGCACGTGGGAAGAAAATGCCGCGGATTTTGAGGTCGGGCAGACGGTATCGGGCATCATTCGGAGCGTTGAGAGCTACGGAATATTCGTCGAGCTGACACCGAACCTTGCTGGTCTTGCCGAGCTGAAAGAGGATATGGGAGACGCGAGCGAGCTTATCGGAAAGAAAAGCGCGGTCTACATAAAGAGCATTCTGCCTGATAGGATGAAGATAAAGCTCGTCCTGATCGACTCCTGCCAATCGCCCGACTCTATACGCACTCCGTCACCGATACGCTACTTTTGCGACGTTGAGCAGATCAAGCATATCTCACATTGGCGTTATTCGCCACCCTCTTCACGCAAGCTTATTGAGAGTGCATTTGAATAAACATACGCTACCTTGTGCGCAAGGTAGCGTTTTTGCTTGACAAGTCGGAAATAATGTTATATAATATTCTTAATACAGCAAAGGAGGTATAAAAATGGCAAAACGAATATTTATATCTTGCGTCGCGCTCGTTCTTTTTGTCTCTTCTTTTACTTCCTGCGCGAAAACTGTGACCAAGCGCACGCAAACCAAGGAATACTTTAACTATTTTGATACCTTCTGCTCTCTGCGTATTGATAACGTAAACGAAGAGGATTTTTCGGTAGCCGCGGACGAGCTTGAACAGCTGCTTTGCGACTACGACGCGCTGCTCGATATCTACGACTCGCACGGCGAGATCACTTCGCTGTATGACGTGAATAAAAACGCGGGCAACGGCGCGATCAAGGTCGACAAACGACTCTTTGACGCTATCAGCTTCGGAATTGAAGCGCACGAGCTGACGGACGGATACTGCAATATCGCGCTCGGCTCTGTCATTTCGCTCTGGCACGCAGAGAGAGAGGCGGCAAGGCGCGACCCGAAGAGCGCAAAGCTTCCCGACAGCAAGCTCATAGCAGAAGCTCTCACGCACACCGATATTTCGAAGGTTGTGCTTGACCAAGAGGCGCGGACGGTAGAGATAACCGATCCTTCTCTCTCGCTCGATCTCGGAGCGATAGCCAAGGGGTACGTCGGCGAGCGCGCTTGCGAGCTGCTTGAGTTTCTCGGGCACGAGAGCTTTCTGCTGAATCTCGGCGGCAACGTGCTTGCCAAGGGCAAGAGCTACAAGAACGCATATTGGTCGGCGGAAATTGAAGATCCTTTTGGTGACAAAACAAAGTCAGATATCCCAACCGTGAGCCTTAACGGAGAGACACTTGTCACGAGCGGGTCTTATCAGCGGTTTTACACGGTTGACGGTAAGAATTACTCTCACATAATCTCACACAAGGACGGAATGCCGCCCGAATATTTCGTCTCTGTCAGCGTTATCGCGCCTTATATGAGCTCAGGACTTGCAGACGCGCTATCAACCGCTCTGTTTTGTATGCCGCTTGAGGACGGGCGCGCGCTTATCGGCTCGCTCGACGGAATTGAAGCATTCTGGATACTTCCCGACGGCTCGACTGTCAAAAGCGAGGGATTTGGAGGTGCAGAATGAAGAAAAGTGACTTGATACTGCTTCTCTCAGTGCTTGGCGGCGCACTTCTGATATTCGGAATATGCGCTATGCTTATGCTCGGCACGGGCAGTGAGGTAGTCGTCCGCGTTGGCGGTGAGGAATACGCACGCCTGCCGCTCGACAAAGATGCGGAGCTTCTTATTGAGAGTGAGAAAGGCAGTAATCTGCTTGTGATAAAGGACGGACGTGCGTATATCAGCGAGGCGACCTGCCCCGATCTGATCTGCGTTCGCACGGGATATGCGGACGAGCTCAAGAGCATAGTTTGTCTACCAAACGAGGTAACGGTATCTATTGAGGATATAGAAGAATAACGGAGGAAAATATGTCTATCATAACGATTAAAAATGATTTTTTAGAGGTCTCCATCAGCTCGG
The DNA here is from genome assembly GCA_017935225.1 of Clostridia bacterium. Taxonomy (GTDB): domain Bacteria; phylum Bacillota; class Clostridia; order Oscillospirales; family CAG-272; genus HGM12713. The sequence continues at coordinate 11,947 of JAGBIA010000035.1, read as the reverse complement.
TCGGAGCCGAGATACAGAGCGTTATATCAAAGGACGGCAAGGAATACATCTGGCAGGGCGATCCTGCTTATTGGAACAAGCACGCGCCCGTGCTCTTCCCCATCTGCGGCGGTCTTAACGACGGCTACTACACGCTTGGCGGCAAAAGATATGACCTGACCAAGCACGGTTTTTCGCGCACCGCTGAGTTTGAGGTATCTGCACAGACTGCCGAGAGCGTTGAATTTCTCCTTTGTGACAATGAAGAGACCTACAAGTCCTATCCCTTCCATTTCGAATTCCGCGCGTGCTACAAGCTTGAGCGCAACACGCTCAAGGTGGAGTTTATCACAAAGAACCTCTCCGAGCGCGATATGTACTTTGCTTGTGGCTCGCACGAGGGCTACAATCTCCCCGGCGGCATCGACGGTGCGAAGATAATATTCGAGAAGCCCGAGACACTCAAGAACTATCTCGTTGAGGGCGGCGTTATGAGTCCGAAATACGAGATCATAGGTGACGGCTCGGACACGCTTGTGCTTGAGCGCAAGTATTTCGAGATCGACGCGATCATTCTCCGCGAGCTGAATTCGCGCTCGCTCACTGTATGCGACGCGCTTGACGGCAGACGCATAAAGGTAGATTTTCCCGACTTTGATCATATTCTTATCTGGCAGGCGTGCGGCGCGCCCTTCGTTTGCATCGAGCCCTGGACGAGTTTGCCCGACACCTACGGCTCGGAGAACCGCGCTATCGAGAAAAAGGAGAGTATGACAATTCTCGGTGTCGGCGAGAGCCACACCGACAGACACGATATAACGTTTGATTAAAGACAAAGGAGAGACTATGCGACACGGTAACACGAAAATTTCATATCGGGTCGCACTCTGTGGCGTTATGGTCGCGCTCGCTCTTGTGTTCGGCTATATAGAGCATCTCGTTCCGCTACCCATTGGGATATACGGAATAAAGCTCGGGCTAGCCAACCTCGTCGTTGTGGTAATGCTGTACAGCTTTAAGTGGTACACCGCGCTATCGGTAAATCTGTTGCGCATATTCATCTCTTTTCTGCTCTTCGGCTCTGCGACCTCGCTTATCTACAGTCTCTGCGGCGGAATTCTCAGCTTTTGCCTGATGCTTCTTATGTCAAGGCTCAAAAAGCCGAGCTTCTCGGTCATCGGCGTGAGCATCTGCGGTGCGATCGCACACAATATCGGTCAGATATGCGCGGCGGTGATTCTTCTCGACGAGCTTCGCATCGCGTTCTATCTGCCCGTGCTGATCGCGGTCGGCGCGATCACGGGAACGCTTATCGGACTTATCGCGATGCCGATACTAAAGCATCCTATGTTCAAGAAAATATAAAAATTCCGCCTCGGTCGAGGCGGAATTTTTTAGTCTGTCGAAAAAGCTTTTCCATTGTTAAAGGTAGCTCAAAACCAAAGGCTCTCCTCATAGGAGAGCAAGTTTCGCTTCGCTCAACGCTAAGTTTTCAAGCAAACTTGTGGCGCGTAGACGCCTAAGAGGTATTTTTGACTTGAGCTTACTTTTTCTTTGCCCTCTCCGTCCGCATACGCGTCCACCTCTCCCAAGGGGCGAGGCTTTATATTAGTCTTACTCCACTAAATAGCAATACTTTTCTAATGTGTAACCCTACGCAATAATAAGAGCTATTTTTTTAGCAGTTTTTTAGTTTAATTCATTGAGAATATCTTTAAACGGTTCAAGGCTTCGGCGCAGGATACCGTGCGTGTGCGCGATTATAATTCCGTAGTTGCTCATCGGTATGCCGCTATCGGACGCGTGGCGCGCGCGGTACTGCATTTCCCTCTCGGTCAGCATACATCCGCCACAATGAATGACGAGCGCATAGTTTGAGAGATCGTCGGGAAAGTCTCTGCCTGAGGTGAACTCGAAGTCAAGTTTTTTACCTGTATAATCTCCTATCCACTTCGGGAGCTTGACCGTGCCAATATCTCCGCATTGACGGTGATGTGTGCAGCCCTCGGAGATCAGTATTTTATCGCCGTCCTGAAGTTTATCAAGCATAGCCGCGCCTCTTACAGCCTCGCGCAGGTTGCCCTTGTAGCGTGCGAAGAGGATGGAAAAGGAGGTAAGCTCGACGTCGCGCGGAACTATCTTAGATACCTTGCCAAACGCTTGCGAATCGGTTATCACCATTCTCGGCTTCTGCGGCAAGGAAGCAAGAAGCTCGGAAAGCTCTGTATCGCGGCAGACGAGCGCGGTCGCGCCCGAATCGAGTATATCTCGGATAGTCTGCTGTTGCGGCAGAATTAGTCTTCCTTTCGGCGCGGCTTTATCGATAGGTACGACAAGGACTATCTTGTCATTTGGCTCTATAAGGTCGCCGACGATGAATTTCTGCTCGTCGCTCGCCTTGACGAGTGCCGCCATTTTGTCCTTCAGTTCGTTTATATTCACGCCGTCGCGTGCGCTGACGTAGATCTCGTTCTCGCTCGCTTGCGGAACAGTAGCGAGCAGATCGCTCTTGTTGTAGGCTATAACGTAAGGGATATTTTTATTCTTGAATATCTCGCAAAGCTCGCGCTCGGGCTCGGTCATACCTACCGTCGCATCGACGGTCAGCACCGCGAGATCGACGTAATTGAGCACCTGACGTGTGCGCTTCACGCGAAGAGCACCGAGTTCTCCCTCGTCGTCAAGACCGGGGGTGTCGATGATCACGACAGGTCCGAGCGGCAAAAGCTCCATAGCCTTGCGCACGGGGTCGGTGGTCGTACCGCGCACGTCGGATACTACCGACAGCTCCTGCCCCGTAACTGCGTTGCAGAGGCTCGACTTACCCGCGTTTCTCTTACCGAAAAAGCCTATATGCAGACGGTCGGCAGATGCAGTTTCGTTAAGTCCCAAGGATGTTTCCTCCTTTGTACTGAATTTAAAATCTGAAGTCGCGGCGGTTGGAATTCTTGATGTCCTCTATGTTCTTCTTAGCAATTCCCTTTACCTTCTCGTTGGGAATCTTGTCAAGCTCGCGCTCGATAAGCTCAAAGCCGATCTTCTTGGTCCCCTCGCTTGCGTAGTCGATGAGATACTCGGTAAGAGTCATAAGCGCGTTGGGATGGCAGCAGTTGAGTATCTGTCCGCTCTTGCAAAGGCTCATAAAGCGGTCGCCCGTTCTGCCCTCTCTGTAGCACGCGGTGCAGAAGGACGGAATATGTCCGTTCTTCATCAGCCATGCAACTACCTCATCAAGCGTTCTCTGGTCGGAAACGTCGAACTGCTCGGAGTCGTGAGGACGCTCCTCCTCGGTGTATCCGCCGACAGAGGTACGCGACGCGCCGCTGATCTGCGAGATACCGCAATTGAGAACCTTTCCGCGAACCTCTTCCGACTCTCTTGTGGAAATTATCATTCCCGTGTACGGAACTGCGATTCGGATGCAGGCGATGATCTTCTCAAAGAGCTCGTCGGAGATAGAGTTATCAAATACGGTGGGATCGATGTCATCAGCTTTCTTAATTCTCGGAACGCTGATGGTGTGAGGTCCTACGCCGTGAACTGCCTCAAGATGCTCTGCGTGCATCATAAGTCCTACGAATTCGTAGTCGAAGAGCTCAAGACCGAAGAGAACGCCGAGTCCGACGTCGTCAATTCCGCCCTCCATAGCTCTGTCCATAGCCTCGGTATGATAGTCGTAATCGTGCTTGGGACCCGTGGGATGAAGCTTGAGGTAGCTCTCCTTGTGGTAGGTCTCCTGGAAAAGAATATAAGTACCTATGCCCGCATCCTTGAGCTTGCGGTAGTTTTCGACGGTCGTAGCCGCGATGTTTACGTTTACTCTGCGGATAGCACCGTTCTTGTGCTTGATGCTGTAGATGGTGTCAATGCACTCGAGAATATACTCGATAGGATTGTTCACTGGGTCCTCGCCCGCCTCGATCGCGAGACGCTTGTGTCCCATATCCTGAAGCGCGATAACCTCTGCCTTGACCTCTTCCTGCGTGAGCTTCTTACGCGTGATGTGCTTGTTCTTCATATGGTAAGGGCAGTAGACGCATCCGTTTACGCAGTAGTTCGAGAGATAGAGGGGCGCGAACATAACTATTCTGTTGCCGTAGAACGCGAGCTTGATCTCCTCGGCGATCTCGAACATCTTCTGAGTCTTTCCGGGGAGATCGCACGCGAGCAGAACTGCCGCCTCTCTGTGCGAAAGTCCCGCACATACCGTGCCGTTTTCGGTCTTTTTGGGGCGAGCCTTCTCGAGTATCTCGTCGATCAGCGCCTCGTTGTGCTTGTTGGCGTACGCGTACTCAAGAGTCGCGCGGATCTCGCCGTCGTTGATAAATTCTTCTGCTTTAAGTGATTTGGGATCGTAGATTGCCATGGTTATATTTCCTTTCGTGTTATCTTTATATACTTATTTTGCGTCTCCGCGGTGGCAGACCACCTCGTAGCCGATGTTTTTAATTCTTTCTTCAAGCTCTGCCTTGGCTTGCGCCGACTCTGCGCTCGAATAGAGCTTGTTGTTGTAAAGCTCGTACTTCTTGCGGTTATCCATCGGAGAGAGATTGGGCATCACGACGTTTGCACCCGAGAGTATTCCCTTCTCGCGTCCTCCCTCCTCGATGCTTCCGAGCGCGGTGGTCGCGGGCAGAAGGATGGTCGGGTGGATAAGACGGATGATCGAGAGCAGATAGCAGGTCAGCTCGACCGTGCCTGCCGCAAACGAAGCAAACGGCGTTGCCTTGTGGGGTATAAAGGGTCCTATTCCGCACATCTGAGGCTTGAATTCCTCGATGAATTTAAGATCTTTCGCTATATGCGCGTAGGTCTGATACGGCGAGCCGACCATAAATCCGCATCCGGTCTGAAATCCGATATCTTTCAGGTCGCGAAGGCATCGCATTCGGTTTAGGAAGCTCATATTGCTCGGGTGGAGCTTTGAATAATGCTCGGCATCTGCCGTTTCGTGACGGAGCAGATATCTGTCCGCACCCGCCGCAAAAAGTCTTTCGTAGCTCTCGCGACTGCGCTCGCCCATCGAGAGCGTAACGGCGCAATCGGGGTATTTTTGTTTGATCGAGCTAACTATATCGCAAAGCAGATCGTCGTCAAAGTGCGGATCTTCTCCGCCCTGCATTACGAAGGTGCGAAATCCGAGCGCATAACCCTCGTCGCAGCAGGAAAGTATATCTTCTTTAGTGAGTCTGTAACGCTCGCAATCCTTGTTCGAGCAGCGTATTCCGCAGTATATGCAATCGTTTTTGCATATGTTGCTGATCTCGATGAGCCCTCTGATATACACGCTGTTTCCGTAAACCTCGCGCCGCGCGCTTACGGCAAGCTCGCGCAGGCGGTCGGCAGACTCCTGAGTGCGATTTTCTATCAGATATTCATACTCAGAGAGCGTGAGCGAGTGCGTGAGGGCAAGCTTATCAATAAGCAAATTCAGTTTATTTTCCATTTCAGTCTTTGTATATCTTGTTGGAATACGCGGTCTTTACGCTTATTCCCTCGATATTTCCTATCTTTCCCGCGAGCGCGGCGATAACGTCCTGCGGTGCGTCGATCGCGATGCTCACGATGTTGAGACCTCTGTCTCTGTACGGTATTCCCATTCGTCCGATGATGTAAGCGCCGTAGTCGTGAAGCACCGAGTTGAGAGCTTCGACAGAGTCGACGTCCTCTACGATGATGCCCATAACTGCAATTCTGTTTTCCATTTTCGTCCTCCTGAAAATAAAAAATGACCATACCGAAAACATAGGTATGGCTCGACAAAATAAAAGCCTATAGCCTTCAAGTCAGAAGCGCGAGCGCAACTTGTTTTCGGGTGTAAGGTTTGCTATATTTTTAACACAGTTGTATTATATCATATCTCCCTTTCTCTGTCAAGTATTTTTTGAAAATATCAAAAATTTTATAATCTGCAAAAAATTCAAAACACGGGCTGCCGTGATATGCATCTCCAAAAGTGTCTAACTTTTGGGGTGCATATCACAAGATAGCCCGCGTAGCTATTTGGTTTTCTTTCTTTTGCCTTTATATTTTTCGAAAAATATATGAAAAATCACAAATACGGTTGTATCTACCAAAAAATAAGAAAAAATAACTATAAAGACAACTGTGTAGTATGTTTCGAAATTAGGCAAAGACGATGCGAAAGAAAGTAGCACAATGCAAATTATTCCAACAATAGGCCACACCAAAGTTTGATACAATCTAAAGCAAATAAAACGAGGTAGCATTCTCTTTTTTAAAGAAAATATACTGCGAATAAATCTTGGTGGAATTGCATAATGTTTTGGATATAAATTCATATTGGTCATTAAATCTTTGACTGTATTTTTCGTGGTGCTCCTATAAAATTCGCAACTCAACAAGAAAAAACATATGAATCCAAAAACTACTTCCATACTGCTCCTTTAAATATATACTGTAACTAATATCACGAATTACAATTATTTCAAAACGGAACCACTTCGGCACCACAATTGGCCGTTTGAACACCAAGAAAAAATCTAAAAATTGATTCTCCTGCTGTATTTTTTAATAAATTCATTATATCAAAAAATCCACTCCTTGTCAAGAGATAAAACCACGGGCTGCCGAGGCAGCCCGTGAAAAAATATTTTTGTTAAAATTTACCGTTATGAAAACGTACTATCTCTTCAATTTTCTCAAGAGGACGCGAGGGAGCTTGTCCAAATAACATCACGGGCTTATCGTAAAATTGCAATAAAAATTCTGTTCTCTCATTATCAAGAATCAGATACTGACCTTTTTTTCGTACCCTTCGCGACCTAATTTCCTGCTCGGACAAATAATGATCATCAAAAAATACTGCACAACTGTAAAAACTTCTACCAAAATTAGGCGGAAGATATGTCAGAGTCATATACACATCTTCCCATTTATACACCGTAGTTTTATGCTGTACCTCTTTATCAGAAACATAAATATGATTCCAATATTTATCCGAATAAAAGTACAAAAGAGGAAAAATGAAGAACAATGTACAAAGCATATAGCCCTTTTCTTTGGTTGCCAAAGAGCCAATAAGACAAAGCAACGACACAAGACCGCCTAATACCCAAAATAATAATACTATGAAATCTCCGTTTGGAACAGTACACATCTGCCTTGGCTTCATTCCGCATCCCTCCCTTCATTCATTTGTCATTTTATTCAATTAACGACAATACGTACTTAGCGACAGCAACGCCCCAAGTATCGTAAATTGCGACTACATCGCCCGATGTACTTTTATTATATCACGAAAATATTATCTTGTCAAGACAAAACACGGGCTGCCGAGGCAGCCCGTGGGAAGTGTTTAATTTTCAGTTTTATATCCCGTGTAGGAGACATTACGATCAGAAACGATAAAAATTCTCTGCTCCGCTTTGTTGGATTGGATATCTCTATCAAATGCATCTTGAAATCTAAGGTATACATCTTTCAAAATAAAAATCGGGAATTCAGTCATTTTAAGCAGATAATCAAATGCATTTTCGCGACATATTCCAACCATCAAAGAGTCATAGTCAGCCGCTACTACGCTTATTTCATAGCTCGTGGCATTTTTCTTTATATTTTCCAATGAAAATCTGTCGTTGTGAAAAGAAATGTAAGGCGGAACGTATGTGCTACCGTCTTTGCCGCGCAATTTAAGCAAAGGTGATTTTCGGATCTCTTCATAGATATCCGTGCATTTGTTTATTCCGCGTGCGGCGTTGGAAATAACGGCAAACGTATAATCATCATACATTTCTTTGCGTTTAAATCCCAACGTAGAAAGCCGAACATAGTTCTCGCAAAAAAGATATGTCTGCGTTCCTGCGCACATAAGCGCAACAGTCCAAGCAACAAATAGGATTTCCATAGTCAGCACGTAGCCGATTTGAAAACTTCCGCTTATTTTATACCAAGCAAACAGCACTATGAAATTGCACACCATTGAAGATACAACTATAAACAACGGTGAAAAAATAGTTTCATTTCTTTTGCAGGGTTTCATAAAAGCTCCTTTGCAACACGACTTGTAATACGGACTTTAATAATCTTGCAAGCTTGTAAAGAAATTATATCATACTATTTTCGTTTTGTCAACAACTGTAGCTTCTGCGAATTCGGGCAATAATAAAACTATTGACTTTTTTCACATATAAGTGTATAATATATCTGTATAGTTATTTTTACGGAGGTAAATGTTATGTTTGACGTAAAAAAGGTTACTGAAGGTGTGATCGAATGGATACGCGAGTGGTTCGAGGAGAACGGCAAGGGCTGTAACGCGGTTATCGGCATTTCGGGCGGCAAGGACTCGAGCGTAGTCGCGGCTCTCTGTGTCGAGGCTCTCGGCAAGGATCGCGTTATCGGTGTGCTTATGCCCAACGGCGTGCAGAGCGACATCTCGGACTCCGAGCAGCTCGTCTCTCATCTCGGCATTCGCAATTTCACCTGCAATATAAAGGATGCCACCGACGGCGTTATCAAAAGTCTTAACGACTGCGGTCTGCCGCTGAACGAGCAGGCTCGCATAAATCTCCCCCCGAGAATTCGTATGTCGACTCTCTACGCTGTCTCTCAGACGCTGGGCGGCAGAGTTGCAAACACCTGCAATCTCTCGGAGGATTATGTTGGATATTCTACTCGCTACGGCGACTCTGCGGGCGACTTCTCTCCTCTCGGAAAGCTTACCGTTGCTGAGGTCGTGCAGATAGGTGCATATCTCGGACTTCCCGAAAATCTCGTCGTGAAGGTTCCCTCCGACGGACTCTCGGGCAAGAGCGACGAGGACAAGCTCGGCTTTACCTACGCGGTGCTCGACAAGTACATCCGCACGGGCGTATGTGAGGACGAGGCTACCAAGGCTCGCATCGACAGACTCAACGTGATCAACGCGTTCAAGCTCAAGGTGATCCCCTCATTTGAGCCCGACGCTTCTCTTCTCTGATGTCTCAAACTCGAAAGGAGTTTATATGAACGTAATTATAGTAGGCTGCGGAACTGTAGGTATTACGCTTGCAGAGCAGCTAAACAAGGAAGGAAATAACGTAACTGTAGTCGACCTCAGCGCAGAAAAGCTCAAGGTCATCGGCGCGCAGAACGACGTACTGACCGTGCTTGGCAACGGCGCGACTTTTGCGACTCAGCGCGAAGCGGGCATTTCAAAGGCGGATCTTCTTATCGCGGTGACCGACTCGGATGAGCTCAATCTTCTCTGCTGTATGGTCGCTAAGAAGACAGGAAACTGCCAGACGATCGCGCGTCTGCGCAATCCCGACTTCAGCTCGGAGGCAGACTTCCTCAAGGACGAGCTCGGACTTGCGATGGTGATAAACCCCGAGTACGCGGCGGCGGCTGAGATCTCGCGCGTGCTCCGCTTCCCCTCCGCGCTCCGCATAGACACATTCTCTAAAGGTCGAGTGGAGCTTCTCAAATTCAAGCTCCCCGAGGACAGCTCGCTCGTCGGTCTTTCGGTGCGCGAGATATCCAGCGTTCTCCGCTGTGACGTGCTTATCTGCACGGTCGAGAGAGGCGACGAGGTATTTATCGCTAAGGGCGATCTCGTGTTCGACAAGGACGACATAATCTCGCTGATCGCCGCGCCCAAGAAGGTAGCCGAGTTCTTTGAGAAGATCAACTACAAGCTTCAGGCGGTAAAGGACGTTCTTCTCTGCGGCGGCGGAAAGATCACGCAGTATCTGTGTGACATTCTTGAGAGATATCCTATCTCGGTCAAGATAATCGAGCGTGACCGCAAGACGTGTGAATACCTCTGCTCCCAGTACCCGCACGCGACCGTCATCAACGGAGATCCCGGTGACCGAGAGCTTCTGCTTGAGGAGGGCATCCGCACGGCAGGCGCGTTCGTCTCGCTCTCGGATCAGGACGAGGAAAATATTCTCACCTCGCTCTACGTAAAAGGTGTTTGCAACGGCAAGATCATAACCAAGATCGCGCGAACCGACTTTGACGAGATACTCAAGACGCTTGATCTCAACTCGGTCATCACGCCCAAGAGCATTACGTCTGATATGATCCTACGCTACGTGAGATCGGTCGAGGGCTCGATGGGTAACAACGTTGAAACGCTCTACAATATCATTCGCGGCAAGGTAGAGGCGGCGGAATTCATCATCAGAGGCAGCTCTGAGATCACGGACACTCCCCTCTCCGAGCTCAAGTTCAAGGAAAACGTGCTTATCGCGTCTATCATCCGTAACAATAAGGTCATAATCCCGAGAGGTCACGACACCATCAATTCGGGAGACAGCGTGATCGTGGTATCAAAGCACCTTGCTCTGCGCGATATCACCGATATTTTGATGTGAGGCGCTTATGAATTTTCGTATGATAACAAACATCCTCGGTTGGATACTTATCTTCGAGGCGGGATTTATGACCGTTCCGACTCTCACCGCTCTCATATATTCCGAGAGTGTGGTATGGGCATATCTGATCACGATCGCGATCTGCCTCTTACTCGGATTTATCCTTGTCTGGAAGAAACCTCGCAACAAAACGCTTTATTCGCGCGAGGGCTTCGTTATAGTATCTCTGTCCTGGATAGTTCTCAGTATTTTCGGCGCTCTGCCGCTCTATATCTCAGGCGAGACACCGACTTATATCGACGCGCTCTTTGAGACGGTCTCGGGATTTACCACGACAGGCGCGAGCATCCTCTCGGACGTTGAGGCGATTTCTCACGCATCGCTTATGTGGCGAAGCTTTACGCACTGGGTCGGCGGTATGGGAGTTCTCGTATTTATTATGGCTTTCGTTCCGCTGAGCGGAGGTAACAACCTGCACATTATGAAGGCGGAGAGCCCAGGTCCCTCTGTCAGCAAGCTCGTTCCTCGAATCAAGACCACCGCGCTGATACTGTATCTTATTTACATCGCTCTTACACTTATCGAGTTTATTCTCCTTCTCTGCGGCGGAATGAGTATATTCGAGGCACTCAACACCGCGTTTGCAACGGCGGGAACGGGAGGATTTTCTGTAAGAAGTACCAGTCTTGCCGAGTATTCATCTTATATACAGATAGTCGTTACAGTCTTTATGCTCCTTTTCTCAATAAACTTTGCGTCCTTCTATCTCATACTCTTAGGACGCGTCAAGGAAGCGTTTACCACCGAGGTAGTAACCTTCCTTGGTATCGTCGCATCGGCTATAACCGTTATAACGCTGAATGCCCGAGGATTTTTCGACACGGTCGGAGATGCGATAAAGCACGTTGCCTTCACTGTCGCATCTATCATTTCAACCACGGGATTTGCGACGGTCGACTTCGACAAGTGGCCTGCACTATCCAAAGCCTGCCTCGTACTTATCACGTTTATCGGTGCCTGCGCAGGCAGTACGGGAGGCGGTCTCAAAGTCTCGCGTGTGATCATTGGAGTCAAGAGTATTGCAAAGGAGCTTTACCTTTTGGTACATCCCAAGCAGGTCAAGAAGGTCACGATAGACAAGGTACCCGTCGAGAGCGAGGTAGTGCGTGCGACCAACGTATATATGGTATGTTACGTTATTGTTTTTGCGGTATCCGTATTGCTCGTTTCTATCGAAAACTACGGTCTTGTCACTAACTTCACCGCAGTTGCGGCGACGATAAATAACATCGGTCCCGGACTTGAGCTTGTAGGACCGACCGCGAACTTCGCGTTCTTCTCGCCCTTTACCAAGATCGTTCTGATCTTCGATATGATAGCGGGGCGACTCGAGCTTTTCCCGATGCTCGTTCTCTTCTTCCCGGGAACCTGGAAAAAGTAAAATAAAAAACGCACTTAGCGTGAGCCCCATAACGAAGTTTTAACAAAAAGCACTTATGCTAACGAATAAATCGTTTGTCATAAGTGCTTTTGCGTTGCTTCAGACAATTTTCTCCAGATAGTAATGAATTGACGCTTTGCGTCATGAATTGAAGCCTGACGGCTTCATGATTTGAAAACTTTGTTTTCATGAATTGAATTGCTAT